>CAZKQJ010000003.1:25195-149480 GCA_964554875.1 uncultured Spirochaetaceae bacterium | reverse complement strand
GGCAGCCCGGTCGTGGGCGTCGATATCCTCGGCGTCCCAGGGGTATACGACCCAGAGGTCCTCTAGTTCCTCGCCGAAGAATATCTTTGTGACTTCCGGCGGATACTCTCCCCGTTTTTCCTTGAGCTTGTTGTGAAGTACCGCAACGGCTATCTCCTTTGGATCGTGGGAGAGCAGTTCCTTAAGGCAGTACTCCAGGGTGACCCGGGAATCGTCGATCTCGTCCACGAGGAGGATATTGCGCCCTGTGAGCTTCTGCTCGACCTCGTCGATCCACTGGATCTTCTGGGGACTTTCCGCAGGTTTGTTGTCCGGGCCGTAGAGACGCAGTCCCACCGTCAGGATGGGAAGGTCCAGGTAGGTCTTCAGAATCCGGGCGGGAATAAAGCCCCCCGTACCGATGGCGACAATCAGGTCCGGTTTGAATCCCGAGGCCCGAACCTGGTCCGCCAGGTCGGCCACGGTATGATGTATGTGCTGATAGGTAAAATAGAGTTTTTCTTCACTGTCCATATTTATCGCCAGCATACCCGGGGAGGGCTTGATTGGCAAGGGTTCGTAAAAGCCGTACTGGACAAATGCAATCGTTTACAGCAGAATATTTTCATGGCTGTTACCATCAAGGATGTTGCCCGCCTTGCAGGGGTCTCCACCGCCACCGTTTCCCGGGTCCTCAACCATGACCGCAGGATTGCCCCGGAGACCTTCAAGCATGTAAGCGAGGTAATCGCCGCATCCGGGTACCGCCGCAATACCATTGCCCGATCCCTGAAGACCAGCCGCAGCCACGCTGTTGGATTTCTGACCCCGGAGATTGCCAACGACTTTTTCATGTACATAGCCGAAGGAGTTGAGGAGAGACTGCAGGCGGAGGGCTACAGCCTGATTATCTGCAATACCGCGGAGAAGGCGGAAACCGAGGAGCGGCGGATCGACCTTTTAAGCGATCAGCGGGTTGACGGGGTTATCATAATCCCCGCGGGTAACTCCGGAGCACACTATGCAGCGTTGACCGAACGGAACATCCCTGCGGTAGTCGTTGACCGGATGGTAAGCGGCTTCGACTGCGATGCGGTGCTGGTGGATAATATCGGCGGCAGTTACTCCGCAGCCCTGCGCTTTTTTGAGGCCGGGGTGCGCCGCATCGGCTTTATCGGGGGACGCCAGGATCTGACCACCGCTCAGGAGCGCTGGGAAGGGTTCCGGAGGGCCCATGAGGACCATCATATCCGGATCGATCCGGAACTGGTCTGTTTCGGCGATTTCCATGTAAATTCCGGCTACGAGCTGGCAGGCAGGCTGATGGCCCTGTCAGATCCTCCAAGGCACCTCTTTATTGCCAACTACTTCATGCACGTCGGCGCAACCCGTTATCTTCTGCAGAGCGGTACGGGTACGGCAAGGGGAATCCAGACCGCCGGGTTTGACAGTATGGACCTGGTGCCCCTGCTGGGGTTTTCAGCCTTCACTCTGTCTCAGCCCATGCGGGAGATGGGGCAGACCGCCGCAGAGCTCCTGCTCAGGCGTATTCGCCGGCAGTATGACGGCCCTCCTGTTATCCGGCGTCTTCCCACGGGCATTATTACCCATCACAACCTCTCCCGGTAATTTTTTGTTGCGTTATTGGGAAAGCTCTGTCATACTATTCATGCATGTAATCGATTACATGCTCCAGAAGCTATTAATCTGAATGAAGTAAGGAGATAAAAATGGCAGAAAAACGACTTTTCAACGCCTTTCCCAAAGTCGGAATCAGGCCCACCATCGACGGCAGACAGCGGGGTGTCCGGGAATCCCTGGAAGAGCAGACCATGAACATGGCCAATGCGGCGGCCAGACTGATCAGTGAAAACCTTCGCTATCCCAACGGTGATCCGGTGGACTGTGTTATTGCGGACAGAACCATCGGCGGGGTGGCTGAATCGGCCATGTGTGCCCGGAAATTTGCCGACCAGGGGGTAGGGGTCTCCCTGACGGTAACCCCCTGCTGGTGCTACGGTACGGAGACCATGGATATGGACCCCTTTATTCCCAAGGCCGTCTGGGGCTTCAACGGGACTGAGCGTCCTGGGGCGGTGTATCTTGCGGCGGTTCTGGCCGGCTATTCCCAGAAGGGACTGCCGGCTTTCGGTATCTACGGCCGGGAGGTGCAGGATGCTGACGACACCTCCGTTCCCGCGGATGTCCGGGAGAAGATCCTCAGCTTCGCCAGGGCAGGCCTGGCCGTGGCAATGATGCGCGGCACAAGCTACCTCTCCATGGGCTCGGTTTCCATGGGAATTGCCGGCTCCATCGTGGACGACAGCTTTTTCCAGGACTATCTGGGCATGCGGAATGAATATGTCGATATGTCCGAGTTCATCCGGCGGATTGAGGAGGAGATATACGACAAGGAAGAATTCAAAAAGGCCCTGGTTTGGACCAAAAAGTTCTGTAAAACAGGTCAGGATCCGAATTCTGCAGACCAGCAGCGAAGCCCTGAGCAGAAGGAGGAAGACTGGGGGTTTGTCGTCAAGATGTGTCTGATCGCAAAGGATCTGATGAATGGAAATCCACGGCTGGCGGAACTGGGCTTTGGCGAGGAGGCCATGGGTCATAACGCGCTGGTTGCGGGCTTCCAGGGACAGCGTCAGTGGACCGATCATTTTCCCAACGGCGACTTCATGGAGACCATACTGAATACCTCCTTCGACTGGAACGGTCCCCGTCAGCCGTATATCGTCGCCACCGAGAACGACAGCCTCAACGGAGCGGCCATGCTCTTTGGGCATCTTCTTACCAATACCGCGCAGATCTTTTCCGATGTGCGTACCTTCTGGAGTCCCGAGGCAATCGAGCGGGTTACCGGACAGAAGATGAGCGGTATCGCCGCCGGCGGTCTGATCCATCTGATCAATTCCGGCTCAACCTGCCTTGACGGAACGGGGGAGCAGCTGAAGGACGGGAAACCGGCGATCAAACCCTTCTGGGAGATCGATGAGGACGAGATACAGGCCTGTCTCGCGGCTACCGAGTTCTGTCCCGCCGACGCCGGGTATTTTCGGGGAGGAGGATACTCCACAGACTTCCTTACCCGGGGCGGGATGCCGGTAACCATGTTCAGAATCAACATTGTCAAGGGACTGGGACCGGTACTTCAGATTGCCGAAGGTGAGACCGTAAGCTTGAGCGAGGATGTTCACCGGACCCTGGACGACCGTACCAACCCGACCTGGCCCACCACCTGGTTTGCTCCCCGGCTTACCGGGCAGGGTGCCTTCCGGGATGTCTACCAGGTAATGGCCAACTGGGGCGCCAACCATGGAGCCATCAGCTACGGCCATATCGGCGCCGATCTGATTACCCTGGCATCCATGCTGCGGATTCCGGTCTGCATGCATAATGTGGACGAAGGGAGCATATTCAGGCCGAGCTCCTGGAACGCCTTCGGCATGGATAAGGAAGGTGCCGACTATCGGGCCTGTGCTAACTTCGGATCCCTCTACGGAGTCTGATTATGAGACCACAAGGCGACATTCTCGCCTTCGATTTCGGGGCCTCCTCCGGCCGCTGCATTGCCGGCCGCCTGGAGGGGGATTCCCTGGAAATCGAAACAATTCACCGTTTCGAGAACCGTCCGGTCCGGCTGAACGGTCGGTTCCACTGGGACATTCTGGGCCTCTACCGGGAGATCCTGGAGGGACTGATTATCCATCGGCGTGATTTCGGCCGGATGGTTCGCTCTCTGGCGGTGGATACCTGGGGTGTGGACTACGGGCTTATCGGTAAGGACGGAAGGCTTCTGTCAAATCCTTACCATTACAGGGACAGCCGCACCGACGGCATACCGGAGAAGCTCTTTACCCTTGTCTCGGAGGATGAGCTCTATGCCGCCGGGGGTATCCAGATGATGAGCATCAATACGATTTTTCAGCTTTTTGCGGAGCGGGAGGAGAACCGGGAGCTTTTCGAATCTGCACGGGCTGTTGCCATGACCCCGGATCTGCTGAATTATTTTCTGACAGGAAAATTACGGAGCGAAGTCTCCATCGCTTCCACCAGCGCTCTGGTGGATCCTCGAAAGCGTGACTGGAACTGGCGGCTGATCGAAAAACTCGGGTATCCGGCAAGGCTTTTTACCCCCGTAATTCAACCCGGGAAAGAACTGGGACCGGTCAGTGCCGACGTGGAGGCTTTTACCGGGCTGTCGGGAACCAGGGTCTTTGCGACATGCTCCCACGATACCCAGTCGGCAATAGCTGCCGTACCCGCGGAAAGGGGGGAATTTATCTACCTCTCCTCGGGAACCTGGAGTCTCATGGGGGTTGAGGCTGATGAACCGGTCCTGAGCCCCCGGGCGGCGGAACTCGGATTTACCAATGAGATCGGAGCGGGAGGAAAAATCAGTCTCCTGAGCAACATTATGGGGCTGTGGCTCATCCAGGAATGCAAGCGTATCTGGGAACGGGAGGGGAGAGCCTTTGATTACAGCCGGCTGGTCGAAATGGCGGAGGCGGAATTGTCCTTTGGGACCCTGATCAATCCCATGGACCGGCGCTTTACCGCGCCTGAAAACATGCCGGAGGAAATACGCGATGCCGCCGCCGAGACCGGGCAGGAGGTCCCCCGAAACGAAGGGCAGACCGCCTGCTGCATTTTCAGGAGTCTTGCCCTTGTGTATCGAAGGACCATGGAGGGAATCGAAGAGCTCACCGGAAAACAGTATCCGGTGATACACATTGTGGGCGGGGGAGTCAGAAATCGTCTTCTCTGCCGTATGGCCGCCGAAGCCACAGGACGCCCGGTTGTCGCCGGTCCTGCCGAGGCCACCGCCCTGGGAAACATTATTGTCCAGGCAGCCGGGCAGGGACTGATCCCGGATCTGGCCGCCGGGCGACGTCTTGTAGCATCGACGGTTAAGCCGGAAACGTATATACCCGGCAAACGGCGGGGATGGGACGAGGCGTATCGCCGCTTTTGCAGGCTTTACCCCGAATAGGGTGGGTCTGCCCGCGAACCCTATTCGAGGTGGAAGACCTCGTCCATCTCGGCCCACCATTCTCCTTCTCCCCGGGTCTTCAGGGGCTCCTGCATGGGGCCCATGATATTCCACCATTCCCGGGTTACCGGATCATCTGCCATCTTCTGCATGTCCTTATCGAAATCTGTACCCACATACTCAAAATAGGCGAACAGAAAACCGTCCTTGTGAAAGATTGAGTAGTTACGGATGTTGCATGCCCGGATTGTCGCGAGAACTCCGGGCCATACCTCGCGGTGATATTCGACATAACTTTCAAGAACCCCGGGCTTAAGTTTAATAAGCTGACCATGTCGTTGCATTTTCTTCCTCCGTATAGAAAAACAGGCTGCCGGGTAAGCGGCAGCCTGCTTGTATCTTTAGTTTATGTACATTTTATACTTGTGCTTGCAGATCAATCGTACAGGAGACCCTTGATGTCGGCGTCATCCATGTTGTCGGCGTTGTAGAATTTCGCGCCGGTATCGACGTCGGATACGGGTTCGCCCTTATAGGCTTTGACGGCCAGTTCTACTGCCTTATAACCGATCTGAAAGGGGTCCTGGGTTATGGAACCGAGGAAGTAGCCGTTCCGTACGGCGTTTTTCTGTCCCGCACCGGCGTCGTAGCCGATAACAATCAGGCCGGGATACTGCTGGGGAAGGGCGGAACCGTCGTTGGTGGCTGCCAGAAGTCCCTTGACGGTTGCTTCGTTGGAACAGAAGATTCCGAGAATGTTCTGCTCTTTTACCCTGTTCAGAACAGCGGTAGAGGCGGCCATGGAGTCGCTGGCCGAGGCGGACGCGGGAACGACCATCTCGATCATGACCTTGTTGCCCGTGGTGGGACTGTCGGAGGCGATGTAGGCGGGGTTTCCCATAACCTTAATATCGCTCTTTGCCAGTCCGGCCCGGGAGACAACGAGTTCCACCATCCGGTCCCTGAATCCGCGTCCGCGGCTCAGCAGGGATTCACCGGAGGCGTCCTGGTTCATGACTACGATCTTGACAGGCCTGGCGGCGCTTGCAGCTTTGATTTTATCACCGATCACCTCAAACATCTTTTCCGCGGCTACGCCGGCAGCGTTGTAGTTGTCGGTGGAAGCGTTGGCGTAGATCGATCCTTCCGGGGCCTCGGGAACACCGGAGTCGAAACCGATTACCGGAATCTTCCGGTTCCTGGCCTCGATGAGCTGATCGATTACAGAGTTGGTATCGAGGGCCGCCAGAGCGATGGCTGCGGGGGCTTTGGCCAGAGCAACATTGAGCATCTCTACCTGGTCCTGTACGTCGCTTTCCGAAGCAGGGCCTTCAAAGGTCATGCTGACTCCCAGTTCTGCAGCTGCGGCGGTGGCTCCAAGTTTTACCTGTTGCCAGAAGTCGTGCTGCTCTCCCTTGGATACAACTGCGATGTAGGGCGTCCCGCTGTCTTTCTGTCCTCCGGCAAATGAGCCCAGGGCAAAGACCGTCAGCATGATCAGCGCAAGGATTGCGATGCATGCTCTCTTGGATACATTCATGAAATTCCTCCTGTTATTTTTTCCTGAATACACGTTCAGGGTTTCAACCTTACTCTCCGGCCTCTTCTTCCAGCCGGCGTTTCAGCTCTTCTTCCGCCTGGCGCTCCTCCTTTTTTATTTGCGTCTGTGTATGTTTCTGTTCACGTTTCATTTTTCTGAATTCATGGTTTCGTTCATGTTTCAGCCGGGAAATCTCCTTCTTTATTCCCTCTGCTTCATCCCCCGCGGCTGAAGCAAGGCGCTGCTTCAGGTCCCTGAGTTTTTCGTTCATGTCCGCACGATACCTGTCCGCGGCGGAAAGAATGCGGATTTCCGATGCCCTTTTGTTACGGTAGATATCCAGCAGTACGGCGCTGATAACGACAACACCGGTAAAGAAGGTCTGGTAATGGGCCTGCAGGTCCATGGACGGGAGTCCGGAACGGAGTACGCTTATAATATAAACACCTATAAGGGTTCCAAAGATCGATCCGATTCCTCCGGAAAGGGATGTTCCTCCGATTACCGCTGCGGCAATGGCGTAGAGTTCAAATCCCTGGCCCTGGGCGGGCATAACGGTGGTATAGACTGCGGGAAAAGCTATCCCTCCGATTCCCGCACAGACTCCGCTGGTAACATAGGCCATCATCTCCCATTTCTTCACGTTTATTCCCGAAAGCCTGGCGGCTTCCTTGTTGCTTCCTATGGCGAAGATGTAGCGTCCCATTCTGGTTTTTGTCAGAATGATGTAGGCAATCAATGCCACGAGCAGAAGCACCCCTGCACCGGTGGGAATCGACTGATAGTCTTCGGTAATAATCTTGAAAATGTTTTTGAACCAGCCGTCTTCACCGGCACGGGTTGGAAAAGTCGCACTTCTTACATTGGAGACGATAGAGCCGATACCCATGGAGATCATCATTGTGCCGAGGGTTGCAATAAAAGGGGGAAGCTTCAGCCGGGAGACCATGATGCCATTGAAAACGCCGAAGAGGGTGCCGATCAGCAGGATGAGCAGCAGGGATGTCCACATGGGCCAGCCCCAGGTAACGTAGGCGGTACCGCCGATGATGGATGCGCACATCATAACGGTCCCAACGGAGAGGTCTATACCGCCGGTAATTATTACGAAGGTTACTCCTATGGCTATAAAACCGATATAATAGGAGGCATCGAATATGTTTACCAATGTGGCGTAGGAGAAGAAATTCCGCCCGAATAATCCGAAGAAAAGATAAAGGATTACCAGCGCTGCAGGGGCCATAAGCTTTTGCAGGCTCTTTTCGCTAAACAGTTTTTTCATTCACAAGACTCCTGTTTCAGTTACGCATGGTCGCGTATTTCATTATCTCTTCCTGGTTCGCTTCGCTTATATCGAGCTCTCCGGTTTTTCGACCTTCGCACATGATCAGTATGCGGTCGCTCATGCGCAGAATCTCCGGGAGTTCGGAAGAGATCATGATGATGGATTTTCCGCTTTTAACCAGATCGTTCATAAGGGTATAGATTTCGCTTTTTGCCCCGACATCGATACCCCGGGTCGGTTCGTCGAAGATAAGGATGTCGCTGTTTCGTATAAGCCATTTCGCGATGATGACCTTCTGCTGGTTGCCTCCGGACAGGTTTTTCAGCAGTTGTTCCAGGGAAGGTGTTTTTATATTCAGTTTGTCTACATATTCTCCCACCACCTTGTCTATCCTGCCGCTCTGTACGAAAAGGTTTTTCACGAAGGATTCGTAGGTAGGGAGAACTGCGTTCTCGCTTACGCTCAACCCCAGGGCCAGACCGTAGCGTTTACGGTCCTCCGAAAGGTAGCCTATACCGTGCGAGACGGCATCCATGGGGGAGCGGATTGTTACCGGACGGCCCTTTACTTCGATAATTCCACTGTCGATTCTGTCGGCTCCAAAGATGGCCCGGGCTGTTTCGGTCCGTCCGGCACCCATCAGGCCGGCAAAGCCGAGGATCTCTCCCCTGCGCAGCTCAAAACTGACGTCCTTGACCATTCTTCCGGCGTTCAAGTCACGTACTCTCAGAACAACCTCGGCGTCATGCGGCACGCTGCTCTCCTGTTTCGGCTCTTCGTAGATAACCCGGCCGACCATCATGTTGATTATCTCTTCCTTGCTGGTTTCCGTCGTATTTCGGGTGCCCACGTATTCTCCGTCCCGGAGGACGCTAACCCGGTCGGTAATGCGGGATATCTCGTCCATGCGGTGGGAGATGTAGATCATACCCACCCCCCTGGAAGCCAGATCCCGCATAATGCTGAAAAGTTCGTCGATTTCCGCGTTTGTAAGGGCTGCCGTCGGTTCGTCCAGGATCAGGACCTTCAGGTCGTGGGAGACCGCTCTGACTATCTCCACCATCTGCTGCTTGCCTACGGTCAGGTTTCCAAGGCGTTCAGTGGGGTCAATCTTCATGTTCAGGTGCCGGAAAAGCTCCTCGGTCCGCCGGTTCTGGTCCTTCTCGTTCAGGAAAAGTCCCCGACCCCGTGTTGATTCCCGTCCGATAAAGATATTCTGAGCAACCGTCAAATGGTCCATCATGTTCAGTTCCTGGTGAATTATCCCGATTCCCATTTCAAGGGCGTGTTTAGGGTCGGAGGGATTGAAGAGCTGACCCATATAGTAAATCTCACCCGAATCCTTAGGATGAATACCTGTAAGTACCTTCATCATCGTGGATTTCCCGGCTCCGTTTTCTCCCACAAGAGCATGGACCTCTCCCTCGTAGAGGTCAAAATCCACCCCTTTGAGAGCATGGACCCCTGCAAAACGCTTGTCGATATTTTTCATTGACAGGATTGGTTCTTTTTTCAAAACATGCGCTCCTTGGAATCGTATGACAATTGTCACCCTGTTTCCGGAATCGCGGAATCGAGAATCTTACGGATTATGTTGAATATATTCCGGTTATTCCGGATGACCGATGTTCTGGACGGGAAAGAGGAGTTCCTGATATTCCCTGCTGAACATGTTTTCCCGGGTTATCAGGATGGATCCGGTATCTATGAAGGATGGAATCGTGTTTCCAAGGAGGAATTCCGCCGCACTTTTTACCGACATGTAGCCCATATTGTAAGGCCTCTGGACCACCAGGGCGTCAATGACTCCTGCCTCAAGATAGGCAAGCTCCTGCGTGGCATTGTCAAAGCCCACCACCAGGACCGTTTCCTCGGCTCCCTTCTCCGCGATTGCATCCCCGACTCCCAGCGCCGCTGCCTCATTCAGGGCGACTATGCCTCCCAGATTCACGTTTTTCAGGAGCTCCAGGGTTGTCCTGTAGGCCTTTTCCTGCTCCACATCGATAAACCATGTTCCGATTATGGTCTCCCCCTCCAGAGCATTTCTGACTCCCGCTTCCCGGTCAATGGCTGTAGCGGTCTCCTTTATATGGCTGACGATGGCAATCTCCTTTCGGTCGTGCCGGGCCATGAGTCGCTTCATCTCTCTGCCGGCCTTTTCTCCCGCTTCGATGTTGTCGGTGGCAACAAAGGCGACGGGGATGGTGGAATCCACTGCGGAGTCGAAGGTTATTACCGGAACACCGAGCTCGCTGGCCCGTTCAACGGAGGGGACCAGGCGCTTGTAATCCGTGGCGGCCAGCAGGATGAGCGGGGGGCGCTGTTCGATGACTTTATTGACGATCTCGATCTGAAGGTCTATCTCCTTTTCGAAATGGGGACCGCTTATTTCGTAATCCAGGCCGTACTCCCGTGCTGCTTCCACTATTCCCCGGGTGGCGACCTCCCAGAAGTCCATGGGTTTTCGTTCCCGGGATTTCATGATGATTTGAATGGGTTTTTCCAGTTCAGGCATTTCCGGGATGTTCTGGTCGAAAAAGAGGCTAAAGGTCATGAACAGAACAAGCGCAGCCATCAGACTGAGGAGTGGAACAAACCATTTCTTCATACCGCGGACTCTCCTTTTCTGGAAGGAAAGACAATCGTGATTGTGGTCCCTTCTCCCTGGCGGCTTGTGCAGGAGATGCCGAAATTCTCACCAAAATAGAGCCTGAGCCGGGCGTGCACGTTTCGGATACCAACACCCATGCCTCCCCGGGCATGACGCCCCTGTTCCATAAAGGGGTGTTTCAGGGCTGAATTCAGAAGCCGGAGCTTCTCCGGCGCCATGCCTATGCCGTTATCCTCCACGGTAAAGACGATTGTCTCGTCCTCCTTTCTGCCCCGGATGCGTATGCGGCCTTTTTCGTCAATCTCCTTGATGCCGTGGTATATTGCGTTCTCCACCAGGGGCTGGAGGGTTATCTTCAGAATCTCGAACTCGTAAAGACTGGGGTCCACATCGATCACATAGTCGAATTTGTTTCGGTAGCGCATCTCCTCGATGGTCAGATAGGATTGCACATGGTCTATTTCGTCCTTTATCGAGATCAGTTCCCGTCCCTTGCTTATGCTGATGCGGAACAACCTGGCCAGGGCAGAGGTCATAAGGACCACCGCTGAATGCTGCTGCATCTCTCCCATCCAGATTATTGAATCCAGGGTATTGTAGAGGAAGTGGGGATTTATCTGGGCCTGCAGAGCCTTCAGATCGCTCTTTCGTTTGAGTTCCTGCTCCCGGATATTCTCCTGCATCAGTTCCCGGATTCTTGTCACCATTATATCGTATTCCCGGGCCAGCTCCTGTATTTCGTCCGTGGCCCGTATGCGACCGACCAGCTGGAACTCTCCGGTGTCGACACTCTTCATGGTTTTCTGCAGCTGTCTGATCGGTTTGGTAATGCCCAGGGTAACGGTGTTGGTTGCTATACCCACGATAAGGAAGAGGGCAAGTCCTATGATTGCGTAACCTGCCTGAACATTCCGCCACTCGGTGATGATGTCGTCGGAGCGGAGTACGCTTACCATGTGCCAGCCGGTAAGAGGAGATGTGTCCACCATGAAGTAGCGTTCCCCATCGCTGTAGGTCATGCGTTCACTGTCTCCAAGCAGGTTTATTATCCGGTCGATGGGTTCGCTTTTCAGGTCGCTGTAGACCAGCTGCTGGGTCGGGTGGAAAACGTAGTTGCCCTGCTCATCGATAACGAAATTGTACCCCTTCTTGCCGATAACCATGGACTGGCACAGCTCCTGTATCCTGTTGAATTTGAGGTCCACAAGGAGTACGCCGGGGGTGCTCGGTCTATGTCTGGTATTAATCTGTCTGCTCAGCGAAACCACCCAGGAGTACTGTCCCTTGACCAGATTCTGGACGTAGGAACCGGAGACAACGGTTTTTCCTCGCGCAGCGAGGGCATTTACATACCATGAACGGCGGGTATAGTCGGTCCAGGGGTTTATTGCAAGATCCGGGTCGCTGGAAATAACGGAACCCCCGGGGGGGAAAATAAGTATTTCCGAGATGTCGTCCCGGGCCTGGATATAATGGGCGAGCATTGTCTCCACTGCCCTCCGGTCCCCCTCGAGTCCATCATCCTCCAGGAGGCGCTGAAGTTCAGAGTTTTCAAGAACCGCCGAAGCGATCTTTTCCATCCCCTGTATGTAGGAATCTATCTGCCGGGTCAGCTGTCCCAGCATGGCCTGATTTGTTTCCAGGGTTGAGTTCCGCACCGTGTTCAGGGTAAAGCGGAAAGCCACCAGCTGCATGATGAAGATGGTGGCGAAGATCATTACGGTAAAGGTGATGTATATGCGGGAGCCAAGGGTCCCGAAGCTGATGAGGCTTCTCATTGTTCAAGACTCTTTCGGTATTCCATGGGGGTCATGTTGGTATTCTTCTTGAACAGGAGGGAAAAATACCGGGGATCGGTATATCCTGTGCGTTCGGCGATTTCGTAACTTTTCAGGTCGGTGGTCTTGAGAAGCTGTTTGGCGGCATTGATTCTGAAGGAGGTCAGGTACTCTACAAAGGTCTGGCCTGTTCCCTCCTTGAAAAGCACGCTGAACTGGCTGGTGGAGAGGAAGAGTTTGTTACACATTTGCCCCAGGGAGAATCCCGGATCTGCATACTCCTGGGCGATTATCTTTTTTGCCTTCTCCACCCGGGAAAGCATCATTTCATGACGCCGCTTTCGGATACCTCGTTCTAACTCTCCTATCATGCGCTCGAAGAAATTCCGTGCATCCCGGAGGGAGTGAAAGCAGTCCGGCTGGTAGGAAAGAAGAGACTCGTTCTCCAGGGAAAGGTCCATCTCCTGCAGAAAATAGAGCAGAATGGAGTGGAGGCGGATAAGGTAGTATGCTGCCTCGTTCATGGTCAGATAGTGATTTTCCAGGTAACTGAACATTTCATCCACAGCTTCCCTGGTCTGCCGTTCGCATCCCGCCTTGAGCTGATCGAGGATCCTGCCTGAATACAGGGTGAAGCCTTCCGGGGATATGGTTTTTTTGTTCCTCACCTGGTCGATGAAGACTATCTGGGAAAGACCGAGTACACGGGAATAATCAAGGGCGTTCCGGGCGCCTTCGAAGGAGCCGGGCAGATCAGCAAGGGAGTCTGTGATATGGCCGCAACCGGCGGCAATCTGGTCCATTCGAAGCCGGGATACCTCTCTGTATGCTCCGTGGGCAATTTCACGGGCCTTGAGTGTCATGGCTTCCTCGTCTTTTTCCTGAAGCAGAAGTACCAGGTTCTCTTCCCGGTCTGTGAAAACTTCATCGTATTCGCTTATCTCCGACCTGACGGATTCCGAGAGAGCGATCCGCTCCAGTTCGCTCCAGAAGACCGGGATTTCCAGCATCAGTATCTGATAAAAGCAACCGAGATCCTTCCACTGGAAGTATTCTTTTCTTCTCTGTACAATCTCCGGTTCAAGCTTTCCCGAGGCGAGACGATAGAGAAAACGCTCCCGGAGAAGGGGAAAGCTCTGCTCCAGTTTTTCCTTCATCTGTTCCTGCAGCGCCCTGGCGGCCTTTTTTTCGTCCAGCTCCTTCTTTACCTTTTCCAGGGCCGTTCCCAGCTCTGCAGCGGTTATCGGCTTCAGCAAAAAGTCCCGGACATGGTATTTTACCGCTTCCTGGGCGTATTCAAAATCATCGAAGCCGGTAAGTATAAGCACCTCGGTTTCGGGAAAGGTGCGGGAGATGTGGCCGCTCAGCTCCAGACCGTCCATTCTTGGCATGTTTATATCCGAGATCACCACGTCCACCGGGTTATTCTTCAGGTAGTCCAGGGCCTGAACACCATGTTCGAACATACCCGCCAGGAGAAAGCCGTTTGTTTCCCAGGGAAGGCAGGAAGATATGCCGTCGCGGATTATGGCCTCGTCATCCACAAGAATCAGTCTATACATCGAAAGCAGTATATCCCGGCTTTTCCGTGGCCTCAAGAAAAATAAATCCCCCACCGGCTGTGGTCCGTAGGGTTCCAGCAATCCGGATTCTTCTCATGGAAGATCCAGCCTGTAAATTTTTTCCGCATTCCCGGAAAAAACTGCTTCCTGTTCATCAGAGCTCAGCCGGGAGCAGTATTCGGCCAGCGTCTGATACCACTCATCATAGGTGGAAGCCAGCAGGCAGACAGGCCAGTCGCTGCCGAACATGAGCCGTCCTGCCCCAAAGACTTCAAAGGCCTTGTCCAGGTAGGGCTTCAGGTTCTCCAGGGTCCAGCTTTTCCAGTCCGCCTCGGTGACCATCCCTGAAATTTTGCAGTACAGGTTTTCCCTGCAGGCAAGTTCGGTCATGTTCTTTCCCCAGGGTTCGAGTACTGCTGCGGCAATACGCGGTTTGGCAAGGTGGTCCAGAACGAAGACCTGATGCGGATGTCGGTCCACGAACTCGATTACCTCCGGAAGCTGCCCTTCGGTCACAAGAATATCGTACACCAGTCCGTAGTTCTCCAGCAGCTTTACGCCCCGGTTAAAATCCTTTCCCAGAATAAAGCGGGGGTCTGACTCATCCTGTACGACATGCCGGACCCCCACAAGGCGTCTGCCTGTTCTGTTTTCGAGCCGGGACGCAATTTCCTCCTCCAGGCTGTCGCTCTGCAAGGGGAGCCAGCCTACGACTCCCTTTATGAAAGGGGACTTGTTCGCCAGGGTCAGCAGCCAGTCCGTCTCTTCCAGGCTCTGCCGGGCCTGCACCGCCACACATCCATCTATGCCGGAGGCGGCAAGCTCCGAACGGAGCATTCCGGGGCTGAAATCCTGTCTTAAAACGATCATGTCCCGGTCTATCCAGCCATACTCCGCTTCAGAAAAGTTCCAGAGATGGTGGTGGGAATCGATGACCTTGTTCACCTGAGCTGCTCCGGCGTTACGGAGATCAGTCCCTGCTCAAGAAGGCTTTCCCAGAACTCCCGGGGCGCCCGGTACTTGAGGCTGCGTACATTTTCCGCGATACGTTCAGGTCTGGTCGTGTTCATGGCGATCGATTTGACAGCCCGTGGCGCCAGACCGAATTCGATGCATGCTTTCGCGGGGTTTACCGCAAACTGCCGGCACACCCGGTTGAAGTTCTCTCTCCAGCGGAAAAGCTCCGGAGATTCCGAAGAATCTACCGGCTTGTAGTCAAAGTAGCTTCCGCCCACCAGAAAGCCGGAATTGAAGAGGGCGGAGTTGATTACATAAACCCCCTTTTCTTCCAGTTCGGCAATAAAGCTGAGAAGCTCCCCGGGATGGGTATATATCGTCAGACTGTCGGCCAGCATGATCCAGTCGAGTGCAACCTTTTCCAGGACCTCCCGGATCACCCTCCAGTCCTTGGATCCGATTCCGATGGCCGCGGCATCACCGGAGCTCTTTAGATCTTCCAGGGCCCGGTAGGCCTCCAGGATATTCCGGAATCTTCCCGCTCTTTCCGCCTTCGATTCGGCAGCCGCCAGGTATTCGTCCGGATCATGAACTGAAAGCATCTGCGCTGTGTATCCTTCTCCGAGAAGAGTGTTCCCCTGCTCCCAGCACTCCAGGATTCCTTCGTAACCGATGGACTGTTTCGCGTCATGGCGCAGGTTTTTCCATATCCCGGGTTCAAAGGACGGTTCTCCTCCTCGGAGAGGCACGCGTTTCCACCCGAGCTTGTTACTTATGACGATTTCCTGATCCGGTATTCCCAGGTGACGGAGAGCTTTGCCGATCTCCTCCAGGGCGAGACCGGCGCCGTATTTTCCTGCGCTGTCGACGCAGACCGGGGAGGGACTCGCTTTGAACCAGCCTTCCACGATGTTCCTTTTAGACTCGTCGTCGAGTTCGCGATAGAGGTTCCCAAGGGCGCTGGATCCGAATATCAGTTCAGGTATGCGAATCCCTGTTCGACCCAGAGTGTTGTGTATTTTTCCGGCATCCATTCCGTAATTATGAATCCCTTTGCCCGTGCCGACAATGCGTAAAATGCGCATAGCCTATATCGGATAACGCAAAAACCTGGTTCTTCTGTTATACTGTGGGAATGAAGCGCATTGCCCTGGGAATGGGCCTTTCCGACTATTATGATCACGGCATTGCCCGGGGTATTGTAAAATATGCCAGGAATAAACCGGATTGGCGGCTCTACGGACAGGGCTGGATGTTCTCTCCTCTGGAGGATCTTTCTGCCTGGGACGGCGACGGTGTCATAGTCCGCCTGGAGTATGCTGAACAGATCCCCTGCCTGTCGGGACTTGCATGCCCGGTGGTGGATGTTGCCAATGCCTTCGGGGTTCACCGTATCTGCAGGGTCCACAACGATGACTACGAAACCGGCAGACTGGCGGGACGTCACTTCAAGGAAAAGGGTTTTTCCAGTTTCGCATTCTGCGGAACCTCCCATGGAGAGTGGTCGAGGCAGCGTCTTGCAGGATTCATGGATGAGACCGGGCAGCACAGGATGCCTGTTTTTCTGCAGCCCCTTCGCTGGTGGCTCCGGGAAAGCTTCGGCACGGAGCTGTCCAGCTTCCTGGCGGGACTCTCCGGGCCTGTGGGACTCTTTACCTGTAACGACAAGGTGGGCCTCAGGGTGAGCAGTGTGTGCGGGGCTGAAGGATTCGACGTACCTGAACGGGTGGCCATCCTCGGTGTCGATAACGAGGACATCCCCTGTGAGCTGGCGAATCCCCCCCTTTCCTCAATAGCGCTGGATCTGGAAAGAATCGGCGTTATGGCGTCGGTAGAACTCGAAGCTCTCATGAACTCCCGGGGGGCGACACGGAGGTCGGAGAAGTCAGTCAAAATTCCGCCGGTGGGCATCATCGAACGGGAATCGACATCCTCCTATGCCAGCTGCGACCCTCTCGTGGTCGCCGCATTTCGTCTCATTCGCGGCAGCGACGGACACCGTAAACGCGTAGCCGATCTGGTTCATGAGCTCGCCTCGGGAAGAAGGAGTCTGGAGATCCGTTTTAAAAGGGAGACCGGGCAGACCCTCCATCAGGCACTGACCGCCCAGAAGATCCGCGTGGCCGGTCGAATCCTGCGAAGCACCGACAAGACAATGGAAGCTGTTGCCGGGGAGTCCGGTTTTGGATCGGCGCAGCGTTTTTTTACCTGCTTCCGTGAACAGACCGGAATGACGCCGGCAGAGTTCCGCAGGAAAGGGGGGCGATATGGGGAGTGATCTGCGGGAGAAATACCCTTGCCCTGGGTGTTGCTCTCTGATTATACTGGTTTTTTCATTTATCAGAAACCTGAATTGACGGAGGTCTGTATGCCGGTAAACCTGAAGGGTCGCAGCCTGATCAGTCTCAAGGACTATTCTCCAGCGGAGATCCGCTATCTCCTGGATCTTTCCCTGGATCTCAAGCGGAAGAAGCGTGCCGGTATACGGGGAAACCTGCTGGAGGGACGGAACATCGTCCTGCTGTTTGAGAAGACCTCCACCCGTACCCGCTGTGCTTTCGAGGTGGCTGCTTTCGACGAAGGCGCCCGGGTAACCTTTCTTACCAACAGCCAGATGGGCAAAAAAGAGTCCATCAAGGATACTGCCCGGGTGCTGGGAAGGATGTACGACGGCATTGAGTTCCGGGGTTTTCGTCAGGAGACCGTGGAGGAACTGGCTGCCCACGCCGGGGTTCCTGTCTGGAACGGATTGACCGACCTCTACCACCCGACCCAGGTACTTGCGGATCTGATGACCCTGGAAGAGATGGTTCCGAAACCCCTGTCTCATATGAAGCTCGCCTATGTGGGAGATGCCCGCAACAACATGGGGAACTCTCTGCTCATCGGCTGCGCCAAGATGGGAATCGATTTTACCGCCGTCGCTCCCAAAGAGCTCTTCCCCGATCCCGCGCTGCTCGAGGAAATGCAGGAGGTGGCTGCCCGAAGCGGTGCTGTCATCGAGCTCAGTGAGGACATTCCCCGGGGTGTCGCCGGAGCGGACGCGATCTATACCGATGTCTGGGTTTCCATGGGCGAGGAGGAGCAGTTTGCCCGGCGCATCGCCCTCTTAAAGGATTACCAGGTAACAGCCGAAATGCTGGAGATGACCGGCAACCCGGATGTGCGTTTTCTCCACTGCCTGCCCTCTTTTCACGACCTGAACACCGAAACCGGCAGGGCGGTGCACCGGGAGTTCGGTCTTGATGCCATGGAGGTTAGCGACGAGGTCTTTGAAGGCCGGAATTCCGTGGTTTTTGATCAGGCGGAAAACAGGATGCACACCATCAAGGCGGTAATGGCTGCCAGTATCGGGAATCTCTAGCTTCGAGACAGGGGATTCTCACTGTCGGGGTCGAAACCTTTGAGGACCTGAAGCATCGTCTCCGGGGCGTCCGTAAAGATTCCCCGGACCCCCTGACGGAAAAGACGTTTTGCCTCCTCCGGATCATTGACGGTCCAGACCTGTACCGGGACTCCGGACTTTGCCCAGGAGGAAATCAGGCTCCTGTTTACCACCTGTATATTCCCGTGAACCTCGGGTACCTGGAATATCCGGCCTTTGATAAGTACCGCCGCCAGGGGGCGCAGATACGTAAGCCCCCTCCGGTTGAGAATTACCGCTGTTCGGACCTCTCCCGGGCTCATGGATGTCAGACAGGCCGGAGCCAGGCGGCGGAAACGGCGCAGAACATTTCCGTTAAAGCTTCCGGTAATAACCCGTTCCCAGGCACGATGGGCCGCCAGGACCTGGGCGTAGCGAACCGCGATCATGGGATCCGGGCTTTTCAGGTCGATGTTGAAGACCCCCTCGGGAAACTCCTCCAAAAGCTCGCTCAAGGTCATTATGTAGAGTCCCATCCCCCTGAAGGCGGGCCTGGCAAATCCTGCATCCAGGCTTCGTAATTCCGCCAGGCTCGATTCTTCTATAACAAGATCTCTGTCGGTGTTTCTCCCCGTCCCTTCATCGTGCCACAGTACGAGTTCTCCATCCGCCGTCATGTGCAGGTCCGTCTCTACCATATGGCAGCCCAGCTCAAAGGCGCTGCGGAAGGCCGGCAGGGTGTTTTCGGGAAACGCGTCGGAGTTACCCCGGTGGGCGAAAATACCGGTTCGCAGGGAAAGGACATCTCTGGCGTAAATCATCGTTTGGCCTCCTTGCCTGTGGTCCTTGAGTACTGTTCCGAATCGTGGGGATGGACATCGATCAAAGTATTTTCTGGCATGGGGTTAGCTGCTTTACCGTGCCCTTATAATGGTTTTTTCCTGAATAACGGAAGTTCACGAGCAGTACAGCGGTTTCATCCCCACGATTCGGAACACTATGTAATCCTTGCAGAAAAATGATATTTGTTTCAATTGTCCAGACCCCGTGGTATACTTCCGGCGTGAAAAAAACCGGCGGATGCACCCAATGAAGAAGCTCTACACCGTTACTCCGGATATCCTCAATGCCGCAGGAGAGGTTTCCACCCAGGTAAAGAGGCTGCTGCAGCAGCTCGGGGTCTCCCAGAAGGCGGTACGCCGCTTCTCCGTTGCCCTATACGAGGGTGAGATAAATATGGCGGTACACGCCGGCGGGGGGACAGCAGAGATCGATATAAGCTCTAAACAGATCAGTGCGGTCCTGAAAGACCAGGGGCCGGGCATCGCGGATGTGGATCTCGCCATGCAGGAGGGATTCTCCACGGCCAATGAGTACATCCGGGAGCTCGGATTCGGAGCCGGCATGGGATTACCCAACATGAAGCGCTATACCGACATTTTTACCCTGGAATCGTCGCCAGATACCGGAACCACTGTCTCCTTTACCGTCTTTTTAAACGGAGATGCGCCATGACCCGCCATTCCGTGATGCTCCTGGAGGAGCGATGCAAAGGCTGTACCCTCTGTGTTACCCGTTGCCCGACCGAGGCAATCAGGGTCAGGGGCGGCAAAGCCTTTATTATGACCGAGCGCTGCATCGACTGCGGTGAATGCATCCGGGTATGTCCCCATCATGCCAAGAGCGTCCGATCCGATACCCTGGAGGAGGCCCTTGCCCTGGAGACCCCTGTGGCGATGGTGGCCCCAAGTTTTTACGGGCAGTTTAAATCCCTCATTCCTATGGAGGATTTGCTGGGGGCCCTTAAATCCCTGGGTTTTTCCGGTGTGGAAGAGGTGGCCCTGGGGGCGGAGATCGTGACGGAGGCTACGGCGAGAATACTTGAGAGCGAAGATTCTCCCCGTCCCCTTATCTCCTCCTCCTGTCCCGCGGTTGTGCGTCTCGCGGAGGTTCGCTTTCCGGCACTCCTGCCTCATCTGGTCCCTCTGCCCTCCCCCATGGAGGTCTCGGCCCGGATGATAAAGCGTTATTACGGTGAAACAGCATCGCCAGTGTTTATTACTCCTTGTCCCGCCAAGATTACCGATTCCAGGCATCCTCTCTTTGCGGGAGAGTCGAGTGTCGCCGCTGCAGTCCCGGTGCGGGATGTCTTTGCGGCTGTTGTAAAGGCCGTGGGTAAGGGACGGGTCGATTCCGCTGCGGGAAAGACGGGAATCCTTTGGGGACGCAGCGGCGGAGAAAGCCGTTCAGTGGCCCCGGGAGAGGGGATTGCCGTGGACGGAATACGAAATGTCTCCCTCCTGCTGGAGAAGATTGATTCTGGAAACAGCGAAGGAATCAGCTTTATCGAGGCCATGGCCTGTCCCGGGGGCTGTGTGGGCGGGGCATTGCAGGTGGAAAACCCCTTTATGGCCCGGTCCCGACTCGCAGCCCGGGCGGAACAGACCGGCCGGGAAACAGCCGAAGTCTCTCAGGTGGAAAAGACGGAAGCTTTGCTGGAGACCCGGGTCATGACAAAGGAAAACCGGGTAATGGCCCTGGATGCCGATCCCGCCCGGGCCCTGGAAAAACTGGAACACCTGGAGGCCCTCACGGAGGATCTCCCTGCCCTGGACTGCGGCTCCTGCGGGGCCCCGAACTGCAGGGCTCTGGCGGAGGATATTGTTCAGGGCAGGGGAAAGGAGACGGACTGTATTTTTGTTCTGCGCTCAAAGATCAGAAAACTGACGGAGGAGATGATCGCTCTGGACGATCAGCGGGGCAGTATCGGGACTTAATCCTTGCAGGCCCCGGGTTTTGCTCCTCCCCTGGGAGGGATGGGAGCCTTGTTTCCCTCGCAGTCGACGCAGGCGAAGGTCACGGAGGTGGAGAACACCAGCTTCTCCTCGGTGGCCCCCGGTTCGTCCGACCAGACATCCACGCTGTAACTCAGGGAGGTCCGTCCATGCCTGGTCTCCCTGGCATCAAAGCGCAGGATAGACCCTACCGGTACAGGGTGTCTGAAGGAGATATCGTCCATGGCCCGGGTTACCAGCATGCAGCCGGGGTACTCCTTGGCTGCCACAAGCCAGGCGTTTTCGTCGACCCATTTGAGCATCTGGCCGCCGAAGAGGTTACCGTGATGGTTCAGATGCTCCATGCGTACGATGGTATACGTGTTCATGGCATAACTATATCGGTAGCGTGGCCTAAAGGCAATTACGACTTTATTCAGCGACACAAAAATAGCGCTTGAAAAGCAGCGGGAATTCGTGAAAAATACTCTGGGCAGGCCATATCTTCCCGGTTTTTCTGAACAGACCCATCCAAGGTAGAAGTACAGGCGTGAAAAAGGTTTATAAAGAGATTATTTCGGATATCATTAACTCCGTCCGCGACCAGGATCTGGCCCCCGGAGACCGTCTGCCGCCGGAACGGGATTTTGCTGAAAAATTCGGTGTTTCCCGAGCCTCGGTATGGGAAGCCCTGCGGGTCATGGAGATACTGGGACTTATCGAGACACGGCGGGGCGGAGGCTCCTACATAACCGGACTGAACATCAATCCCTTTCTCTCGACCCTGGCTCCCCTTTTCGTGGAAAGGAAAGGTCTTACCTTTGAGCTGCTTGATCTTCGTTTTCTTCTTGAGCTGAAGGCCGCCGAACTGGCAGCCATCAAGATGACCCCGGTAAAGGCTTCCTACCTAATGGAACCCATTGAGCGCATGAAGCGGGCTGTATCGGAGGAGAATCCGGCTTTAAGCGCCAAGGCGGATATGGAGTTTCACGAGCGGATCTTCGAGATAGCCGACCACTTTGTTCTGCAGAAGAGCGCCGAGTTTGTTACCACCTTCCTGGAGGTTTCAGTCAAAGGCCGCCGACGACTGGTCCTTGAACGGGCGGAGAACCCGGCGGAGCTCTATCAGCAGCACAAGGAGATTTACGATGCCATCGTAACGGGAAAGCCGGAAGAGGCTTCCTCCCGCATGCGGAAGCATTTGAACCTCGTACTGGAGATCTACCGCCGTGATGATCCTCCGCCCCGGGATCAGTCCGCCGGATTGAAGGGCATCATATAGAGGGCCCCCTTCTCTTTCAGCAGCAGTTCAGGCAGAAAAAGGCCCTCTAAAGGAGACCTGAAACTCTCCGCCATCCGCAGCGAAAGGGGAATGTCCCGGTTGGAATAATCCACCAGCATATACTGTCCCCGTATACCCGCTGCTTCCGCTGCCGCATCCAGGGCATCCTGAAAACCCCCGAGACTGTCCACCAGCCCATGTTCCAGGGCCTGGCGTCCGGTCCATACCCGCCCCTGGGCAACTGCGTCGACAGCCTCCCTGTCCATCTTCCGCCCCTGGGCAACGGTATCGATAAAGAGCTTGTAGGTATGGGAAACCAGACCGGAGAGTTTCTCTTGCTCTCCGGCATTCAGGCGCTTGAAGGGATTCCCGAAACTGGCGTTCTCCGAGGTTCCCACCTGCGCGCTGCCTATATCATACTTTTCCAGCAGCCCTGCGAACTCCGGCATGGCGAGGAAAACCCCGATGGAGCCGGTTACGCTCAGGGGAGAAGCAATAATCCTGTCGGCATGGGAGGAGATGTAGTAGCCCCCTGAAGCGGCTGCTCCGCCCATGGAGACGATAAGCGGTTTTTCCGCCTCCCTGCAGAGCTGGACCTCCCGGGCTATTACGTCCGAAGCCAGGGATGAGCCTCCTCCGGAATCGACCCGGATGAGGATGGCTTTTACGAAGGGGTTCTCCCTGGCGGCCCGGATCGATGCCCCCAGGGTTTCCGCGCCGATGCTGGAGCCCGGCACCCCTTTCCCGGGAATTATATTCCCCACGGCATAGATCAGGGCTATCTGTTTCGCGAAGGGGTCACTCCAGTCCCGGCGGAAGGATTCCCGAAAATCACCCTTGCTGATGACCGGGTTCCGGTGGAACTCCTTCAGTTTGTCCGTGAGCTCATCCTGATATATAAGCCCGTCCACGAGCCCTGTCTCCAGGGCTTCTTCGCTGATCAGGTAGGGCCCCGAGGCAATGATCGCTTCCAGCTCCCGGGAGAGTTTTTCACCCCGTCCGGAACGGATCAGATCGGCAACTTCATCAAGGACGTCCCGGTAGAATACCTCCAGCATTTCCCGTTCCTCCGGGGTTATCCCCGGTTCCGAAACAAAGTTGGCCCCGTTCTTGTAGGGGTGGGACCGGATATTGTGTACCCGTATTCCGAAGGAGCTCAGGAGCCCGCCGAAATAGAGCCGGGTTCCTCCAAGTCCGGTGAGATCGACCCGTCCAAGGCGGTTCAGGTAGATGGCGTCCCCCGTGGAGGAGGCCAGGATATAGTTCCAGAGGCTTATGTTCTCGTAGTAATATACGACCCGTTTTCCGCTCTCTCTGAAACGGTTCAGGGCGCCGATCAGTTCCAGGTACCCCGCCCAGCTGGTCCGGAAATTCTGATTCTCGATTACGATACCCCTGACCACCGGGTCCTCCTGCAGATCCTTCAGCGCTTTCAGGACTTCAAAAAGGCTGGGGGCGGGGGGATCGAAAAAGAAGAAACCCGGAACCGACTCTTCGACGATCTCAGGACCGGGATTAAAGCGTACATAAGGATCCGTCATGGGCACAGCCGGGGAAGAGTACTTCCGGGCCCCGAGGTGTACGTAAGCGGCTCCCCTGGTTTTGTTGTCCATAAGGGCCCCGCTTCTCAGGGTTCCAACGCTGTAGGAGATTCCCGCGGTCAGGCGCTCGCTCTCCATATTGTAGGCAAGGCTGAAGGCAAAACCCGGCAGTGCATCGATGGGTTCGCTGCTTGCGTGAAGTACCGGCCGCCGGATTTCCCGATCCCAGGGAATATCCAGCCCCAGAGTCAGCAGAGAGGGATTGTCCCCGGTCAGAAAGAGGGGACGCAGGCCGATTCCCGCGGTCCCGGCGGCCTCGCCGGTAAAGAGTTTCTCCCCCGTTGCTGCCAGGGAGATGAAGTCCGTCGGACGCGCCAGAACGCCCAGGGTGCTGTCCATGTCGTCCAGGTCCGCATTCTGCCAGTCGCCCCGCCATCCCAGGTAGAAGTTGGGGAACAGCGGAAACGCCGCCAGCAGGTTATGGCGGTAATCGGTGTCCTGTTTATCAAAATAGTATCCCAGGTTTGTGAAGGCCAGCTGCAGGGAGTACTCATTAAAAAGGTCCGGACGGTCCCCCTCGTCCTTATCGATGAGAAAGGGGTGAATCAGGGCTATCCCGCCGGCGTTGCCGAAAGCCATGGCTGCGGGGTTGACCCTCAGGCTCAGAAAATCATCCCCCATAGCCGTACCGGGATAATCCAGGGAAAACAGAAGGGAGGAAAGAAGAATCAGGATCAGGATTGAAAGGAATCTTTTTTTCATATTGGCGCTTCCTTGACTGGATTATGGGCGTTTTGATGTAGAGTAGCCAGCCCCGCTTACCGGGTCAAGGGGGAAACCCCGGGAAAGAAAAACCAGAAAATGAACGGAAGCGACAGCGTTATGGTGCCGCTTCCGTCTGCATGACACAGAAATGTAGTATCACAAAAAAAGATGTACGAAATTGTAGCTCTATTCTGGGCTATTGACGCTGATAGTGGGAAGATACGACCCAGGACCCGGATAAGTTTGGTTGGCATGTAAATTGCTGCATTATCCTGGATGAACGGATTCGAATCACCGGAAGTACGCAGAATAACAATAATTGACTCCAGCCTCCGTGACGGCGAACAGGCCCCGGGGGTAGCATATTCCCTGGAGGAGAAGCTTCGTCTGGTCATGGCACTGAGGGAAGCAGGGATTGATGAAATCGAACTGGGGGTTCCGATGGAGGGAAACAGCGTTGCAGAGCTGGTGCGGAAACTGAGAAGCCCGGGATATGTAAGTCTTGTATTCTGCCGCGCCCGTATGGAGGATCTCCGGGCTGCTGCAGACTGCGGGGCTTCCCGTGTACATATCTCGTTTCCCGTATCTGAGCGTCTTCTCAACTCTGTGAATATGTCCTGTCCGGATATTGAGGAAAGGATCACTCGCATGGGGGCGTTTTGCGGCGACCATTTTGAATTCTTTTCCGCCGGTCTCTTTGATGCGTCCCGGACGGAAGCTTCGCAATGTCTCGATTTTGCCCGTTGGACAGCGGATGCGGGTTTCATGCGCTTGCGTTATGCGGATACCCTGGGCGTAATGTTTCCCTGGGATGTCGAAACAGCCGTGGAACACCTGCTCGCCGCGGGTCTGCCCCTCGAGTTTCATGCTCATAACGACCTTGGACTTGCAGGGGCCAACGCTCTGGCGGCTGTTCGCGCGGGAGCCTCTGCTGTCAGCGGAACCGTACTGGGGATGGGCGAGAGGGCGGGGAACCTGGCGCTGGAAGAGTTCGTTGTGGCCCTGGGTCTTTCTGGACTGGGTGTCTCGGGGATAAGATATGAATTCCTGGGGACTTTGTGCCGCCTGGCGTCGGAGCTCAGCGGAAGGGATATTCCCCCGGACAAACCTGTAGCCGGCAGCGCAGTATACAGCCATGAATCGGGCATTCACGCTGCTGCTGTTCTCAGGGATCCCGAATGTTTCCAATCCTTCGATCCGGTAAGACTGGGTTTTCGCCGTGGAAAGACCGTATTCGGAGCAACTTCCGGGCGCCACGCCCTCGCTGCTTGTCTTGCCTCCCGGGAAATATACCTGGATGGAGCTGAAATTGTCCGTTTTCTCTGCTGGCTGCAGGACAAGGCCAGGGTCGATAAATGTTCCTTTGACTGCGAAATCATGGAGTCGCTTTATGAAGAATTTCAACAGCAGATCTGAACTTTCCGGTGACTGTATGCGCTGCGAGGTCCAGTTCAAGGAGATTCTCGATCTTCTCGATTCCCTGAACCGGACTATCCAGAACGACGAGGATATTTCTCTGATTCTGCGGGATTCTCTTTCTGTGCTGTCGCGGCGGAAGGAGTTCCTGCGGGGCAGCGTTACCATATTCGACCGGAAAAGCGGGCGCATCTTCACAAAGGAGTCCTTCGGATTCAGTTCGGAAGAACAGAACAGGGGAATCTATATTCTCGGAGAGGGCATAACCGGAGAGGTGGTCGAGACCGGCAGCCCGATTATGGTGGAACGTATCTCCGAGGATGCACGGTTTCTTAATCGAACCGGTGCCCGGCGGAATGTCCGGGAGGACGACGCGGCCTATCTCTGCGTACCGGTTAAATCAAATCGCGAGGTCATTGGAACCCTGAGCATAGACCGATGCCTTGGTGATCCGGAGGAGACCAGGCGGGATTTAAAGGTGTTGGAAATCGTTGCCTCCATGATAAGTCAGGCCGTACGTCTGTATCGATCTCATTACGAGGAGCGGCAGGAACTTATCAGCGAGAACCTGCGTCTCATCGAAGCCCTGGGAGCGTCCATAAGGCCCAGACACATAATAGGCGAAACCGCCAATATGAGGGGTTTGTATGCCATGGTCAGACGCGTTGCCAAAACCAGTGCCACGGTACTGATCCTGGGAGAAAGCGGTGTGGGCAAGGAGCTTGTGGCCCGGGCGGTACATGAAGAGAGTGAGCGCAGGGAAAAACCCTTCGTTAGCCTGAATTGCGCCGCTCTGCCCGAGAGCGTCATAGAGAGCGAGCTCTTCGGCCACGAGCGAGGCGCCTTTACCGGGGCTGTTGCAGAGCGGAAAGGCCGCTTTGAACTTGCGGAAGGGGGAACCATCTTTCTCGACGAAATCGGGGAGCTGAGCATGAACATGCAGGCAAAACTGCTCCGGGTTCTGCAGGAACGGGAGTTCGAAAGGGTAGGCGGGGTACACACCCTGAGAGCTGACGTCCGGGTCCTCGCTGCAACAAACCGGGATCTGGAAAGTGAGGTCCGGCAAATGCGTTTCCGGGAAGATCTGTATTACCGCTTGAATATAATTCCCATTACTGTTCCTCCCCTGAGGGACAGAAAGTCGGATATTCTGCCCCTGGTCAACCATTTCATCGAGAAATGCAATCACCGCAACGGCCTCTCCATAACGAGGATATCCACTCCGGCTATCGATATGCTGATGGCCTATCACTGGCCCGGAAACGTGCGGGAGCTGGAAAACTGCATAGAACGTGCAGCCATATTGTCGGAGGACGGCGTAATCCACGGATATCATCTTCCTCCGACGCTCCAGATGGCCGCCCCGGCGGAGCAGGGATATACTGAAGCTGCTTCCCTGCAGCAGCGTCTGGACAGCTTCGAGTATGAACTGCTGGTTGAAGCTCTTAAAGCCACCAGGGGGAACCTCTCTCGATCGGCGGAGTTGCTGGGGCTGACCAACCGGCAGATCGGAATCCGCATGCGCAAGTACCGTCTTGATTATCGGGATTATCGTATCCTGTAAAGATTGTAAAAATGTACGGAGAGGTAAGATCCACTGCACCCGGGCAGACTTCTTTACCCGAAGGTAAAAAACAGAAACGCACATATCGGTGATCTCCTGTTTCCTGTACTGAGTAAATGCTTATCAGATAAGGACTAAACAACTCTTCCCCGCAGGTCCCGCAACCTGGCACAGCCTTTGCAATATAAAATGTGTTCCCTGTCGGGGGAAACAAGGTTTTTGCGGGAGGAACCCTATGAGAAAAATAGCCATTTACGGGAAGGGTGGAATCGGAAAATCCACCACGACCCAGAATACCGTGGCAGGTTTGGCGGAGATGGGGAAGAAGGTAATGGTGGTCGGATGTGACCCTAAAGCCGATTCCACAAGACTGCTTCTGGGCGGTCTGGCACAGAAAACGGTATTGGACACGCTGCGGGAGGAAGGAGAAGACGTGGAACTCAATGATATTCTGAAAGAGGGATTCGGCTGTACCAGCTGTGTCGAATCGGGCGGTCCTGAACCGGGGGTCGGTTGTGCAGGCAGGGGAATCATTACCTCCATCAACATGCTGGAACAACTGGGCGCCTA
Source organism: uncultured Spirochaetaceae bacterium (assembly GCA_964554875.1). Taxonomy (GTDB): domain Bacteria; phylum Spirochaetota; class Spirochaetia; order JC444; family Marispirochaetaceae; genus Marispirochaeta. The sequence goes on along the minus strand of CAZKQJ010000003.1, from coordinate 121,493 downwards.
CGACGATGACAAGGAACTTGATTACGCCTTCTACGATGTTCTCGGCGACGTTGTCTGCGGCGGCTTCGCCATGCCCATACGGGACGGTAAGGCCCAGGAGATCTACATTGTCGTCTCCGGAGAAATGATGGCCATGTATGCGGCAAACAATATCTGCAAGGGGATTGTCAAGTATGCCGACGCCGGCGGTGTCCGGCTGGGTGGACTGATCTGCAATTCCAGAAATGTGGACAACGAACAGGCGATGATCGAGGAACTGGCCAGGCAGCTGGGAACCCAGATGATCCATTTCGTTCCCCGGGACAACATGGTGCAGCGGGCAGAGATCAACCGGAAAACCGTTATCGATTATGAACCGTCCCATAGTCAGGCTGATGAGTACCGCGCCCTCGCTGGCAAGATCGACGCCAACAAGATGTTCGTTGTGCCGAAGCCGCTGGCGATCGAGGAACTTGAGAAGCTTCTGATCGATTTCGGTATAGCCAATTAAAAGGAGAGAGGTAGAAATGGCGCAGATTCTAGTCAGATCGATTGTCCGGCCCGAAAAGGCCCATGAAGTTATTGAAGCCCTGCTGGAGGCAGGATATCCGGCAGTGACCAGGGTGAGCGTTGCCGGCCGCGGCAGACAGCAGGGACTGCAGGTCGGAGAGGTTACCTACGATGAGCTTCCGAAGGAGATGCTCATGACGGTAATTCCGGAAGGGGAGAAGGATCTGGTTCTCCGTACGGTAATGGGGAGCGCCCGTACCGGGGAGAGCGGCAATTACGGAGACGGTAAGATCTTTGTTTCGCCGGTTGAGCAGGTTTACACCATCAGCTCCGGGTTCCTGGAAGAGTGACGGCGGGGGGCAGAACAAGATGATGAAGGAAGTCATGGCGGTGATCCGGATGAATATGATGAACAAAACCAAGGTCGCCTTAAGCGAAGCCGGGTTCACCTCCTTCACCGCCACCGGACGGGTACTGGGACGCGGCAAGGGTCTGGTGGACTACCGGGTGATCAAGGGTGCCGAAGAGGGCCGCCCCGAGGCTCTCGCGCAGCTGGGAGAAGGCCCGCGGATGATAGCCAAGAGGATCATTACGCTGGTGGTTCCTGAGGAAAAGACGAAACTGGCGGTTGATACGATTATAGGTGTCAACCAGACCGGGATGCCCGGGGACGGCAAGGTTTTTGTTCTGCCTGTTCTCGATTCCACCCGGATTCGCACAGGTGAAAGCGGCGCCAAGGTTCTTTAGATCCTTTTCGCCCTGAGGGAGATACAGAAGATGCAGAAAGAGTTGAACGGAGGGAACGCCTTTACCGAAGAAGTCCTGGCCAAATACCCGCCGAAGGTCGCCCGGAAACGCAGGAAAGCGATGGTCGTCAACAATCCGGACCTGAGTCAGGAGATTCAGGCGAATGTCAGGACCATCCCCGGAATCATTACCCAGCGCGGCTGTACCTACGCCGGATGCAAGGGGGTAGTTCTCGGGCCGACCCGGGACATTGTCAATATTACCCACGGACCGATCGGCTGCGGGTTTTACTCCTGGCTGACCAGACGCAACCAGACCATGCCGGCGACAGAGAAGGATTCTAACTACATGACCTACTGTTTCAGTACGGACATGCAGGATTCCAACATTGTTTTCGGCGGGGAAAAACTCCTGCGTCAGGCTATCCAGGAGGCCTACGATATTTTTCATCCCAGGGCGATCGCGATCTTCTCCACCTGTCCGGTGGGACTGATCGGGGATGATATCCACGCGGTGGCGAAGGAGATGAAGGAGAAATTCGGGGACTGCAACGTCTTCGGTTTTTCCTGCGAGGGATACAAAGGAGTCAGCCAGTCGGCGGGTCACCATATCGCGAACAACCAGCTCTTCCGTCACCTGGTGGGCAACGACGATACCCCGCCGGAAGGAGATTTCGTGGTCAACCTCCTCGGGGAGTACAACATCGGTGGTGATGCTTTCGTGCTTGAGGCTCTGCTGGAACGCTGCGGTATTACCCTGAATGCGACCTTCTCCGGCAACTCGACGGTGAGCCAGTTCGAACGGAGCCATACGGCGGATCTGAACATGATCATGTGTCACCGTTCGATCAACTATGTGGCGGAAATGATGGAGGAGAAATTCGGGATACCCTGGATCAAAGTCAACTTTATCGGGGTCGAAGCGACGGCGAAATCGCTCCGTAAGATCGGCGAATACTTCGGCGACGAAAAGCTGAAGGCGAGGATCGAGGAGGTGATAGCCGAGGAGACTGAAGGTTTCGAGGAGATCATTACCCCTATCCGCGGGCGGAACGAAGGAAAGCTGGCGATGCTTTTTGTCGGCGGTTCCCGGGCCCACCACTATCAGGACCTGTTCCGGGAGATCGGGATGAAAACCGTCGCCGCGGGCTATGAGTTCGCCCATCGCGATGATTACGAGGGCCGGGAGGTGCTGCCGGATATCAGGATCGATGCCGACAGCAGAAATATAGAGGAACTGAAGGTCGAGGCCGATCCGGAACGTTACCGGCCGCGAAAGAGTGCTGAAGATATGGCTGTGCTCCGGGAACAGGGATTCAGGTTCAAGGACTATGACGGGATGATGCCCGAAATGGAAGCGGGGTCTATGGTGATCGACGATATCAGCCACTTCGAGATGGAAAAGGCGATCGAGTATTTCAGGCCTTCGATATTCTGCGCGGGTATCAAGGAGAAGTATGCGGTGCAGAAGATGGGCGTTCCCCTGAAACAGCTCCACAGTTACGACTACGGCGGTCCCTATGCGGGATTTTCCGGGGCCATCAACTTTTACCGGGAGATCGACCGGATGATCAACAGCAGAGTATGGCAGCTGATCGGGGCGCCCTGGGAGAAAAACCCTTCCCTGCGGGCCGCCTATCATACTCATACGGAGGATTAAAGGATGTTGTTGCGACATACAGCGGCGGATTTGGCGGAACGAAAGGCTCTGACCATAAATCCGGCCAAAACATGCCAGCCCATAGGAGCAATGTATGCGGCTTTGGGAGTACACGGATGTCTTCCTCACAGTCACGGGTCCCAGGGCTGTTGCGCCTATCATCGCTCCACCCTGACCAGGCACTACAAGGAGCCTATCATGGCATCCACCAGTTCCTTTACCGAAGGAGCCTCGGTTTTCGGCGGTCAGGCGAATCTTCTGCAGGCGCTGAACACGATTTTCACGGTTTATGATCCGGATATCGTCGCGGTGCATACGACTTGTCTATCGGAGACCATCGGTGACGATCTCGCCCAGATTGTCAGGAAGGCCTTTGACGACGGGAAAATCCCTGAGGGTAAGAAAGTAATTCATGCTTCCACCCCGTCCTATGTCGGATCCCACGTCACCGGTTTTTCGAACATGGTCGCCGGGATTGTGAAGGCCTTTGCCGAGGATACCGAGGAAAAGGTCAATCAGATCAACGTTATCCCCGGCTGGGTGGAACCACCGGATATGCGGGAAATCAAGCGTCTCCTGAAGGAGATGCGGGTTCCGTCGGTACTCTTTCCGGACACCTCCGACGTGCTCGATGCGCCGCAGTCCGGGACTCATCAGTTTTATCCCGCCGGAGGAACGACCCGGGAGGAGCTTGTTTCAACGGGATCCAGCTTCATGACCTTCGGCCTCGGTTCCTTTGCTTCCGAGTCCGGTGCTTCGGAGCTGAAAAAGCAGTGCCGGGTGCCCTACGAGCTGCTGGATCTGCCCATAGGTATTCGGGCGACCGACCGATTCCTGTTCCGGGTCTCCGAGATGACGGGGCATCAGGTGCCTGAATCGATCTCCGCCGAACGGGGCCGGGCGGTGGACATAATCACCGATATGCAGCAGTACCTGGCGGGTAAACGGGTTGCAGTCTTCGGTGATCCGGACCAGCTGATCGCCCTGACCGGGTTCCTGGTCGACCTGGACATGAAACCGGTCCATATCGTTTCCGGGACTCCGGGAAAGGCTTTTCGGAAACGGATAGCCGGGATCCTGGGAGATGAATCCGCGAATGTACATAACGGGCAGCGGGCCGATATGTTCCTGCTGCACCAGCTGATCAAGCAGGAGCCGGTGGACCTGCTGATAGGTAACACCTACGGCAAGTACATTGCCCGGGACGAGGACATTCCCTTTGTGCGGATGGGTTTTCCGATTCTCGACCGGATCGGCCACAGCTATTTTCCCACCGTCGGCTACTCCGGAGCGATGAGAATCCTTGAGAAGATGCTTGGTGCAATCATGGACCGGGAGGACCGGGATGCGCCGGAAGAGCAGTTCGAACTGGTAATGTAATTTTTTATAAGGAGACAACGATGATGATCCGGAGCCTGGCAGAAGACACCATATTGAGCGGACGGGAACGACAGGTTCTTACCGTCGGGAGGGACAGTCATGATATTCATTGTGAAGCCCCCTCGAAAGCCGGTGCAGTAAGTCAGCGGGCCTGCGTCTTCTGCGGCTCCCGGGTTGTGCTCTACCCCATAGCGGATGCGCTGCATCTGATCCACGGTCCCGTCGGCTGTGCGGCCTACACCTGGGATATCCGGGGAGCATTGAGTTCGGGTCCCGAGCTGCACAGACTCAGTTTCTGTACGGATTTAAAGGAGAAAGAGGTAATCTTCGGCGGAATGGAAAAGCTGGAGAAAACCCTGAACGAACTGATCCCCCGTTACACGCCGAAGGCCGCCTTCGTGTATGCCACCTGTATCGTCGGCATCATCGGCGATGATGTAGCGGCGGTCTGCAGAAAGATTGAGGCACTGCACGGTATTCCGGTGATCCCCGTCCACTCGGAGGGGTTCAAGGGGACGAAGAAAGACGGCTACAGGGCCGCCTGTACGGCCCTCGAAAGGCTGGTTGGCAGCCATGAAGGGGCGCCTGTCGAGAAGGGCATCAACATCATGGGTGAGTTCAATCTCGCCGGAGAAGCCTGGATTATTACAGAGTACTACCGACGGATGGGAATCAACATCGTATCGGTGATGACCGGCGACGGACGGGTGGACGAAGTCTCCCGGGCCCACCTGGCGGGACTCAACCTGGTGCAGTGCTCCGGTTCCCTGACTCCCCTTGCACAGGCGATGGAGGAGCGGTATGGGATCCCCTTCAGGCGGGTCTCCTACTTCGGTATCGAAGACACCGCCGCGGCCCTGTACGAGGCGGCGGACTTTTTCGGGGATTCCCGGATCAAGAGACGGACCGCGGAACTGGTCGCCGAAGAGGTCGCAAAGGTCGAGACCGAGATCGCGGCGATACGGGAAGAGGTTCAAGGCAAACGGGCGGCGATTTACGTAGGAGGAGCCTTCAAGGCATTCTCACTGATCAAGATTCTCCGTCGCCTGGGCATGGAGGTGGTCCTCGCCGGGAGCCAGACCGGTGGACCCGACGACTACGAACGGCTCACGAAGATGTGTCCGCCGGGGACGGTGATCGTGGACGATTCGAATCCCCTGGAACTCTGCCGGATACTGATGGAAACCGGTGCAGATCTTTTTATCGGCGGGGTTAAGGAACGCCCCCTGGCCTGCAAGCTCGGGATCGGTTTCTGCGACCATAACCATGAACGGAAGATTCCTCTGGCCGGTTTCATCGGAACCGTCAATTTCGCCCGGGAAGTGGCGAACACGGTCAACTCCCCGGTCTGGAGATTTATCCGAAGGAGGCGCCTGTAATGAAGGATTCGACGACCAATCCCTGCAGGCTCTGCGCTCCCATGGGGGCGGTAATCGCCTTCAAAGGTTTTGAAGGAATGATGCCGATCCTGCACGGTTCCCAGGGATGCGCCACATATATACGGCGCTACCTGATCAGCCACTTCCGGGAACCCGTGGACGTGGCTTCATCGAGTTTCACCGAAGAAACAGCCATCTTCGGCGGAAAGGCCCAGCTTCTTGCCGCCCTGGACAATGTCGAAAAGCGTTACGCGCCGAAGGCTGTGGGGATAGCTTCGACCTGTCTTTCCGAGACCATCGGGGACGACGTACGTCTTTTTATCAGGGAACTGGAAGAAACGGGACTTCCCCTGGTTACCGTGTCTACGCCGAGTTACCGGGGCTCCCATCCTGATGGTTTCAAGGCGGCCCTGGCGGCAGTGCTCCGTCGCTTCCTGGGACGGAAAACGCTCGATGCCGACGCTTCCTCGGTGCTGATCGCAAGCGGTATGGTTTCGCCCGCGGACCTGCGTATCCTGAGGGAATCCGTGTCGGCCTTCGGTCTGAAGCCTGTAATCGCGCCGGATTACGCGGATACCCTGGACGGAGGGAGCTGGGAGAGCTATCACGCCCTGAGTCCCGGAGGGACTCCCGTGGAAGAGCTGGAGGCCCTGGGATCGGGATCTTCCTGGATCGCCCTGTCCGCCGGGAGTTCCGAAAACGAGCCGGTCAAGGCACTCAGAGAGAAGCTCGGGCCCTCAGGATCGGTGCTGCCGTATCCTCTGGGGATAGATGCCTGCGACGAATTCATCACCCGTTTGCGGGACCTCGCGGATCGTCCGGTTCCGGAAGAAATCGAAGCCGAGCGGGCGAGACTCCTGGACAGCTACGCCGATTTTCATAAATACCTGGCCGGTCTCAGGATCGCGGTGATTGCAGATGCCGATCTCGCCTGCGGACTTACCCGTTTTATCGGTGAGGTCGGTGCGAAGCCCGTCTTCGCGGCGCTTCCTGATTCACATAATCCGCTTCTCGAGGCATCGGCGCAGGCGGGTTTTCCCCTTTACGGCGGCGTGGATTTTGAACAGGTCGAGGAGATTATAAAGGAACGCCCCGCGGACCTGGTTCTCGCGTCGAGCAAAGCCTATCCGGCGGCCCGAAGGTTGGGGCTTCCGCTGGTGAGAATCGGCTTCCCGGTCCATGACCGGGTCGGCGGGGCGAGGATTGCCCATCTCGGTTACCGGGGGACACACCAGCTCCTGGACCGTATCGTCAACACCATACTTGAACGCCGTCAGGCAGAATCCCCCGTCGGTTATGCGTATCAGTAAAAGGAGAGCATTATGTCGAATCCGTCTGAAGTAAAACATCCCTGCTTTCAGAAAAGTGCCTGCGGTTCCGCAGCCAGGGTGCACCTCCCGGTAGCTCCGGCCTGCAATACGGCCTGTAACTTCTGCAACCGCAAATACGACTGTCCCAACGAGGGGCGTCCCGGCGTCAGCAGCGCCCTTCTCAGGCCGGAAGACAGCGTCGCCTATATCGAGCAGGTTCGGGGAAGGGTTCCCCTGAGCGTCGTCGGCATAGCCGGTCCCGGAGACCCGCTGGCGAATCCTGGAGAGACCTTCGCCGCGTTCCGGGCGGTCAGGAAAGCTTTTCCCGATGTCGCTCTCTGCATGGCCACCAACGGACTCGTACTGCCGGACTACGTGGAAGACCTTAAGGAAGCCGGTCTCGGTCACATCACCGTCACGGTAAATGCGGTCACTCCGGAAACCGGCGCGAAGGTCTACCGCTGGGTACGCAGAAGCAAAAAGGTCCTCCGGGGCGAAGCCGGAGCCTCGCTGATGCTGGAGAACCAGATCAGGGGAATCAGGCTCTGCCGGGAGTCGGGTATGCTGGTAAAGGTCAACATGGTGCTGATCCCCGGAATAAACGATCATGAAGCGGAAAAGATCGCCGGTCTTGCACGTTCCCTGGGGGCGGAACTGATGAATATTCTCCCCATGATCCCGCTGGAGGATACCCCCTTCTCCCATATCGTGACGCCCGAAGCGGCAGCGGTATCTGACATACGCGGGCGCTGCGGAGAGTTCCTGCGGCAGATGACCCACTGCAAACGCTGCAGGGCTGATGCCGCAGGTACGCTTACGAAGGATCTGAGTCCGGAGGAGGTTACCGGGATGCTGCGTAAAGCGGCGGAAAAGAAGGATCGTCCCCGTATCGCCGTTGCGAGCAGGGAAGGAGTATTGATCAATCAGCATCTCGGAGAAGCGGAGCGCTTCCTGGTTTATGAACTGGACGGGGAGAGGCCTGTTTTCTTAGAGGAGAGGTCTGCTCCGGTTCCGGGCGGGGAATCCCGCCGCTGGGAGGATCTCGCCGAACTTCTCAGAGACTGCAGGACCGTGGCGGTGAGCGGTATAGGGCAGAAACCGGCGGAGCTGCTTTCCGCCTCGGGCCTGGATGTAAAGATTCTTTCCGGCACTCTGGGAGAAGCCGTTTCCCTGCTTCTGACCGGCGGCGACTGCTCTCATCTGGCGGTTACGGATTTCAGGTGTCGGGGAACCGGTGAGAACTGTGCGTGAACTGTCACCATGCTTCGATACAGTAGAACAAAAGACAAGGAGTTGAACGATGGAAAAACCTGCTAAACACATCCTGGTATGCGGAAGTTTCAGGGCGGGGGGAGAACCCCAGGGGATCTGTCATAAAAAAGGCGCCATGGATCTTATTCCCTATCTTGAATCAGAACTTGCTGACCGGGGACTGATCGATGTGATTGTTTCCATGACCGGGTGTCTCAAGGTCTGCGATCGCGGTCCGGTTCTGGTTATCTATCCTGACAATCTCTGGTACGGAGGAATTGAATCGGAGGACGATGTGGATGCCGTTCTCGATGCCTTGGAGGAAGATTCGGTGGCGGAGGAGTACCTGTTATGCTGAAGAAAACCCTTGCTGTACTTATACTGGGTATGAGTCTTGGCGTACTGCCCGTTTCTGCCGGCGGTACAGCCGAGGCAGCCGAATCCCTCGGGGAGTATAAGGTCAGGGTCGCTGCGGCTTCGAGTCTTCGTGAATTGATGCCGAAACTGCTGGAAGAGTACGGACGTTTCAGCGACGATGCGGAAATCGAGGTTATCTTCGGATCCTCCGGGAAACTGTATGCACAGATACTCTCGGGCGCACCATTCGATATTTTTCTGGCGGCCAATGAGAGATATCCCTCCCTGCTTGCCGAAGCCGGCATGGCGGATGATTCTCCCCGTCGGTACTTTACGGGTACCCTGGTATGCGTCTCGATGCTGGAGGATTTTCCCGACGCCGGAGATTTCGCCTCCCTGACGGAATGGCTCAGGAGAACCAAGGGAAAAATCGCCATTGCCAATCCCCATACAGCGCCCTACGGAGAAGCCTACGAAAGACTTTCAAAAGGGTGGCCAGAGATCTTTCCGGGGATTGATACTCCGAGAATCGTAACTGCGGGCAGTGTCAGTCAGGCTTTTCACTTCGCTTTTTCCGGGGCGGACTGCGCCTTTGTTTCCCGCTCTCTTCTCGGCGAGGATGCCGATCCGTCCGTAAAATCCGTGATCATCGAAGAGAAATACTCCGGCCCGATTCTCCAGTACGGAGTTCTCCTCAATCGAGGCGGGAATGACTCGGTGGCGCGCCGTTTCTGGGATTTCCTGCTTGGTCCGTGGGGGCAGAAGATCCTGGCCGGCGGAGAAGGGGCACCCGAATGACGGGACCGTTTCTGCTGTCCCTCAGCCTTGCAGCCCTGACGGCGCCCCTGACCGTACTGCTCGCTCTTCCGGTGGCGTCATTGATCTCTTTCCGGCGTTTCCGGGGACGCTTCGTTCTTGAAGTTCTGTGTCTTGCCCCTCTTGTGCTGCCCCCGACGGTTCTCGGATTTTACCTGCTGATCATTTTCAATCGCCTCGGTGGGTGTCTGAATTTCAGCTTTTCCGGACTGGTCGTCGCCGGTATTCTGGTCGCCTTTCCTCTGGTCGTACAGAATCTCAAAAACGGCATGACCATGATCCCCCGGGAGACCCTGGAGGCGAGTATCCTTCTGGGGAAAACCCGCCTGGAAACCTTTTTCAGGGTACTGTTGCCCCAGATCAGAGGCGGTATTCTGGCTGCCCTTGCCCTCTCCTTCGCCAAGATCACAGGCGAGTTCGGGGTGATGATGATGGTGGGAGGGAATATCCCGGGGCGGACACGGCTCGCTTCTCTCGCGCTGTACGAAAGGGTAGAGGCTCTGGATTATACTGCCGCCCATGGATACGCCTTCATGCTCGCCGCATCGAATATCTGCATGCTTGCGGTGTTCCTGCATGCTCTGGAGGAGAAAAAGAATGCTGCGCCTGAAACTTGAAAAGTGTGTGTCGACACCTTCGGGTCCCCGGACTCTCCGGTACCGGGCGCAGTTCAGAACCGGGGAGTGTACGGCCGTAAGCGGAGCTTCCGGGTCGGGAAAGACTACGCTGCTGCGGATGATTGCCGGACTCCTTGTACCGGACAGCGGGTACATATGCATGGATGGGACCCCGTGGTACTGCTCCGAACAGGGATATTGCCGTCCTCCTGCCGGGAGGGGAATCGGTTATGTCAGCCAGCAGGACTCCCTGTTTCCTCACATGACGGTGGAACAGAATATCGGGTACGCCTGCAAGGATTCCGAGTATAAGCAGTTCCTGCTGAACATGACGGGCCTCGGTGACCTTCGCAGGGTTCGGCCGAAACAGCTGTCGGGGGGGCAACGACAGCGAGTTGCTCTCTGCAGGGCCCTTTCCCATCGTCCCGGGCTTCTGCTGCTGGATGAGCCCTTTTCGGCCCTGGACAGGACCGCCCGTCACTCACTGCAGAATCAGCTGGATAAAATCAGGCGTATCCTAGGTCTGACGGTGCTGCTCGTATCTCATGACGAATATGAGATGGCCAAGCTGGCTGACAGGGCACTGGTTATAGAGGAGGGGGAGAGCTATGAGGTTCCGATTATCTCGTATATCCGGGGATGTAATGATGCATATACGAAATGCCGGATATAGGGATATCGAGGCCCTGGCTGCAATGCTGACGGAACTCTTTGCCATTGAAAAGGATTTTTCTCCCCGCCCCGTTCTGCATGCCTCAGGCTTGAGCATGATTCTCAGGGACCCCTCCTACCGGGTCCTTGTGGCGGCGGACCCGGAGGATCGTCCCGTTGGAATGGTCTCCCTCCATATCCTCCTGTCCACTGCGGAGGGAGGGAAGGTTGGACTCCTGGAGGACCTTATCGTTACGGAAAAGTATCGCGGAAGGGGATTGGGCCGGGCTCTTCTTATGGAAGTCGACTCCATCGTTCGAAGGGAGTGCCTTATCCGACTGCAGCTTCTGGCTGACCGCTGCAATACCCGTGCTTTGGAGTTTTATGCAAAACAGGGCTGGTCGCCTACGTCTCTGATCGTACTTCGCAAACGTTGACTGGTTTTTTACCGCTTATGGGGTATTTTTATCCCAGGGACTTCACCTCTTTGTTGAACCGACCGAAACTAGGTCAGAATACAATTTTGAATGCATTCGGAGGACTACTCATGAAGCGTGTACATCTTGCCCTGATCCTGATGGTGCTGGCAACGGCGGCCTGGGCGGCCCCTTCCTTTGTCGCCACCCTGGGGGGCGATTTTTTCAACTATGAGGACGGCTTTCTCGATATCGGCGGCGCCTACATTGTTCCGCTGCATAACGAACTGGAACTCAGCCTGGGGGCCGGTTTCGGTTTGTGGCCGGAGGAGGGTTCCGGTTCAAACGACGCCAGGTTCTACATTCCTCTGGATCTGGGGCTCAACTTCCTCTTTCCCGGTAACGAAAAGGTCTCCTATCTGCTGGGGGCCGGGGTAAGCCCCCAGTTTCTCTTCGCCGATGAAAACCGAACCTATGTGGGGCCTTTCGTTAAAGGCGGCATACGGATCAGGACCCATGAGTTCATGCAGTGGATAATCGAGGCCCAGCAGGACCTCCTGATCGGACCGCCGGACTGGATTAATACCTCTACCCGGATCCGGACAGGCATCCAGTTTTCCTTCGAATCCGGGCGGCCTTAGAATACCTCTTCCAGCACGTAAAAATAGCTGTTGTCGGTTCCGAAGATGATCCACCCCCCGGCGATTACCGGGGCCGACAGGATATCCCCGTCGGTTTCAAATTCCCACAGAACCTTGCCGGTCCTGGCGGAAAGGCAGACCAGCAGGGAAGGGTAGGGCTTTTCCAGGGTGTCTTCGTCCAGGGATCCCCGGAGCCCTAGATATACGCGGTCGCCGGCAACGATGGGAGACGAGGACGCTGGCTGCAGAAACTCCCGACGCCAGGCGCTGTTCCCTGTTTTACCCTTGAAGGCACGTATTACATTATCCCCGGAGGAATAGATAACCAGGTCCTTCCAGAGGGCCGGGGCAAGATAGTCCAGAAGCTCCAGGGAGTCCTCAAAGAGTGTGTAGTGGTCGATGTCCTGCCAGACCGGCAGCACCGCGGGCTCCTCCCGGACCCACTCAATCTCTCCGTTACGGGCGTTTATTCCGTAATAGCTCAGAAGCCAGCCGTCTACGTAGAGTCTGCTGGTGGCGTAGTGGAGAATCTTCCCCTTTTTTGCGGGAAAGGAGTACCAGGTTGGGGCGTCGTCCCAGGTGTCGATGAACCAAAGGTAGTCCCGAGACCGGATGTCGTAGGCCCCGAAGCTGTGGGGGTTCGTTTCCGGTCCCGGCGCGAAGTACATAATGTGGTCCTGAATCTGAAAGCTGTGGGAGAGCCATACAGGATTCGGGATCTGATGCTGAAGCTCTCCCTCGGCACTGAAAAAGTAGCTGGCCCCCACGTCGGAGGTAAAGACGATCCCCTCTCCGTAACCGATGACCGTGGAGTTTACCGGTGAGCGGGTATTAAAGTCCCAGATCTTTTCTCCTCCTTCCCTGTCCACGGCGTAGAGGTAGCCGTCGGAGGAGCCGAAGTAGACATTCTCATCGTCCGCGTAGGGCAGTGAGTTTATCGGGCTCAGGGTCTTGAACACCCAGCGCATGTAACCCGATTCCACATCCAGGGCATAGAAATTTCCGTCGTTGGACCCGAAATAGATGGTATCTTCTACTACAATTGGCGGATTGAAGCTGCGCTTCTCCCCGGGACTCTCCTGGAGCTTCAGCTTCCATTTGACTGCCAGGGGAGGATATATCTGTTCCGAGGTATAGCCCTTGCTCTGTTCCCCCCTGAACATAACCCAGTGGGCTTCCTGGTTGCAGGAGATCATGAAAAGCAGAGGAAGAAGTATGCAGAATCCCGCGACCCTGAACTGTCTCATCGGTAGGCGACTCCTTTCAGGCTGAGCAACCTGTAGACGGCCCCTTTCAATCCCCGGCGCCGCCGGGAGGCGACGACCCTGTGCAGTTCATCCAGGAGCTCCTTCCTGAGCCTGTTTTCCTCTTCCGTGCCGATACCCGGCTTGAAGCGCAGCTTCTCGTATACCTCTACAAAGCGGCCAAGCTCGGGGACCTCCTCTGCATACTCCCGGGGTGTCTCGGCTCGCTTCTTGAGGCGTACACCTTCGTTTGCAAGCAGTGACAGAAGCAGTTTTTCCACGGAAAGGAGGCCCCTTCGTCCGGTCCGGGATGCCATGTATCTGAGAAATACCTCTCGGCCGTAGCGATAGCTGTACAATGCCGCGAAGAGCAGGATCAGCAGGCTCAGTATCAGCTGACGGACCAGGTTCCAGGGTATCTGAAACTCTGTTCCTCTGACTGTCCGGTTCTCGATCAGGGGAATCACCACATCCCGGGAGTTGGGATCTCCCCCCGGCGGAGGCGGGATGGCATACTGGGTTGACTCGAAGTCGATCCATCCGTAGTCGGGCAGATAAAACTGTGGCCAGGAGTGACGGTGGGCGGTAGTGACCAGATAGAGCTCTTCCAGGGGGTGATCCTTGAGGCTGGGGATATTCTCCCGCAGCAGCATGAGCCCCTGAAGGTGGGACATGGTCTGCAGCCCTTCCGAGGCCAGGTAGCCGGTAACGACCCGGGAAGGAATCCCCGCGAGGCGACCCAGAATGGCGGCGGTATTGGAGAACTCGGTACAGTCGCCGCTTTTGCTTGTAAAGAGAAAGTGTTCCATGGCCGCCACGGAGACATCCTCGTCAAAGCCTATTTCGTACTGGATATCCTCAAAGCTCTTCAGTATTGCCAGAATTTTTTGTCCCGGTCCCGCCGTTCCGGAAATGATCGGTTCAAGATAGGCCTGGAAGCGTTCCCGTACGGCGGGGTCAAGATCAATCTGCAGGTCGCTGGATAAGCGTTCTCTCTCCCTGCGGTTGTAGTCCCGGGAGGCACGCCAGTCGTAGGGGTCGCTGACGGAGATTGCCGCTATGTGTGGATATGAATAGGTGAAGGGATGCACCGAGGGGTCGTATATGGTCGGCTCCGCCCGCAGAGGAAGGTAGGCGAGGGTCCGTTCCGGCCTGGTGGAGAGGGTAAAGATTTTTGTGTCCAGGCGGGAGCGGTCCCGGGGAACAACGGGATTGACCCAGGTTTCCAGCAGGCGCCTTCCGACAATCTCGTTCAGGGGCATTTCCCGGGCTTTGCCGAAGCCCCGTACCGGATCGAAACTGTCAAAATACCCCTCCGCCAGGTAGGTGGGGTCCTGGGGAGAAGATACCACCATTACTGCATACTGCCGCCCTCCGGTGCCGGTTCCCTCTCCTTCTCCGTCCCGGTCACCCCGTCGTCCGCTTTCGCCCCAGCGTTCCGCCGGCAGACCGTAGAGCCCGGGCTGTCCATTCCGGTTGCGGCGTCCCTCCAGGGGGGATCTCCCCTGCAGGTTGCCCCCGGGGAGTCCTTCCGCCTCCTCTTCGAGGGGCCGGTATTCAGGTTCCGGCGGCTCAAAAAGCTGGTTAAAGACCACCGTATGCTGAACGAAATCCCCGGGAACCAGGAAGGCTGCAGCCAGTAAAAGGGGTACAGCCAGAGTCAGTACGCTTATGTATTCCCAATTTCCCCTGGATTCTTCAGAAGCGCGCCGCAGGATAAGCATGATGATCAGTAGCTGTGCCAGAAGCGCCGCGATGCCGGTAAACAGGAGAAACTGAGGCAGTGCGGTCGGTGTTCCGGCGGAGGATGAGAGCCCCCGGGTAAAGTTGATCAGCCGGAGATATACTGCGGCGAGAAATATCAGCTCCGGGACAGCGGCAATCCTCCAGCGGAAGCGAAAGAGCAGCCAGGTGGACAGAAAACTCCACGAACCGAGCAGGAGATACTGAAATGCTCCTGAAACGCCGCCGGCAAAAAGAAGACTGAGAACAAGCTGGAAGAATCCTGCCGCCAGAAGGCAGTGCTTCAGCTTTCTGGCTGGCGGAGAAAAAAAGTAGGCCAGGACGGCCTGTCCTGGAATGAGCAGAAAATAGAGACCCAGGCCGTAAAGATCGTAATCTATTACAACCCCGCTGTGTGCAAAGGGGATGGCCAGGGTAAAGAGGTATAAAGAAGTTCGAAGAATAAAGAGTATAATCATGATTTACCCTCCCCGCTGCTCCCGATCAGGGGAATAAGAACGGCCTCTTCGTCTATGCCTGGTACTCGCCGGGAAAAGCGCGTCTGTTGTCTGAACATTCCAAGCAGAAGGGCCGGAGAGGGCAGGTCCTCTCCTCGATAATCCGGATAGAGGGATATCCCGACAGCTTTTTCCCCGTTTCTCTCATCCCTGCGGGCGATTCTCGAAAGGTGCAGACTGAACTCCACCCTGGGAAAAAGCTGCCTGATATGTTCCGGGCTTTCGTCCGCGGAGCTGCTGAACAGGTACACCCGACCCTCCCGGGGTAAGGGAGGAGGCTCGGCTGGAGTTGTGGTGAACCATCTGCTCCCCAGAGCGGCTGCGAAAGATTCCAGGTCTTCATCGTTCTCAAGCAGGTATTCATCCTGGTTTATGAATACCTGGAACATGAAGTCCGGGTGCTCCTCTTTTATGCGGAGAAGGAAGGTGACGATCCAGGATTTCTGGTATTCCGCCATGGCAAGGAGGGCCGGAGATGGGCGGCAGTCCCCGGTATGGAAACGTGCCCACAGGGTTACGGTGGTGCTCTCGTCCTGGGCCACCGGGGATATGCGGGTAAAGAGCTTGTCTCCCCTGCCGGAAGCCTTCCAGTTGATGTCCCGGAAGCGGTCCCCGGGAACATACTCCCGCATATAGTAGCGCTCTACCTCGCTCTCCTTTACCCTGCTCTTCTCCTCGGACCCGCGTTCGGCGATCCGGTAGCGTACCGGCCGGTGGAGTATCCCGGGGAGTACGGGAATAAGCCTGCTGACGGGTGTTCCAATACAGCAGCGGGTCAGCCCGAAGATGTCCTCTACGCTCAAGGCAAGCTCGGCATGAAAGCTGCCGCAGTGGGGGATCCCAAGGGGCAGGGGAACGACAAAACCTTCAGAGGGTTTGAATCGTCCGCTCTGACTGTGGTATCCCAGGACTCTGGTCTCCGCCTTCAAGGTCCCGGTAAGGCGAAAACGGACCCGGAAAAAGGGAAGGAGCCGACTGCGGTTAAGCTCGAGTCCGTGGGGAGCTGCCTCCTTGCCCGCAAATACCCGGTGTCTGCTGTGCCAGACTATCTCGTCCTCCCCGATTTTCCTGGCCTGGAGAAAGGCAAGCAGCATGAGGAATCCCAGGAGGCTGAGCCCGGTCAGGGAAAAGAAATAGGCATATGCGTTGGATGCTGCAAAAGCACTGCCCAGGACCCGGAACAGCCCGATTGCCGCGGGAAATCCCAATATCGTTAAAGGGAAGCGTCGGTATACTGTGATCAAGGCCCTTTTCATGGTTGACGGGTCCTTTACGGTCTCCTTCGCCGCGGGTCCACAGGAACAGAGTTGAGAATCTCCATCAGGATTCCCTCCTTGGGGCGATCCGGATCGTGAAGGCTGATGCGGTGGGCGACAGCGGGTATGAATATCTCCTTTACCGTATCAAGGGTAACATAATCCCGGCCTCGGACAAGACAGAGGGCCCGGGCAAGTCGTGAGAGCTTTACCCCTGTTCTCGGAGAGGCGGGAATTGTGACCTCCGGATGGTTTCGGGTAGCCCGGACAAGGGCGACTATATAGTCGATAACGTCGTCATGGATCGCCACCTCGTCCACCATGGCCTGCCAGCGGAGAAGTTCAGTGGATGCCGTGGTGGGTCTGAAGTTTTCCCAGCCGTCGCTGCGTCCGTGCTGCCGGATAATGGCCGCCTCGTCCTCTTCACTGGGAAATCCCAGGGAGAGCTGGATCATGAAGCGGTCGAGCTGTGGTGCGGGGAGGGGAAAGAGATGTGCTCCTTTCAGGTTCATGGTGGCGATAATAAAGAAGGGAGCCGGCAGGGGATAGGTCCTGCCTTCGATGGAGACCATCTGTTCTTCCATGGCCTGAAAAAACGACCCTTGAGTCTTTGGGGTCAGCAGATTGATCTCGTCGCAGAGTACAAAATGGGCGAAGATAGGGCCTTTATTGAAAATGACCTCGTTCTCCGGTCCTGAGAGACGGGAGTAGCCGATTATGTCCTGGGGAAGAAGGTCGACGGTGGACTGGATCCGGGAGAAGGGGTCCATGGCAATCTCCTCGGCAGCCACGGTTTCCGACTTCCAGATAATCGACCCCGCCAGGGCTCTGGCCAGGGAGGTTTTTCCGACGCCGTGGGAATCTGCGAGAATAACATGGCCGCCGGCAATCTTGGCTGCCAGCAGGTATTCGAGCTTGATCCTGTCCATAAAGATTACGGACCTGATGTTATCCATCAGGGAGTTTATCTCTTCCGGTACCAGGGCTATTGTCTCTCCTGTGGAGGAGACGGAATAATTCATACTCATGTACTTACCGTCCGTTCATGCGCGGGAGAATTCGGAATCGACGATTCCTTCAGTCAAATATAAAACAAAGATAATCATAAATAAAGGTGAGTACCCGGAGAATCATGGCAGTTTTTTCAGCTGCTTGATGAAAAACAGGGTATTTTCACTTACCACCTGCTGCAGTTTTTCGAAGGATTCCTTCATTTCCGAGTCCGCACCGGCAATAACCAGGGTATTCTGACGCCACCGGTACCACAGATAGTGACGGCGCATGGATGCACTGATTCGCGCGTTTTTCAGGCGGCTCTCCAGGATTCTGTCCAGTTCGATATGGTTTTCCGACCCCGTCAGGTAATAGAGACTGTCCTTTGCGATGAACAGGACCATTCGCCGGAAGCCCTCGGCGATGGCATCGTCATGACGGAAGCCCTCGAATTTGATCTCGTAAGCCCCCAGGCGGATGTCGTATCCCATTTTGCGCAGGGTTTTCCGGAAGGCGATGATCTGTGAACGTACCTCATTGACCACCTCCGGATTCCTGCGTCCGTTTTCCAGGCTGTGACGCCACTTGCGCAGGGTGTTTTCATAGCGCTGAAACACCTTTCCCGAGGGCAGGGAGGATAGGTATATGGTCGTATCCGACAGGAGTCGCCAGGCGGAGGCGAAATGTTCGGCCAGACCGTTAACTATTCTGTCTACTTTATCTCTTGCCATTCTTATTCCTTCGAACCATAGTAGTATACAGCATGAGATACCTTGTAATCTCCGATATTCACGCGAATTTTCCTGCCCTTACGGCAGTACTGGAGGATTCGGCGGGAGAATGGGACAGAATACTCTGTCTGGGGGATATAGTCGGTTACGGCCCTTTTCCCAATGAGTGCATACGGGAGCTCTCCCGTCTGCCGGTACGCGCGGTGCCGGGAAACCATGACTGGGCCTCCATCGGACGTCTCGATCTGAACTACTTCAATGAACATGCCAGAGCTGCGCTGGCTTGGACCCGTGAGCAGCTGGATCCGGACTCCCGGGAGTTCCTCTCGCGGTTGAAACCAGTGGTAATGGAGGACATCTTTACCCTTTTTCATGGAGCACTGACCGGCCCCATTACCCATTATATTCTCGATTCCCTGGACGCGGAAGAGAACTTTTCCCTGCTCCGGACCCCCCTGGGACTCTTTGGGCACAGCCATCTGCGCTTTTTTTTCAGCTGCGGGACGGATGGCAGGGTTGTACAGCACTCCCTTACCGAACGCAGCAATCTGGACCTTCTGCACCGGCAGAATCTGCTTAACCCCGGGAGTACCGGGCAGCCCCGGGAAGGAGACCCCCGGGCAGCCTACGGACTGCTGGATACGGAGGAGGGGCTCTGGTTTTTTCGCAGGGTGGAATATGATATTCCGGCGGTACAGCAGTATATGAAGGAGTCTCATCTGCCGGATTACCTTATCCGGCGCCTTGCGGAGGGACGTTAGTTGTCGTTTCCGGCTCTTTTTTGGCCGAGCGGCCGATTAAGAATGTAAATATGCTTGACATAATATATCAGTATGGTAATTTTTTTAGATGGCTCTAAGCTAAAGACATTGTATATGTCTAAAATCTGTTTCAAGTAAAAAGAGGAGTACTCTGATGAAGCGAAGCATTATGTTTCTTTCAATCGCCCTGGTTCTTCTGCTTGCTGTTCCCATGGCCTTTGCGGGTGGTGAAAAGGAAGCTGCCTCCAGTGCCGGCGGCGACGGAAAAATGGGCGGGACCCTGGTTTTCGCCCGTTCCGGCGATTCTGTGGGACTCGATCCCGCCCGAGAAACCGACGGTGAATCCTTTTATGGCGCCACCGCGGTATTCGACAACCTGGTAGAGTTTGTTCCCGGAAAGACCGAAGTTCGGCCCGCCCTGGCGGAGAGCTGGGAAGTCGCGGACGATAACCTTTCGGTTACCTTCAAACTGCGCAGAGGCGTAAAGTTCCACGACGGGACCGATTTTACCGCCGACGCGGTAGTCTTTACCTTCGAACGCCAGTTCAAGGAAGACCATCCCTACTATAACCTTGGACCCTGGAAATACTGGGGCTACATGGACATGAGCAACATCGTCGACGAGGTTGTTGCCGTGGATGACTACACTGTACGCTTTGACCTGAAAAAACCGGAAGCCCCCTTCCTTGCCAACCTTGCAATGGATTTCGCCGGTATTGTGTCCCCCGCCGCTGTTGAAAAGCTCGGAGAGGACTTCAAGAACAAGCCTGTAGGAACCGGACCCTTCAAGTTTGTCGAGTGGCGCAAGGACGATGCCATCATCTTCGAGCGCAACAAGGACTACTGGGCGGACGATGTATACCTGGATCGTCTGATCCTCCGGGTCATTCCCGATGCAACCGCCCGCTGGCTTGCTCTGCAGAAAGGTGAAGTTGACGTGGTCGATTTTCCCTCTGCCCAGGATCTGCAGGCCATGAAGAACGATCCCAAGGTCAAGGTTATGCAGCAGGAAGGACTGAATGTCGGATACCTGGCATTCAATACCACCAAGAAGCCCTTTGACAACAAGCTTGTACGACAGGCCCTGAACTACGCCATCAACAAGGAAGAGATCATTACCGCAGTTTACGGTTCCGCGGGAACCCCCGCCAAGAACCCTCTGCCCCCAACCATGTGGTCCTATAACGACGACATCAAGGATTATCCCTATGATCCCGCCAAGGCAAAGCAGCTGCTGGCCCAGGCCGGTTTCCCCAACGGATTCTCCACTCAGCTCTGGGCAATGCCCGTTGCGCGACCCTACAATCCCAACGCCCGCAAAATCGCCGAGATCATGCAGGCCCAGTTTGCCGAGATCGGTGTACAGACGGACATCGTCTCCTACGAATGGGGAACCTACCTGGACAAGACCGACAATCTGGAGCACGACATGGCCATGCTGGGCTGGACCGGCGATAACGGTGATCCCGACAACTTCCTGTGGGTTCTTCTCTCCGCTCCCGCGGCTGAGCCGCCTGCCGGCAACATCGCTGCCTGGAAGAATGCCGAGTTTACTGCCCTTCTCGCAGAAGCCAAAGAGACTATGGACCAGGCCCGCCGTACCGAGTTGTACAGAAAGGCACAGGAGATTTTCAAGGAAGAAGCTCCCTGGCTGACTATCGCCCACTCGGTCGTTTCGATTCCAATGAAGAACAGTGTTCAGGGATTTCATATCTATCCCACGGGAAAACGCGTTTTCCGCGGTGTCTGGATCGAAAAATAACCTGACATAACTGCTAATTTTCTGTTACAATACCATGAATGGGTTCCCCCGGTTTTCCCGGGGGTTCCCGTATCCTCTAATTCCAGGACACCATCTCTATGGGTAAATACATTCTGAAACGCCTGGGTCTGTTGATTCCGACTCTACTGGGCGTAATTACTTTGGTATTCTTTATGATAGCCCTGTCTCCCGGTGATCCCGCCCGGGTCATGCTGGGGGAAAGGGCTTCCGCCGAGCAGCTGGCCAGGCTGCGGGCGGATATGGGTCTGGACCGGCCCCTGCACCAGCAGTACTTTTCCTATCTCGGACGAATCGCACATTTCGATCTTGGTAAATCCATAACCACCGGCAGGCCTGTGGTGAAAGAAATTATGGAACTGTTTCCCGCGACCATGGAACTGGCCTTTTTCGCCATGCTGATCGCCTCGGTGGCGGGAATAATAATAGGAGTAATCTCGGCTACCCGGCGAAACACCATGGTTGACTATGTCTCCATGGTGGGTGCTCTTTTCGGGGTCTCCATGCCGGTTTTCTGGCTGGGCCTGGTGCTGATCATGATATTCTCCGTATTCTTCGATTTTTTCCCCACCGGGGGCCGGATGAACATCCGGTATTACATGGAGACCATAACCAATTTCTATCTTATCGATTCCCTCATCGCCGTTTTCAAGACCGGAGACTGGCATTACCTTGGTTCCGCCCTGAAACACCTGATTCTTCCCGCCGTGGCGCTGGGAACCATACCCCTGGCAATTATTGCCCGGACAACCCGCAGTTCCATGCTGGAGGTCCTCAAGCAGGATTATGTAAAAACCGCCCGGGCCGCGGGAATCCCGGAACGGAAGGTGGTTTACCGATATGCGTTAAAAAACGCCCTGCTGCCGATTATTACTGTTATCGGTATTCAGTTCGGACTGCTCCTTTCCGGGGCTATTCTTACCGAAACAATATTCGCCTGGCCCGGGATCGGCAAGTGGATTTACCATTCCATCTCCGCCAGGGACTACCCCGCTGTACAGGGGGGTATCATCGTGATTTCCACCGTCTTTGTCCTTATCAATCTCCTGGTGGATATCCTCTATTCCGTGGTCAACCCGAAGGTACGGCTGAAGTAGGTAACAGGTATGAATGAATCGCTTATACAGAACGGAAATATAATTGAGGTTAAAGATCCTACGCCTTTTCAGGAATCCCTGCACAACCTCAAACAGAACCGTGCCGCCGTGGCCGGACTTGTGATAATCGCCCTGTTTCTGCTGGTTGGGATATTTGCTCCCCTCCTGTCGCCCAGGAGTCCTTATGCCCAGATCATAGCCGATCGCACACTGCCGCCCTTTTCTCCGGGGTATCTTCTTGGTACCGACGACCTGGGGCGGGACATGCTGAGCCGGCTGATGTACGGCGCCCGAATCTCCATGGTTATCGGTGTTGTTTCCGTGGGAATCGCCATGGGCTTCGGCATGCTGATCGGGGTTACCTCCGGGTACATCGGCGGTCTCTACGACAAGATAGTAATGCGATTAATCGACATAATGCTGGCCTTTCCCTATATTCTCCTTACCATCGTTATCGTGGCGGTCCTGGGGCCGAGCCTGTTCAATGCCATGGTAGCTATCGGGATCAGTCAGATTCCGCGTTATGCCCGGCTGGTGCGTGCTTCGGTACTGGCGGAGAAAGAGAATGATTACGTTACAGCCGAACGCTCTCTGGGGGCTTCCCCCCTTTCCCTGATGTTCGTCTCCATACTTCCCAACTGCCTGGCTCCGGTTTCGGTACAGGCCACTCTGGGGGTAGGAGAGGCTATCCTGAGCTCCGCGGCGCTCTCTTTTCTCGGTCTTGGTGCCCAGCCTCCCACCCCTGAATGGGGCCTCATGATCGCCAGTTCGCGGGAGTTCATAACCAACGCCTGGTGGATCGTCACCTTTCCCGGTCTCGCAACCCTTTTCGCGGTGCTGGGATTCAACCTTTTCGGTGACGGTCTGCGGGACATACTCGATCCCAAACTCAGGGACTGACACGGATAAATTATGCAGACTACAGAAAAACAGACAACAGACAAGCAGAACAGCGCCGAAACCATGATCGAAATCAAAGGACTTTCGGTTAACTTCAATACACAGCGGGGTGTTGTAAAGGCTGTCAGAAACCTCTCCTTTTCCATCCCCAACGGCAAGACCCTGGCACTGGTGGGGGAATCGGGATGCGGTAAATCGGTTACGGCTCATTCCATAAATCAGTTGCTGCCCATGCCTCCGGGAGAGATTGTTTCCGGGGAGATCTGGTTCAGGGGCGAGGACCTGCTGAAAAAGAGTGAGAAGGAGATGCAGAAGATCCGGGGAGTGAAAATCTCCATGATTTTCCAGGAGCCCATGACCTCCCTGAATCCGGTGTTCTCCGTGGGCAGGCAGATCGCGGATGTATTTCTGACTCATCATGCCTTGAGTAAAGCGGAGGCCTGGGAGCGGGCGGTGGAGCTTCTGAACCTGGTAAAGATTCCCAGCCCCGCGAAAAGGGCAGAAAGCTATCCGCACCAGCTTTCCGGCGGAATGCGGCAGCGGGCGATGATCGCTATGGCCCTGGCAAGTCCGGACCCCGGTCTGATGATTGCCGACGAACCGACAACAGCCCTGGATGTTACCATCCAGGCCCAGATCCTGGATCTGATGGTCTCCCTGCAGCAGCGCATCGGTATGTCCCTGCTGCTGATAACCCACGATATGGGGGTAGTTGCCGAAACCGCAGATCATGTCGTAGTCATGTACGCCGGGCGTAAAGTGGAGGAGGGGGACGTCTTCTCCCTTTTCCGGGAGCCCAGTCACCCCTATACCCTGGGTCTGATGAACTCCCTGCCGTCCAACGAAAAGTACCGGGGTGCTTCACGGCTGGAAGCGATACCCGGAACTGTGCCGGATCTTCTGAGTATTGGTGAGGGCTGTCCTTTCATGAATCGCTGTCGTTATGCCACGGAAATCTGCGGCAAAGAGTTCCCCGATGAGACCCGGCTTTCAGAGAATCATTCCGCCTGGTGTCATAATCTTTCTGCAGTCAAGGAGAGCAAGTAATGAACGGCGATATTGTACTGAAAGCTGACAGGCTGCATACGGTTTTTGAAGTTAAGAGTCAGCACCAGGAAAAGGCCCTTCTCCGGGCTGTCAACGATGTCAGTCTTACAATCAGAGAAGGCGATGTACTGGGAGTTGTGGGAGAATCGGGCTGCGGCAAGTCGACCCTGGGACGTACCATCCTGCGACTTGAAGAGAAGGCCGCCGGTGAGGTCCTCTACCGGGGAACAGATATATTTTCCCTTCATCATAAAGAGATGAAGCAGTACCGGAAAAAGATGCAGATGATCTTTCAGGATCCTTCATCCTCACTGAATCCCCGGAAAAAGGTAATCTCCCTGCTGAAACAGCCCTATAAGATCCATAAAATGGGGAGCGATGCTGAGATTCAGGAGAGACTGGAGAGCCTGATGCAGGAGGTGGGACTGAATCCACGGCATCAGCGTCGCTTTCCCCATCAGTTTTCCGGAGGACAGCGTCAGCGTATTGGCATAGCCCGGGCTCTGGCACTGAATCCGGAGTTCATTGTCTGCGACGAAGCGGTCAGTGCCCTGGATGTTTCCGTTCAGGCCCAGATTCTTAACCTGCTTCTGGATCTGCAGCAGAAGCACAAGCTGACCTATATGTTCATTTCCCACGATCTTTCGGTGGTTGAGTTTATCTCGACCCGGATCATGGTAATGTACCTGGGTAAAATCGTCGAGCTGGCGGACAAGCCGGAGCTTATGGCGAATCCGCTGCATCCCTATACCAAGACACTTTTTGCCGCCTATCCGGTGAATGATCCCGCCAAGCGGGAGCAGAAGAAGCGGGTAGTGATGGGAGACGTGCCTTCTCCTATTAATCCCCCCCCGGGCTGTCATTTTCATCCCCGTTGTCCCTACAAGATGCCGATCTGCGAGGAAAAATACCCTGAGATTACTGAAGCAGCTCCGGGCCACCAGGTTGCGTGCCACCTCTTCAACAAGTAGAGAGGGGCTCCGGCTATTGTATTTGTTCCAAGAGCCTACTACCATAGGCTTTATATGGATCGACTAGACTTAAGAAACGAGATAAAACGAAAAAAGGTCGCGGCGGGGACTGTCCTGATACTTCAGGGAGAAACCGCCAAGGCCATGAGTATGCTTCACTCCGGTCTGGCGGAGGTTCTCTCATGTTCCCGCAGCGCAGGGGACGTATCCTGGGAGCCTGAAGAGCTTATAAATTCCAGTATCCGGGTAGGGTTGATTAAGGGGGAATCGATTTTCGGTATCCTGGGGATCAGGGATGAAGGTCCCTATGAAACCACGATCCGGGCTGTTACCGACTGCATCGTAACCATTATCCCGGTAAAGCATGAAAAGATAATCCACCTGCTCCAGTCCCGAATATCCCTGAACCTGCAGGTTTTGCGGGCCCTTGCCCAACGCATAGAATCGGCGGTCTTTCTTTATAAGAACTACAAGTATCTCTGGCACAAGTTCGCATCCATTGCGGACACCCTGGCCCTGGCGGCCGATTTTACTGATACCGCAGCCCCGGCCCTTCCCTGCTCCCGGGAAAAGGCATCCCTTGAGGAGTATGCTGCCTCTCTGCGGGAGAGAATAAACAGCGAACAGGAACTTCAGCAGCCCGAAGTCTGGGACCACAACCTTTTTCTCGGACGTCTTCAACAGACCCTGGGGCTCTATGATGAACAGGACTCCAGAAATGTTGAAAACATGATCGATTATCAGCAGCTTCTCTTCATGAAGCGGCTGGTACAGAAACCGGATGAGACCTTGATCCCTCTCTTCAAAAAGGATGAACCCCTCAATTTCTATATTTTTCAGTTCCTCAGCAAGGCCCTGGAGACCATGGTTCATGAGAATCTTCAGCTGGTTACCAGGATTGATGAGCTGATCCGACGACTATTTCTCGACGGAGGCTGGATAGATCAGATCCTGAAAAGCCAGGGGGCAGGAAGTGAAAGAACAGGGGTTTTCAACCATTACCTTGGTCGTTTTTGCTGGCGCTGCAGGCAGGATGCCAGAAAACTGATGGGAATCGATCTTGCCGGGACGTATCCTGTCTACTCCAGCCTTGGGCAGTATCAGGACCTGGAGATCGAGAACAGGAAGGATGATGAGGCGAAAAATAAGGCGAAGGATGTTCGAGGAGGGCTGGCAAAGTACAAAAACCTGCTGGAACGTATCCTGGAGTTTTCGGATATGGACAGCGCTTTCTCCGAAAGCTTCAGAGAGAATATTCGCAGCTTCCGCGAGGCACCGGAGAAATTCGGCAGCGGGCTGAACGATCTTCGGGAGACTCTGAGCAATCAGTACTGGCAGCTCTATGAAAAATGCTTTTTGAAAATCATAGACACAGATTTGAAGGGCTTTATTCCGGGAATCATGCTTCACTTCGGCCTGGTTGATGAGACCCTGCTGAGCAGTGAGGAACTCGCTTTTATCGACGAGGCCTATTCCCGGGTTCTCTATACCGACGATCAGGTTCCAGTTATGACCCTGCCCTATTTCTTGGAGAAGATCTATCGTTCGGATATCCATCCGTCCATCACGGAGATGGGACAATCTTTTCGGGAAGTGCTGAAACGGCAGGCAAAAATGACCAAAAGCCAGAAGAGTTCGGCCTATCTGTACAAGGATACAGCGGAGGACCGGGTTCGTTTTGAGCTGCAGAATGTATCTTCCCAGACCGGCGGTCTGCTTTCAGGATCAAGACAGAGGTCCGTTCCTTTTCTGTGCAGCGAAGCCTTTACGGGAACAGCGGAGAGAATGCTGATTGAACCCGAAGTACTGGAGGAAAAGGTAAGAAACTATCGGGAACGGGATTTCTCGGTTTTTTACCGGGAAGTTGTAATGCATCACAAGTTCGGAACTGATCTGGTTTTCAAGGAGGTAATACCGAATTTTGTGCTGTATCCGGTGAGCGGTTCCCGGGCCATGATGTGGCAGGAGCTGGACGGCACAAAGCGGGAGAGTCCCGGCAGAATATTTCTGCCCATATTTTTTACCGAGAACCTCAGCGAGGCTGTCCCGACCCTCCTGGCCCAGTTCCGCTGGGAACTTCAGAAGACCATGGCCGGGGTTAAATGGACCGATCCCATCGAGGGTGGAATTGTCGGCTCCTACTATGACTACATCAACTTTTACCGCAGGAACCCAAAACTTACTCCCGAAGCAAAGGAAAAGCTGCGGGAGTTTATCCAGAAAACCCGCTCAGACCGGGAACGCTTTACCGGCGATTACCTTACCTGGGTGAACTATGAGTACGAGGGACGCCTGAGGATGAATCCCGCAGTCAGGGAAATCTTCTACCGCTACGCTCCCTTTCCTGCGGAGCATCGGAAAGAGATGGCGAGAAAACCCCTTTTTACCGATATGGAGACAAAATACCAGAACCGGGTACGAAAAGAGCTGCTTCGTCTGGAATCGCGGAGGAAACGCTTCGAAAAGGCCGGAGCAAAAATCCCTGAAGAGATTGAGAACTACATACGCTTTCTGAACAGATAGGAGAGGATCTATTCCGGTATAAAGGTGCTATCTGCCGCAGCACTTTTTATACTTTTTCCCGCTCCCGCAGGGACAGGGATCGTTGCGGCCCAGTTTTGGTTCCTCCCTGACGATGGTACTGGAAGGCTTGTGCCCATCGTGAAAATACCAGGAGTCTCCGCGCTTGATGAAGATGCTTTCCTCATGGTGCAGAACCTTTTCTCCGTTCTGCCGGTAACGGGCCTCGAACTCCACAATACCCTGCTCGTCATTTTTTCCGCCTGCTTCGACACGCAGAATCTCCAAACCCAGCCACTCGGATTCTTCAGCCCAGCGACTGGTTGCATCGAGATCCAGGGAATCCCTGGTTTCCGGGTCATGGGTCGACTCTATATAGGATGTTTGGTTCAGGGTATAGGCTGTGTAGCGGGAGCGCATCAGCGACTCGGCGGTGGGGGCCTTCTTGACACCGGTAATGTAGGGCTCACAGCAGGCGGAACAGCTTTTTCCGCTTCCGCATGGACATTGAGACATCTCGGAACTCCTGAAAAACTGGATACCAGGAAGAATACAAATTATTCGCCCTTGATGCTATAGGCTGAAGGGCCGCTTGAGGCGAAGAGACCAGGCTAAACCCTCTGCAGCGGAAAGCTCACCTGCACTATCGCACCATCCCGGGACAGGAATGAGGCTTCTCCGCCGATCTGTTCCGACAAAGTCCTGACAAGAAGCAGACCCAGATTTGTCGGATTGTCCTGTTCCCGGGGTTCTGGGAACCCCGGTCCCCGGTCCCGGACGCATAAAGACGCGGTTCCGGCCTCCGAGCTCATTGTAAGGGTTACCCGGGAAATTCCGTCGGGGGATTTTCCGTATTTGGCGCAGTTGGTAAGCAGCTCGTTCACGATCAGGGACAGAGGAACAGCTTCTTCCAGATTCAGCACCAGGCGTTCGGATTGAATATCTATCACGAGTCCGGCGTAGAGGTTTCTGGTAACGGAGCCCAACCGCTCAAGGAAGTCCTCCATTTCTATCTCCGCGATGGTCTCGGACTGGTACATCATCTCATGGACCGTGGACATTGCCATTATCCTGTTTTCCAATTGGCTGGAAAAATCTTCTATGCTGCTGCTGTTCTGCTGCTCCAGGTGCAGCAGACTCAGGATAAGCTGCATGTTGTTCTTTACCCGGTGGTGGACTTCTTTCAGAAGGGTCTCCCGTTCAGCTAGGGCCTCCGACAGAATTCGCTCTGCCTTGTCCCGTTCCAGGTTGCGCTCCTCCAGGCTGTTGGCCATATTGTCGATTGCTTCGGCGACCTGCCCTACCTCTGACTCGGAATCCATGATTCCCGTGCGCGCGGAGAGGTCTCCTTCCCGGAGAAGTTTTACCGTCCGGTTAAGGCTGTCCAGTTTCCTGCCGAGGCTGATGTGTCCAAGTACGGAGGAGATCGCGATGCTCATCAGAGCAGCCGCTGCAATCAGGACAAGATTACGGTAGAGAATTCTGCGGGATGGCCAGGTCGCCTTCTTTTCCGGTATTCCAAGGACAATGTACAGGTAGGGTGCGCTCTCCGGGGAAAGTTTGATTTTCCGATAGGCATAGAAACGCCTGATGTTGTCGGACCCGGCATCGACGAGAGTACCGGAGTCTGGTTCTGTCTGCATTCCTTCCCAAACAGACGGCTTTATCGGTCTACCCACTGGATTGGTCTCTTTCCTGGGATGAAAAAATATCCGGATTCCCTGGAAATCGGTAATACCCAGCACGGTTTCCTCAGGCAGCTCGAGACGATCCAGGATTGTCCGGTAGACACTCAGCCGGTACACCGCGGTAAGTACCCCGATGATTGCTCCGTCCCGGTTTCGTAAGGTCAGCGCAAAAGGAAAAGACTGTTCCCGGTCTACGTAGGCTATTATGAACTCTCCGGCAACGAAACCCTTTCCTTCAAGGGCCTCTTTAATATGACGTCGCGGAGAGAGGTCTACTCCCGTTTCCAGATTCGGGGAAGCGGAGGCCTGTACGATGCCCCTGGTGTTAACAGTGGAGATATTTACAAACTCGGGATTCTTCTTGAGCAGATCGGCAATGACCCTGTTCTGGGTTTCGTAATCTCCGTCGGTAAAGGAGGGCAGAATCGACAGGGTCAGGAGGGTCTGGTGTACGGTTTGAGAAATTGCCCGCTGAACCATGGCCAGGGTCTCCACCTGTCGGAAGGCCTCATCCCTTACCGATTTTTCCAGGGATGATCCATATTCAACCCCGGTCCATACAATAATCGCCAGAGCAGGCACCAGGGAGAGGGCAACGATGGCGGAGAAGAGTATTTTGAAGGATGAGAGCCGGAACTTTATAAACATAGAGCAGTATACATCGTAACCGGATTCCTGTTACGTATTTTTGTTTCCCAGGGTGAACTGCTCCGGGTCAAAGCGTTCGCCGCCGAGCCACAGATCAATTTGTGTTCCGCTGCCTGTGTCGCTGACGGTGGCTGCCTTGATCTGCCAGCCGACAAGATTGAGTCGGGCGGATCCCAGAGAATCATAACCCGCCATGGAACCGTAATATCCGGCCAGTTCGGGCCGTTCCTGATGTTCCAGGGACTTGCGGATGGATTCCAGCTCCTCCGGTTTACGGGGGCGATCATCAAATATAGCGAGATGAAGTCCGTCTTCTTCCTGGTGGAGGGAAATTACCATTCGGGATGGATCGGCATCCAGGACAAAATGGGCCACCTCGCTTATTAAATGAAGTATGAAATCAGTACGCTTGCGCTTCATCTGCTATATCTCCCTCGTTGGCTTTGTATTGGTCATTTTGGAATGACTTCTCTGCTGCTGCGATACCATTCTATTACTGCTACCATAAGAGTCGCGGTCAGTCCGCCGGCAAAACCGTTATTGTATAAATTGACCCCCAGGTGCCATGCTCCGGTACGTTCCACCATGGTCAGGTGCAGAAACCCGGCAACAATGCCTGCGATCCAGCCGAACTCCCCGGCAATGGGGGCAAGAGTCAGGCAAAAAAGGGCCGCCAGGAGAGGTCCTGGAGCCGAAAGATCCTTGCCGAACAGCAAGCATGCTGCGATTACTCCGACAACGACGGGCCAGCTGTTTTTCGGGTGTTTTCCGAAGGCTGCAAAGCCTATGGCGGTAAAGATACCCCCCAGCACCGGTCCGTTTACATCGCCGCCAACCAGGATTACATAGCCCCAGGTCAGAAAACCGATTACACCCATATTGATCAGGCTCCCCTGTATGGAGGTGGAACTCATAAAATCAGAAGGCAGACGACCGGGAAGGCTCAGAATATTCAGAAAATCCTTAACGGTTTTTTTTGCTCCCCCAAGAAGTCCGGCAATGATCAGCACTGCGGAGAGCACCGGAACAAGGTATACGAGCAGTCCGGAGGGCGCAGAGTTCCAGACCAGGGAGGAACCCGGAGCAGCGCCGGAGGCTGTTAGTATAGCGGCGCCGAACAGAGCGATGAACCCCCCTGTCAGTCCTATGTTGTAGAGACTGAACCCCTGGTGCATGCGCAGCATGATCATTGCAACCGAGGGAAGCAGAATCCCTGCCGCGATACCTCCTGCCACAGCTACAGCCATGGCCGGAAGAAAAGGAAGACCGGTTTCGAAACCCAGTGTAGTGATCAAGGGTCCCAGGGTCGTACCGAAGAGGGCCATCAGGATGTACTCCCTGAAACTCTTTCCGGCAATGCGTGCAGAGATGACCACTCCGATTACAATGGGAATAACATTGAAAATGGTTTTGCCGAAGAGGCCGAAACCGAAGATGGTAAAGACTGCCGATACCGTCGGACCGGAAAGCCTGACCTTGCTGATCCGCGTAAGAGCCAGGCCGAGGGCCGCGACAATCGCAGCGTTCACCAGGGCCGCTCCTTCGCCGCCCACAAGGGTAAAATCGTTTAAAAGGCGTGCCGGATGGATCTGTATTTTAACCAGTCCCGCACTGACTGATGCCGGACTCTGAACAAGCAACCCGGCAAGGAAGAACCCAGCCAGCAGAATGTACATAAGTCCATATAGACGCTTTTCCTCCCGTTCCAGCACGGACCTCCATTAATCAAGGATTATCGATGGTATTTTACACTATACAGGTAGATTTGCAAGCTTCTTGAAAAGGCCCGAAACGGAGCTCTCGAGCATGCCGTTCCGGGCCCTGAAAGGCTTACTTTAAAAATTTCGAGACAAAAGGAGAGGTGTCGCCCCTTCGTAGAAAGTGACCGGATGGCCCTTCACCGAGAAATTCCGAAAACCAGGATTCGTGCTCGATCTCCTCGTTCAATATCGCCAGGGCAAGATCATAGGTACGATGGTCCTTGCCGGCGGTCATGTGGCAGATTTCCGTATAGCCCCTGACCGCGCAGCGCTCTGCCTCTACCAGAACCTTGAGAATTTCTGTGGCATTGTTTGCAGCCCCGGGCAGGCTTGCCGGCGGGCAGGCGGAGATATCGTGAAACTTCTTCATGTCCCCCGGAAGCTCTCCTCCCAGCTCGTAAATCCGCGGTACCAGAGCTTCAAAGTGGTTGCGATCCTCGATGCGGGCGGTTTCTGCGATTTCCTTGATTCCCTCCCCCTCCAGCCCGATAAGATTCACCCTGAGAATCGTGTAGTAGTAGAATGTTGTCAGCTCGGCAGAAGCGTTTTTTACCAGCAGTTTGACGAGCAGATCCAGATCTACTCCCGCTTTCTTTACCATCTCTTGTGCGACCCGTGCCATATTCGGCCTCCTGAAAAAAAATTATCAATGCCTGCGCACTGATTTATAAGAATCAGAACGATTCTTACTATTGAACGAAAAAAACCTATTCCTCTTTTGCGCAGCGGTTGCAAAGACCATAAAATTCGATTTTATGCCGCAGAGCGGTGTAGGGGGTCTGTTCATTGACTCTGGAATCCAGGCCGGGATCGATGGGAAGGTCCAGATCGATGATGGACCCGCAACCATCACAGACAAAGTGGTAATGGGGCGCGACGTTTGCTTCAAAGCGGTCAAAAGTGCTTCCAAAATCGATCTTTTTTATAAGCCCCTGATCCAGAAGTATATTCAGGTTGCGATAGATCGTACCTACACTGAGGTTCGGAAACTCATCCTTCAATCTGGTGTAGAGCCAGTCGGCAGTGGGATGCTCACCGGTTTCCCGCAGCAGCTCCAGTATTCGGTCACGCTGTCTGCTGCGATTGTATTTACGGCTTTGGGCTATATTCCTCTCCTTAATAAAAATAGTAACGATTATTATATTAAGCCCAATTTAGCGAGCTGTCAAGGAAAACTTAATCCCTCCACCCCAGTCTGTGCAGCAGGCGCACGGGTAGCAGCCGGAATCTGCCGGTTCGGCTGAGAGCGCGGCGTAGTTCCTGATGCTCCTGTGCAGACAGGGGCCTTTCTCCGTAGGCCTCGTTCTCGGCATGTTTGACTATCGCGGCGACGGCATCCGCAGCAGAGGGGAATATTCCTGCAAGACGCCGGCCGTACTCCCCTGCGGTTTCGTCGCTCCTAATTTTTATTCCGGAAACACGGCCCCAGGAGAGAAGTCTCCGGAAGGCTGCGGAGCCGGCTCCCATTTTTCGCCTTCGGCGGCCCGGCAGGATACTGGGGACTTTTCTGACTGCCAGAAGAAGCTTTCCTGCTGCGGCCCTGATTTTTCCCAGGAGAATGCGAAGAAAGTCCCGGAAGCTGAGACCTTCTCCCTGGTTTTCTCCCAGAGAAGAAAGGTGGCTTGCCAGGCGCCAGAGAAGGTATCCGGCAATGAGGATGGCCAGAACACCGAGAATAGCGGCCATGCTGTAAACCAGTATCTTTTCGAGGAGCAGCAACCAGAAGCCCGGTTCCTGAGGAGGGGATGAGCTGATATCTCCTGAAGCGGGACCGGCGTTTGATGCTCCCGCTGAGACGGCGGAGCGTCTGCCGAAAAGAAAGCGAAGGAAAGCAATAAGCAGTGGTTGAAAAGGCTGTGTTCCCTTCTTTATTACAGAATAGACCTCCCCGGCCGTATTTTCCAGAACAGGATAGAGCACAACACCGGCAGTCCCAACAATAACGAATCCCGCCGCGAAAAGCAGAACGAGACCTGTGGCGGAAGAGCTGTGAATGAAAGTCCGGTCCCTGTCCCGATTACGGGCTGCATAGATCGAGATTATCCCGAAAAGCAGATATGCGCTCACCGATGAGAGGGCATCCGGGTCAACCAGGCGTAGTCCCATACGAAGAAAATATACGGCGAAAATCAGCAGTATTCCCGCGTCGAAACGGGCGACTGTCCGTGGGTAGTCCGCATCCCGAATCCCCAAATGCCTTCCCCGAAGCCAGAGCAAAAGGGTCCAGGCAAGTATCAGGGAGAAGGAAAACCATTCCCCCGGCGAGGAAATCCGCGTATAGGCATCGAGGAACCCGACAAGGCCATCCGAATCAGAGAAGGGCAGTCCGGCGTAGCCTTTCAGTATCAGGTAGAGTGATACTGAAATCCCGGCAGTGTGGGCAAGGAGCTCGGCAATGCGGCGGTGCTTCAATCTCCTCAGCAGCATTGCAAGGAACATGGCCCCTGTCAGAGCGAAGGCAGATTGAAGAAGAGGGACACTGCCGCGGTCGGGAATAATAAAAAGAAGACCTGCAGTTATATACCAGCGGCACAATTCCATTCCTGCGGTGGGAAGCAGGACAGGGAAAGACGACGGCCGTCCGGATCTACCCGACATGGACTATCTCCCCTGCGAGATAGGCAGGAAAGTCCATCCAGAATACCGGCTCGACCAGTCCGGTGGAGGAGGAAAGCTCCTCGGCCTTTTCCGGGATAAAAGAGAACACAAAAAGAAGTCGTCGGCGGCGGGGGAGAAGGTCGGAGAGATTGTCGGCGATGATATCTGATTTTCGGGCTGCGCAATACACGAGTCCAAGATCCCCCCGGTCCAGTGTTTTGAGAAGAGGCAGGATATTGTCTGTTTCCCTGTGCTCAATGCGGGCCAGAATCTCAAGAAGCTTTCCAAGGTGCTCGGGACCGCGGCCGATTGGCAGAACACCTCCTGAATCACCCGAGAGAACTGCGTTGGTAACAAGCCCAAAAGAAGCACCTGTCTCCATCAGGACGGCGGCCAGGGTTCCCACGCTGGTGACAAGATGCTCTAAGGTTTCCTCTTCCTCGAACAGTTTGAAGTCCGAGAGGTCCAGGACCAGCAGGACCTTGCGGTGAGATGTCGGTTCATAAAGCTTTTCCTGCAGTTTGCCGAGCCGGGCGCTGGCTTTCCAGTGAATGTTTCTCGCCGGCCTGTTTCCGCTGTAGTCTCGTGTCCCGGCATACCAGGCCGGATCTTCCACCGGGCCTTTGGAAGCATTGATGCCGAAGAACTCCTGGAAAGGAATGTTCAGGGGCTGAAGCTCCCCCCGCTGCGGATAGATGATAATCTCTCCTGGATGAGTTATGAGTTTTTCCCGCTTGTGAAGCCCGAGAATATCCCCTGAACTGATCCGGATGTCTCCCAGGGAGGCAAGGCCCCGCTTTTTTGCCCTCAGTTTCCATCTCCGTTCACTCTTCTCGAAGGATAGCAGCCTGGTTTCGCCTCGAAGAGTATCCTGGTTTTCGTTATCCAGAAGGGCGGGGGATTGAAACTCCAGTCCGGCAATAATCGGCAGCATCTTTCGGTTTTCGAGCTTTACCCTCAGACCAAGATCGTCCCCTGGAAAAAGACGGTCTGCGCTCATATTGATACTGATATCGAGTCTGAAGAGGGACGCACGGCTCCAGAGCCGGGTTCCGATCCCCATAATCAGCATACCCCCTGCCGGGAGGGCCAGATCAAGGTTTTTCTGCACCAGAGCTATAAACAGAACAATAAAAACAAGGCCGAGGCTGAAGCCCATGGAAAAGATGCTGGAGTAGGAAGTTGTGCTCTGATCGTTCATGGAATCCTTTACACAGGTATGGGAACCGGTACCGAGCTGAGTACTTCCTCCAGAATGGCGGCGGCGCTGGCCCCCCGGGTCCTCTCGTCATGGCGCAATATTATGCGATGCTCGAGTACCGGGCCGCTGAGTTCCTTTACGTCATCCGGCAGTGTGAAGTCCCTTCCCCGAAGCAGGGCCAGTGCCTGGGAGGCCCGCATTATGCCAATTGCTCCCCGGGGGCTGACACCGAAGCGGACCTTGGGGTGACTGCGGGTTGCGGCCACAAGGTCTGCTATATACTCCCTCACCGGAGAGGAGATGGTAACCCTGCTCCGCTCATGTTGAAGATCGATGATGCGTTCCGGATCAATAACAGGTTCCAGGTTGTCCAGGGGATCATCCTGCTGAAAGCGTTCGAGAATGAGAATTTCTTCGTCCCTGGAGGGATAACCAAGATCTATGCGCATCAGAAAACGGTCAAGCTGCGCCTCCGGCAGCGGAAAAGTCCCGTCCATTTCTATGGGGTTCTGGGTCGCGATAACAAAAAACGGCTTCGGCAGCTGCAGGGTCTTTCCGTCTACGGTTACCTGAAACTCACCCATGCTTTCCAGAAGGCTCGACTGGGTCCGGGGGATCGTACGATTGATTTCATCCGCCAGCAATACATTGCACATGATGGGACCGGGATGAAAAACGAAATCGCCGCTTTTCTGATCATACACAGAGAATCCGGTAATATCCGCGGGCAGCAGGTCCGGAGTAAACTGGATACGTCGAAAGCTGCCGTCTATACTCTTTGCCAGGGATTTTGCCATCAGGGTTTTTCCCAGGCCCGGCACATCCTCGAGAAGTACATGCCCTTCCGCTATCAAGGCTACAGTCAGCAGCTCCATGGCGCGCTGCTTGCCTACTACAACCTTTCCGGTATTCTCGGCCAGCATGGCGCACTCGCTTCGGCTCACAGGGGCTCCTTGGATTGTGATTTGGGAGTTTAGTATCGGGATTATGGGGAAAAAATTCAATCCCCGGAAAAACCGGATTTTCCGGGGATTGAAATAACAAAATTGACATAATAGATATACTCATCACATAGTATTGCTAATCTATGACGGGAAAAAACCTGCTGATTGTGGAAAACGAGTTTATTGTTGCCACGGATCTCAAGGGTACTCTGGAACGACGGGGATTTGCCGATCCCTTTATAAGACGAGGTCCGCATCGGCGATGCCCCTCAGTTACCCCGGCGAATAAAGAACCCGCCGTTTCCGGCGGGTCCAGGGGTACAGCTCTTTTAATCTATTTTGCCGCGATTTCAATTCTCCGCGGTTTCTGGGACTCCTTTACGCCAAGCTTGAGGGTCAGGACTCCATTCTTCAGGGAAGCATCGATCTTGTTGCGGTCGATGGTTTCATCAATGGTATATAGCTGATAGAAGTCGGCATCCCGGATTTCGTGTATCAGGTACTCACCCCCTTCGGGAATTCGTACATCCCGCATGCCGCGTATTTCCAGCTGGTCTCCGTCGATGTTAACCTTGAGTCCCTCTTTGGTTACGCCGGGCATCTCCAGCTTCAGGGTGATTTCCCCGTCCTTTTCCAGAACGTCGCAGCAGGCGCGAACCGTGGGCCGGGTTTCCGATCGTTTCTCCAAGTTCTTTTCTGCCATAATTCGCCTCCTTCCTATTGTACCTTGATCGAGATCTGCTTGGGTTTCGCCTCTTCCTTCTTGGGCAGGGTCAGGGTCAGTATCCCGTTTTCCAGAACAGCATCCACCTTCCTGTCAGCATCCACAGTCTGGGGCAGGGATATTGTCCGCTGGAAAGTCCCGCTCCACGACTCCTGCCGATAGACCTTCCCGGTGTTTTTGTCTTTCTCCGGGGAACGCTCTCCCTTGACGGTAAGTACGTTTCCGGTGAGGGACAGCTCTATGTCTTTCTGCTCGATGCCGGGAAGTTCACACATGACTGTGAAGCTGTCGGGACCCTCGATTACATCCAGGGCCGGGGACACATGGCGGTCGAAGAGGCCGCGGCTTCCGCTGGTCTGATCAAAATCGAAGAGATCATTAATCTCATCCCTGAGCCGTTCAAATTCCCGCCACGGGTCGATGGAATTGCGGTATCGTACAAGTGCCATATTCTACCTCCTCCTAACAGGGTTTTATCTTTCTAATAATTAATATGCAATAATCGTGCCAGGTGGCTTCATGATATGTAACTTGTTCTATTATAAGGAGATATGGACTCCATGGTTCCTGGCCGAGTCTCTGTTCATGAAAGAAATTGGGCAAAAAACGACAGTTCCCGGGAAGCAGCCGACATTGTCTGTGTCATTCTGACTCACAAACCCCCTTGACGATAGGAAATGAAAGGGTAAAATTTACCATATGACTGGGATTCCAAATCATTACGGTTCGCTTGGCCTGGGTTCCCAGGCCTCGCAGGATGAGATTCGGGATGCCTACCGGCGACGTGTCAAGAGCTGCCACCCGGACATGACCGGAAGCCCGGAAGAGACGGAAGATTTTCGGGCCGCCCGGGAGGCTTACGAGGTTCTGAGTGACCCGGAAAAGCGTCAGGAATATGATGCCCGGCGCCGGCGGGATTCCTTAAAACAACGTCCCCAAAAGCAGGGACAGACTTTTCACCGTCAGTTTGCCGAAGCGGATATAGATCTTGTGCTGAGCCCGATTGAGGCCGCCAGGGGAGGATGTTTCAGGATTCCCCTTTCCTCCGCCCGGGAAGAGGGCTGTCTCTTCTGTTCTGCCTTCCAGGGGTTTTTCCCCGGACCCTGCCCTTTCTGCGGCGCGCGTACCGGCGGGGTCTCGGAAGCTGTAATCGACCTGCCCCCCGGGGTTGCCAACGGTACACAATTCGTACTGGAAGGTACTGTAATCGTGATCCGGATAGAAAATATTATTTGAAATATACGCATCTTTCGCATATAGTAAGCTGCAAATGAGAAATCATCGAGTTTCCCGGGGAATTAGCATTCTGGCAATAGTACTGTTTCTCCTTCTCGTTTTTGATGCTGCGGTGGTTGTCTGGTATGTTCACAGAAGTCATCAGGACACATTTATCGTAAACAGACTGGGACAGGTCCGCGGGGCAATTCAGCAATATATAAACCTGGAGCTTCTGGAGGCGCCGAACGGCAGAATCAGGAACGGTATTCAGGAGAATAAAAATGAGCTTCTTCTGATAGTCAGGGAACGTTCCATCTCCTCCGATTCTATTGACTCCCTGACCTTGTTTGAAGATTTGAAAAATGATTTCGACGACCTGATCCATATGTTTGATACATCCGTAAGGCCTTTATCGGCGGAAAGCAGAAGTGAAATCCTGCACCGCAGCGAAGAGCTTTGGCGTATGTCGAATTCCCTGGTTCTCAGTGCTCAACCGCCCTACTTTTTATGAGGAATTTAAAAGACGTATTGCCGAGGCTGAGAGGTACGCACGTCCCTTCTCTCTGCTGGTGCTTGATAAAGATCATTTTAAGAAGCTGAATGATAATCTCGGCCACTCAAGCGGCGACCAGGTTATCATGAGCCTCGGTAAGCTGATTCGCCGGAAAATTGAATCCACCGATTTTGTCCCCGATTACCGGGTTACGGTTAGTATCGGTGCAGCCGGCTTCCGGCGAAACGATACAGTAAAGAGCTTATTCGAGAGGGCGGATTCCGCGCTGTATCATGCAAAAGGAAATGGACGTAATCAGGTCTCCAGGGAGGGGCCTATATCATCTCTTCGATAGTCCTGATGCGCTTGTCCAGACGCTGGGGGCTGATCTTTATCCGGGTACCCATTTCCTGGGCAAAGAGCTGGATTTTATACTCCTCCAGGGCCCAGCGGTACTCCTTCAAGGCCTGCCTCTTCGCATAGCTCATGCCGCTCCTCTCCTTCAGTTGATCCCGGGTCTCCCGGTACCAGCTGAGGTAGGGGATTAGATCGGAGGCTTTTTCGGCATCCGCCGCCGGGTTTACCGCCCCCTTTTCGATGCGGGTTTTCAGAGCCCTGAGAAAGCGGGGTATCTCTTTTAGTTCCTCTTTATCGTAGAGTCGATAGAACTCCCGGGGTACGAGATTCTCAAGCTCCTTGCGCCGAACCGACAGGAACCTTTTGACCCCTTTCCGGGAACCTTCCTTCGACTCAAGCCGGGACAGACTCTCCCGTACCTGGGCATACTCCTCCAGAACCTTCAGTACCGGCTTATACAGCTCCTTCAGTTCCGAGTAGAGTCGCGGCTTTATCCACTCGGAGAATTTCTGGTATTCAGCTCTGCTTCTGATATTTCGGCGGAAGATCCTCATGGTCAGGGAGCGCCAGACTCCCTCGTTAAAACTCTCCAGGCCGCCAAGGGGCAGTACTTTGAGCTGATACTCCTTTCCCAGCATGAACTCGTGGCGGAAGGTTTTAAGAATGTCGGCAAAGGAACGGTAGATCAGCAGGGCCACCCCGTCGGGGTGTATTCCCGCCGCCTCCTCGGCGCTCAGATAGAGCCGCAGGGCGACCTGTTTACCTTCGGGTGTAAGGGCCGGGAAGGCCGGCAGTCCGTCGTCTCCCTCCACCCGCTCGGGGATCTCATCGAAGTCCCAGACGCGAAGCTCCTCGATTTCCCAGGAACGTTTCAGCTTTTCCAGGCTGCCGGTCAGGTGCTTCGATGGTCCCGCCGAGGTAAGAACCTCCCGGTCCCGGCCCTCCGTCAGCCTCCTGCCCCGGGCATCGACCACGGTAAAACGCATCTTCAGGTGAGGGGGCAGGGATTCCTCGTCCCAGGCGGCTTCGGGAATGAGAAATCCGAACTCCTCCTGAATGTAGCGGCTCAAAGCGACGACCAGCCGTTCCCGGGTATTCCGCGGCATATTCCGTGCCACCCTCTTTGCGCTCTCCGATACCGGAGCAAGTCGGCGGCGGTACTCCTTGGGCAGCCCCTTCATGAGGCAACTGACCTTCTCTTCAAAAAGACCCGGGACCAGCCAGTCAAAGACCGGGGTCGTGAGGTCACGGCTTATACGCTCGGGAATCAGGGCGGTAACCCCGTCTTCCGGGCGCTGGGGATCGAAGACGTATTCCAGGTCTATACGGTGACCGTCTATTAATGCCTCCGAGGGAAAACGTTCCAGGATTTCGCTGTCCGGATTGTAGAGCATGATATCTTCCCGGGAGAGTTGCAGCTGCTTCATTCCTTCCGGGAGAGTCTTCAGGTACTTCTCCAGACCCTTGAAATCGTACACCTCCGGGGGAATCCTCTCCCGGTAAAAACGGAAGAGTTCCTCGTCGCCGCAGTAGATGTCCTGGCGCCGCAGCTTCTCCTCCAGTTTGAGGATTCCCTGCAGGGTGTTCCTGTTTCTTTCCAGGACGGGGAGAACACGGTGTATCCGGCGGAAGTCGTAACGTCCTTCCATGATGCCTTCCCTGATGAATATATCCGAGGCTTCCCGGGGATTGATTCTGCCGTAGGCGACGGTCCTTCCGGGATTTATCAAAAGACCGTAGAGGCGTACCTGCTCTACCGCGGTAACTTCCATCTGCTTTTCCGCCCAGACGGCCCCATGATAGCTGTAGCTGCACTGACCGGTGGCAATCTTTTCCAGCCAGGCAGGTTCAATCCCGGCGCAGGTCCGGGCAAAGAGCCTGCTGGTCCGGACCATCTCTGCGGCTACAAGCCAGGACGGACCCTTGCCGAAGAGCCCCGATCCGGGAAAAATCATTGCCTCCCGGTTCCTTGCGGCGGTATAGATGTTTTTCTCCTTTTTTTCAGCGATATTTGAGAGCAGCCCGGTCAGTATGGAGATATGCAGGGCTGTATACCACGGAGAGGGCTCGCCTTTTTTTTCCGCTGTTCTGCTCAATACGGGCGCTTTGATCTCGTATCCCTGTTCCTTCAACAGGGAGGTAACCTGAAGGTGAATGTCCCGCCACTCTTTCATTCGGCGGTAGCTCAGGTAGTTCTGGCTGCAGTATTTGCGCATTCTGCCCTGGCTGCGTACCTGTCGCCATACCTGGTGGTACTCCTCCCAGATATTCAGGAGACTGACAAAGTCCGACTCGGGGTCCAGGAATTTCCTGTGGGCGGAATCCGCCTTGTCTTCTTCTCCCTGGGGCCGGTCCCGGGGGTCCTGGATGGTCAGTACGGACACAATCACGGCGGTATCCCGCAGAATGCCCTGCTCGGCGGCTTCGATAAGCATTCTGGAAAAGCGCGGGTCCAGGGGGAGCCGGGCCATGAGACGGCCGTAGCGGGTAAGCTGAAGTCCCCCTCGTCTGTCCCGGGTAAGGGCTCCGAGTTCCCGGAGTATGCCGATTCCGTCGCTCAAGTGGCGGGTCGATGGTTTGTCGATAAAGGGAAAATCCTCCACATCTCCAAGACGCAGGGATACCATGCGCAGGATTACGTCCGCCAGATTGTCCCGGAGGATTTCCGGCTTGGTGAACTCCTCGCGGCTCTGATAGTCCTCTTCCAGATAGAGGCGTATACAGACCCCCGGGCGGACCCGTCCGGCCCGGCCCTTCCGCTGGTCCGCCGAGGAACGAGATATGGGAGAAACCGGCAGGGCAGTAGTCCGGGAGGCGGGGGAGTAGGTCGAAATACGGGCCAGTCCCGTATCTACCACGTAGACTATTCCCGGAATTGTTATGGAGGTTTCAGCGACGTTGGTTGCCACCACCACCTTGCGGCCCGGGTGGGACGTGAAGATTCTGCCCTGGGCGGCGGAGGTCAGCCTGGCAAACAGGGGCAGGACCGTCAGTGAGCTTGTTCCCAGGGCCTCGATGCCGTCGCAGGTTTCCCGGATGTCCGCCTCGGTGGGCATGAAGACAAGGATATCTCCATCGCGGCTTGTACGGCAGATGTTCTCCACCGCGGCTACAGCCTGTTCCACGTAGGAGAGCTCTTCAGCGTTTCCGGCCTCTGGCTGGTAGATCACATCCACCGGATAGGTTCTTCCGGAGACCTCGAAAATGGGAGCCTTGTCGAAGGCGGCGGAAAACTTCTCCGTGTCGATGGTTGCGGAGGTTATAATCAGCTTGAGGTCCCTGCGCTTTTTCAGGAGCTTCCGCAGGATGCCCAGGATCAGGTCGATATTCAGGCTCCGTTCATGGGCCTCGTCGATAATCAGGGTATCGTAGCGATTAAGAAAACGGTCCGACTGAGTTTCCGCCAGCAGGATTCCGTCGGTCATGAACTTTATGTAGGCATCATCGGAGCCGGACTCCTGGAAACGGATTTTACTGGAGACCCACTGTTTTTCCTTGTCACCGAGTTCCTCGGCAACCCGGCCTGCCAGACTCAGGGCGGCGATCCTCCGGGGCTGGGTGCAGCCTATCTGCCCGTCCACGCCTCTGCCTGCTTCCAGGCACATCTTGGGTATCTGGGTGGATTTTCCGGACCCGGTTTCTCCCGAGAGGATGATTACCTGATGTTCCCTGATTGCGGCGACGATCTCGTCCTTCCGCGCGGTAATGGGAAGCTCCTCCGGATAGTCCGGACTCGGCAGTCCTTCGGCTCTTCTGCGTCTCTGTTCCACGGACTCGAGTATCCTTAGTGCCGCATTCTCCAGGCGCTGGGGATCCTTCCCTGCACCGGATAGTATCCGGGAAAGCCGGTGCCGCTCCGATCCCATGGTGTGGGGGAGGAGTTTCTTCAGTTTTCCGGGGTCGGTTTGGGTTTCGGTCATGGCCAGTTACTAGATCAGGTTCGGAGGAAAGGTGTCAAGAGGAAAGCCCCTGAGGTCGCAGGTACGCCGTTCTTTCCGGCCCCTCACCGCGCGTCCACAACCGTTGGCGGCCGGTGCTGTCTCGGTTCTGTGACAGTGGAGAATATCCCCAGGCTCAGAACGGAGGCTGCCAGTGAAAACCAGAATATTACCCCCAGGCCGAAGATGGCGGAGAGGTATCCGAGAAAGATGATTACCAGTGAGGACGTTCCCACAGCAAGTCCGACAATTCCGATATAGACGGGAATTTCAAAGTCCTGGCCGAACTCGATAACTATGGCAAACTGGGAAACGTTGTTAATGCAGAGAGTCAGTGCGCCGGCGGCGATGCTGATCAGGGCCAGAGAATAGGAGCCTGCGAAGAGGGCCGCCAGGTTCCCGATAATCAGGGACAGGGCCCCGATCAGGTGGTTAAAGAGATGCCCTTTGCGGTCGGCCAGCTCTCCGAGAAGCGGATTTGCGATTATGAAGGTAGCGGCGGTAATGATGGTAAAAAGGCCCACCTC
This sequence comes from uncultured Spirochaetaceae bacterium, assembly GCA_964554875.1. Taxonomy (GTDB): domain Bacteria; phylum Spirochaetota; class Spirochaetia; order JC444; family Marispirochaetaceae; genus Marispirochaeta. Next base: position 78,144 of record CAZKQJ010000003.1, on the reverse strand, counting down.
GCTTTCATGCAGGGAAAAGCGGCGAACCAGATGCACTGCAAAGTAGGAGTAGCTGGTAAAAGCCAGGGTATAGAAGACTCGCCCGAGAATATAGCGTCCGAAATCCCGGTTTTTCCGGGGAATCTGCCGGAGTCCCAGCAGGAAACTGCCCAGGGTTTCGGTTGAGAAACGTACGCGCCTGCTCGGCGGCTCGGAGTAGAAGCCCAGGGAGGGCAGATAGATCATGAGGAAGCAGAAGCCGATGATCATGAGGAGGGGAAAATTGTGGGGAAAGGGAACGGAGTTCATTATCCTGATTATGATCCCTCCGCAGGCAAGACCTATCAGGTAACTTCCCAGGTTCCGTACGGCAAAAAGACGCCCCCTCAAGGTTATGGGAATGGTCTTCGCCGTCAGATCAAAGAAAGCGGGGACGGCGATTCCGGTTGTTGCCTGGGTAATGAACAGAGCGAGCATGAGGCTGAAGATTACCAGCCCTGGAGATTCTGCCCCGAAGGCCAGGCCCATCAGGGCCGCCAGAAGCCAGGGAACCCGCTGAAAAGCCCCGGTTATCAGGATATAGGGTTTCTTGTAGCGCAGGGTCTGGATATACCGGGCCACGAAGATGGAAGGAAAAAAGACTCCCATGTTGCGCAGGACCGGAATAAGCGACAGCATGAAGGGGGATCCCCCCAGGCGTTCAATGTAGACCGGCAGGACACTTTCGGGAGATAGAAAGATCATTCCCGTAAGAAAGGAAATTCCGTCAAGGGCGTTCAGAAAAAAGTTTTTCCCCAGCTTACTGCGTGGAGCTGCATCGGTCATTTTTACTATCCCCATTATCTTATTGCGGGAACGATAACAGGAAAATTGAACATGGGGAATAGATATCCTTCGTATGTATCTCAGTTTTATTTCCCGGATGTCGCTGCTTATGATACTATGTGCCTATGAAAGCGATATCTTTTGGTGAAATCCTCTGGGATATAATCGGTGATACTGAGCATATAGGCGGGGCTTCCCTTAATTTTGCCGCCCATCTGGCAAAACTGGGGGCGGAATCGTACCTGGTTTCGGCCCTCGGACATGATGAGAGGGGAGAAAAGGGCATGACGGCCCTCAGAAAGCATGGAATCAAGCCGGTTTACATAGGCAGCGTCGGTGATGCTCCCACGGGGACTGTAACAGTGGAACTTGAGGCCGGACAGCCCTCCTATACAATTCATGAGGGGGTCGCCTGGGACTGCATTCGTCTGACGGAGGAGCAGCTCACTGCAATCGCCGGAACAGACTGGGACTGCTTTTACTTCGGGACCTTGGCGCAGCGCAGCGAGATTAACCGCCGGACCCTGCTTTCGCTTTTTTCCACCGTCCGGGCCCGGCACCGATTTTACGATATAAATCTGCGCCAGAGGTACTACTCCCGGGAAGTCATCGACAGATCCCTGGAGCAGGCTACGATTGTCAAACTGAACAATGACGAGCTTGATCTGGTGGCAGAAATGTTCGGACTGGATGGTTTCGGGAAATCCGAAGAGCATATGGCCCGGCTTGCTGAGCAGTTCGGACTGGAAACCCTGATTGTAACCCATGGAAAGGATGGAGTCTCTCTGCTTTCTGCGGGCAAATTGCGTCAGATTCCCGTGGACCCGGTGGAGGTGGCCGACGCTGTGGGGGCAGGGGACAGCTTCTCCGCCGGTTTCATGTATGCCCTGAGCTGCGGGAAAGACCCTTTCGCTGCCGCAGGCTTCGGGGCTGCTCTGGGTTCCTTCACCGCCGCCCGTTCCGGCGGGGTTCCAGACTATGACGAAAAAATACATGGTCTCTTTGCATCCCTCGGCGCCTGAAGAATGATCTGCCGAGCCGGCTGCGGTGCCTGCTGCATTGCCATATCCATCTCGTCGCCCATACCCGGAATGCCCGATGGAAAACCAGCGGGCATTCCCTGTATTAACCTGGATGAAAACTTTCGCTGCCGTATACACGGCGATCCCGACTATCCTGCCGTGTGCGCAGCCCTGCGTCCCGATTCCGAAATGTGCGGATCCGACAGGCAGGACGCCCTTGGCTTTCTGACGGAACTGGAACGCCGGACTTGTCCCCTGGGCTGAATTTCCTGAACACTAATCTTGACCTAAAGGGCCGGGGCTCCTACACTCACCGGAATGAAGGACTCACATATTCTGAATGACAAGCTTACCATGGGGGCGGGGCTTCTGGCTTTTCTGTCCGCAACCTTATGGGGCGGTAATACGGTCTCAATAAAGATCGCCTCCGGGGGGATGCCTCCGGCAGCTATTGCGGCGGTCCGCTTTTTTCTCGGGGCCCTGGCGGTCTGGCCTTATGCAAAGATCGCAGGGATTTCCCTGAAGCTCGAAAAAAAGGACCTATCATTTTTACTCGGTCTTTCCGCTCTTTTTATCGTTCAGATACTTACGTTGAATATCGGTACCTCCCTGACTCTGGCTGCCCATGCCACGGTTCTTATCTCCTCCTATCCTTTTGCCACCGCACTTTTTGCCCATCTGCTGATCCGGGGGGACCACCTGACCGGCGGCAAGCTTCTCGGTATGGCTGTTTCCTTCAGCGGTGTGGCGCTGATATTCGGAGAAGCCTTTATCGTCGGAAGCGCCGGTTCGATTGTGGGTGATCTGATCGTGTTCAGCAGCTGCATTCTCCTTGGACTCCGGCAGGTGGTTACCAAGAGAATGACCCAGGGGCTGCATCCGGTAAAGCTGGTATTCTGGCAATCGGTTTTCAGTGTTCCGGCTTTTCTGGCGGTGACGTTTATTTTTGAAGGTGCTTATGATTACCGGATAAACTCCGCAATTGTCGCCGCAATTCTTTATCAGGGACTTGTTGTAGCTGGATTCTGCTTTATTCTGCTCACCAGTCTGCTGCGGCGCTACAATGCCAGTGTAATAACCTCATTCTCCTTTTTTACCCCCCTTTTTGGTGTAATTTTAAGCGGCCTGCTTTTGGGTGAGGTCCTGTCTCCCTGGCTGATTGTGAGCGTTGTTCTTATTGCCGCCGGAATCGTGGTGGTCAGCAGATTCGGTGAACCCAGGGCCGAGGCTAAATCTTCTGCTGTTCTTTGACCTGGAATGTGATAAGTTTGATAATAAACGTATATGATTATTCTTGATCTGGTACATAATATCGCGCTTCTGGTTGCCCTGACCGTGGGCTACGAACAGATTCATATCAGACTCAAGCGGGAGAACCCCTTCTTTTTCCTTCTTACCGGTCTGCTTTTCGGATGTGTCGGGCTAGTGGGAATGATGACCCCCATGGTATTCGCCCCGGGTGTGATTTATGACGGGCGTTCCATTGTGCTGACTGCCGCAGGCTTTATCTGCGGTCCTGCAGCCGCTTCCATCGCCGCATTCATGACTTCGGTCTACCGGATATACCTGGGAGGGGCCGGTGTTCTTGCCGGGGTTCTCACCATTCTCGAATCCGCCGTATTGGGAACACTTTTCTATTTTCTGCGAAAACGGAATCCGGTCTGGCAGCGCCCTGTGAATCTCTGGTTTCTGGGTTTATCGGTTCATGCCCTGATGCTTCTCTGTCAGCTGACCCTGCCGGGATCCCTGGGGCTTTCGGTTATAGGATCCCTCGGTATCTGGATAATGCTCCTCTATCCGCCTGCCCTTGTGTTGATTCTGCTTCTCTTTCTGAAACAGCAGGAGCTGATCAGGACCAAGAGCGATCTTCGCACCAGCGAAACCTGGTACCGCAGCCTCTTCGAGGATACCTTTGCGCCGCGTTTGATTCTCAACCCCGCCGACGGGAGCATACTGGATGTAAATAAGGCGGCGGAAAACTTTTACGGCTGGAGCAGGGACGAGCTCTGCACAATGCGGGTTCCAGATATCAACACGCTTTCCGAGGAGGAAATCCTTGCAGAGATGCGGTCCGCTGAGGAGAACAGGAGAAACTACTTTGAGTTTACCCACCGGCTCAAGGACGGTTCCCTCCGGGACGTTGCCGTCTTCAGCAGTGCTGTTCAGCTTACGGATCGTACCATCCTGAACTCCGTGATTATCGATATAACCGAGCAGAAAGAGGTTGAGACCCGGCTCATGCACGCCCTGCGTCAGAAGGATTCTCTTCTGCAGGAGGTCCACCACAGGGTGAGAAACAACCTCGCGCTGATTGCCAGTCTGATTGAGCTGCAGCTGGAAGACCTTGATACTCCGGATCGCGACAGATCCGGCCTGGAGATTACAGCCAACAGGGTACATGCCCTGAGTATGATCCACAACCTCCTCTACCAGAATGAAGACCTCTCCTCGCTGAATTTTACCGTGTTTCTGAGGGTCCTCGCGGAGACCCTTCCTGCTGCATGCCGAAAGGGGGACAGCGCGAGTATTGAGGTTCACGGTCAGGATCTAATGCTGGATGTCCATTATGCAATGCCCCTTGGTTTGATGGTTCACGAAATCCTGTTCAATATTCTGGGAGAGGCAGATGCCGGACCCGGAATCCTTCGGCTGCGTATGGAGTTTAACAGGGATAGCGGAGGGGTGTATCATGTCGGGTTTTGGAATACCGGGGTGATTATCAATTCCATTCCCATGCTGAATAAAGAGAAGAGTTTGTGCCGTGAACTTGTTGAGCAGCTTGCTTCTCAAATCCATGGTGCCATTGATTTTCTACCCGAACCAGGTTTGCTTGCCATGATCCGTTTTTCCGCGTCCGGGGAATGACTATGCTACGCAGATAACAGATAGGAGGCCCGTGCATGAAGATTGAGAGTCCTGTTATCAAGGATGGGGAGTCCATCCCTGCAAGGTATACCTGTGACGGCGGCGATATTTCTCCGCCCCTCAGCTGGTCGGGAGTTCCAGGGGGTGTCCGTTCCTTTGCGCTGATCTGTGATGACCCTGACGCGCCAATGGGCACCTGGGTCCACTGGGTACTGTTCAATCTTCCCGGAGAGACCACGACTCTTTCCGAGGCGCTTCCCGGGGCGGGAGTACTCGACAGCGGCGCAGTGCAGGGGAAGAACGACTTTGGCCGCATCGGCTATGGAGGTCCCTGTCCTCCCTCGGGCAGGCACCGCTATTTCTTCAAGCTCTACGCACTGGATACCCTTCTGGCCCTTAAACAGGGGGCCTCGAAAAATGAGCTGCTTCAGGCCATGGAAGGGCACATCCGGGGGGAATGCCGTATTGTGGGGCATTACGCGCGCTGAAGGCAGCGTATAGACCGGGACTCAATCCACCCACACGGTCTTGATATTCGTAAACTCCCGTAATCCCAGAGCGCTCAGTTCACGGCCGTAACCCGAGCTTCTGATCCCCCCGAAGGGAAGTCTCGGATCAGATTTGACCATGCTGTTGATGAAGACGTTGCCCGCTTCGATTTCATTGATCAGCCGTTCAGCCTTTTCCGGGTCCCGGGTCCAGGCGCTTGCCCCGAGACCGAAGGCCGTCGAGTTCGCGATTTCTATTGCCTCGTCGAGGTCACGGGCACGGAAAACCAGTGCCACAGGCCCAAAGATCTCCTGTTTCGTTATGGGGGCTTTCTGAGTGAGTCCGGTGATTATCGTGGGAGGATAGTAATACCCCTTCCTGAGTTCCGGATCACTGTAAACCTCGAGCACTTCTGGATCCCCTCCAAAGGCAATCCTTCCGCCCTGGGTAACACACTGACCAACCTGCTCCCGTATCTCGTCCAGAGCCCGGGATGATGCCAGGGGCCCGAGATCTGTAGACTCCTCCAAAGGATTCCCTACCCGGATTTTTTCGTATTCAGCGATAAGACGGTCCAGGAAGTCATCAGCAATATCCTGGTGAAGGATAAAGCGTTTGGCCGCGATGCAGGCCTGACCATTGTTAACAAGACGCGCCAGGGTTGCAGTGGTAACAGCCTGTTCCATGTCCGCATCGGGGAGCACAATGAATGGATCGCTGCCGCCGAGTTCAAGTACGGTCTTTTTCAGGTTTCTGCCGCAGTTTGACGCAAGGCTGGCGCCCGCGGCTTCGCTGCCAGTCAGGGTGGCTGCTTGTATGCGAGGGTCGGCAGTCAGTTCAGCTATTCTCCCCGCAGGGATCAGAAGGGTCTGAAAGGCTCCTTCGGGAAAGCCAGCCTGCAGGAATATACGCTCTATCTCCAGGGCGCTTCCGGGAACATTGGATGCGTGCTTGAGAAGTCCCACATTGCCTGCCATCAGGGCTGGTGCGGCAAAACGGAAAACCTGCCAGAAAGGATAGTTCCAGGGCATTACCGCCAGAACCGCCCCGATTGGCTGGTATCGAATAAAGCTGCGCTCTGCCTCAGTTGAAACCTTCTCGTCGGCCATGAAGGCGGCGGCGTTATCCGCGTAGTATCGGCACACCCATGCTGATTTCTCGACTTCCGCCCGGGAATCCCGGATCGTCTTGCCCATTTCCGTGCTTATAAGGCGGGCGTAGTCGTCCCGATTGCCGTCAAGGAGGTCTGCTGCCGTATGCATGCAGCGTGCGCGTTCCGCGAAGCTGAGACTGCGGTATGTCCGGAAACAGTCAGACGCCAGGGAAAGTTTTGTCTCGATCTCTGATTCCGTCAGCTGGGTGAATTCCCTGATCAGTTTTCCCGTGGAAGGATTCATCGAATGTATTGCCATGCATGAGCTCCTTTTTTCAGGTCCGGAGTTTTTTGTTGTACCCGTATAAAATACTGACGCTGTGTAAAATGGGAAAGGAGCCGGGAGAAAAACTCCCTCCAGGGATTCCGCAGGGAGCTCATTCCAAACGTCTTTCCACCTGACGCGGCAAGGGGATCAAGCAATTGTGTGAGGGCTGACGGGGTAATCAGATCTCCCTGACAAGCAGGCTGTCCGCAAGAGCAGACAGAAGGCTCCGGGTCTGTCCTTCCTCGAGGGTATCTATTTCCTTCAGGGCTCGCCGGGTATAGGTTTTTGCCAGACGCCGGCTTTTTTCTATTCCGTCGCCCTTCAGAATAAGCGCGACTGCCGCATCCGTATTTCCGCGCGTATACGGCGGAGAAGCAAGCAGGTTCCGCAGCTCCCGGCCACGGGGACCGGAGAGGGTATAGATTACCGGGGCGGTAAAAATTCCGGCGGACAGGTCCCGACCAAGCGGTTTTCCCGTCCTGCTTTCCGAACCTGTAAAATCGAGCAGATCGTCAACAACCTGGAAACCCATTCCCAGGTTGTACCCGATTCGCCTGAAGCGCTGAACATCCTCCGGCGATGCTTCGCCATGTTCCGCGCCAAGTTCCATCGAGGCAGTTATAAGTACGGCGGTCTTGGCAAATATCCGTCGGAGATAGGAGCGCATGCTGATGTCCAGGGAGTAGCGTTCTGTGTCCTGGCGGATCTCTCCGTCACAGATCCGTTCAACCGCCCGGGCCGCATGAAGACCGATCTCCCTGTTCTTGAAGGAATCGAGAAGGGTAAAGCAGCGGGCAAAAAGATAGTCTCCCATCAGGATTGCCGCTTTGGCTCCGACGCTTACATGAAGTGCCGGCTTTCCCCGTCGGGTTGCCGCGTCATCGAGAACATCGTCATGGACCAGGGTGGCCATATGGAGCATCTCGACGGAAGCGGCCAGGGATCCAAGGGTTTCCTGGTTTTTCCCCCCGTACCAGCCTGCCAGAAGAACCAGGGCGGGACGCAGGAGCTTGCCGCCGGCCTGGATCATCTCTTGAAGGCTTTCCCGGATAAGGGCTGCACTTTCGGCCGCTGAATCGAGGATTATTCTGCGTACATCGTCAAGCTCCGCGGCCATCCGGGGAGTTCCCAGTACATTGTGGAGGAATGTAACATTGGTTGTAGAAAAAGACGCATCCTGAAGCCGGTGTTCGGCTCCAGGATGCGGCATGTAATCGGATCGCACGGTAGTATCAGCGCTTCTTCTTCGTGTTGACCGGTTCGCCGCCGTAGAGGTGGTAACGCTGTACCAGCGACAAGGAGCGCCATTTTTTGCCCAGGAAGGGAAGAACGTAATGGTCCAGCCCGAAGCTTCGGCCGGCGCCTCCAAACATGACGATGGCCGCGAAAATGAACCAGAGCTGACCCCAGCTGAACATTCCGGAGAAGATAAATACAAAGCACAGGATGATCGATACCCCGGCAGCGGGAAATGTAAAGAGTCCGCCGATAAGGGCAAGACCGATCAGTACCTCAACGCCGACAACCATCGCCTGGAACAGCTGGTACGGAATATAAGCTGCCATACTGTCCATGAAGATCTCCCTGAACCAGGTAACAAATCCTGAGTCGTAGGGAATAATTGACTTTGATGTGTCCCATATAAGTCCGAAAGCCTCCGCTGCTCCGTCGGCTGCTTCTCCGGCCCACTCGGTCGCGGCTGTAGCAGCATCGGCTGCAGCGTCGGTAGCTGCAGTGGTCGCTTCCGCAACGGCACCGGTGGCTGCAGAGGCAGCATCGGCAGCAGCTCCAGTGGCGGCTGTAGCTGCGTCGGCGGCGTAGTCCCCCGCAGCAGTCGCTGCGCTGGCGGCATCCGCGCCGGAAGCAACACCCGCCTGGGTTACACCCTTACTGAACATCCAGCCGGACTTGGTTCCGGCGGAAAAATTGAGCCAGCCTTCTCCGATCTTGTTGACACCCTCGACGAGCCACATAAGACCGAGCCACATTCTGAGGGGAACGGCCCAGAAACCCTGCATCCGGTAGGAAAGATGTCCGCCGATAAGGGTGCGCTTGTCCTCCATGTGGAAGAACTCGTGCTTGAGATATGCCCAGCAGGCATTAATCCCGGCCAGTCCGAAAAGGTAGTGGAGGTTTACCATGTGTTTCATGGCCATGGCAAAGAAACCGGAAAGCTTGATACCTCCCGCATTGGAGACGCAGTAGCGGCCGCCGATGGAGACCATGAACCCGTGGTAGTTGGATTTGAATGCCTTCCTTTCCTCGGTTTTTATGTCGGCGGCAATATTCTCCGCGGCGCATTCCCCTGTCTGAAGGGCGGTCTCCACAATCTGGGGAAGAACCTTTCCCTCCTCGACAAACCAGAGGTTGTCGCCGACAGCGTAAATGTCGTGATAGTCGGCGGTCTGCATCAGATCGTTGACCAGAATACGTCCCCGCTTGCCGACAATGTAGGTTTCGTCTTCTTCAAAATGACAGCCGGACATTCCGTGAATGCCCTCTTCAGAGGCGATGGAGCATTCTCCCCGGGCTGTGTGTCCTTTTTCCAGGGGTATCCGGCTGGTAAACTCTGAACCGTGAATTCCGCAAGTCCAGACAAAGGTTTCTGTTTTGATGGATTCACCGTTTTGCAGAATGACCAGGTTCTCTTCCGCCGCCACAATGGGCGACTTGAGCATGATCTCTATTCCATGCTTTCGCATGTACTTCTCGGCCTTTTTCCGAAGAGGTTCCTCGATGATCGGAAGAACCCGATCCATGGCTTCAACGACAATAATTCTGACATCCCTGGGATCGATATGGTAGCGGGCGCAGAGAACATCCCGACGTTCCATAAGCTCACCGGCAAGCTCAATGCCGGTAAAACCGGCTCCGGCAACGACGAAGGTGAGCATCTGTTTTTTCTGGTCAGGATCCGGTTCCTTGGCTGCCAGCCTGAAGCGCTCTTCAATATGCTGGCGGATACGGATGGCGTCCTCCAGGGACCAGAGGGAGAACGAGTTTTCCTGAATCCCCTGGATATCAAAGAACTCCGGAGCGCCGCCCGTTCCGAGGATCAGGTAGTCATAGGGGTATTCCGCTTTTTCCGATACGAGAGCTTTCTTTTCGAAATCGATTCCGGTGATAAAATCGGTTACCACATTGACTTTCGTTCCGGTAAAAATCCTCTCATAGGAGACCATGACCGAATCGGGATCCACCCTCGATCCTGCTACCTCGTGAAGCTCAGTCATCAGGGTATGATAGGTATTCTTGTCGACGATTGTAATCGAGATATCACTGTTTTTCTTGAAAATCTTTGCCAGCTTCTTAGCTGCAGCAATGCCGCCATAGCCGCCGCCAAGAATAACAATACGCTTCATGCATGTAACTCCTTCTTGACATCTTTATTGTACGTAACGGGAACCGGAAATACAACGATAACTGTATATTCATAATACTATATTTTTTCAATTAAAAAGAATACCCCATAATGTCGTGATGGTCAATCATTTTGATCTTTTTGGTCATATATGAGAAGGAGTTGTCGCGTTATTGTGAAAACAATCACATTAAAATGAAGAAAGACCCCGAAGAAATGCTCCTCGGGGTCTTTTGACAAAAGAATGTAATAATTTCCGGAAATCAGGAAAAAATTTCCTGAATGAGCTTTTCGTACCTGGCGCTGATTACATGACGCTTGATTTCCTGTTTCTGGGAAAGCTCATCGCCGACTTCGAAGGGTTTCGTCAACAGCCGGAAGCGGTTGACCCGTTCAAAGGATTTAAACCCGTTTTTGCTGTTAATGCGTTCCTGGATTTCCCCATTGATGAGCTCCTCGATTTCGGGGCTTCCGATCAGATCCTCCCGGTCCATGAAACTAAGATTGTTCTGGGAGGCGTATTCCTGAAGGGCTTCATAATCTGGAACAATCAGGGCGGCCAGGTATTTCTGGTCCTGTCCCAGCAGCATGGACTGGCTGATATAGGGGGATTCCTGCATCTTCTGTTCGATAGGAAGGGGTTCCACATTCTCACCCCCCCTCAAAACGATGGTGTCCTTGACCCGTCCCATGATAGCCAGTTCGTTGTGCCAGGTGAGCATTCCAAGATCGCCGGTGTTGAGCCAGCCGTCGGGGGAGAGAATCGCATTGGTAAGTTCCGGCTGCTTGTAGTAGCCCTTCATTACCTGGGGACCCCTGGCAAAAACTATACCCTTGCGTCCGGGGGGAAGTATGTTTCCTTCCTCATCGCGGATCTCGATCACCGTACCGGGAAAAACCGGACCGATGGTTCCGGGGACGGGATGTTTCTGGTCCCGCACGCCCAGTACCGGGGCTGTCTCGGTCAGTCCATAGCCTTCGAGCAGAAGGATGCCCGCCGCAGAAAAGAAGCGGTCCACCGACTTCGGCAAAGCTCCTCCGCCGGAGATACCGGCAACGAAGTTGCCCCCCAGCTTGGCCTTTATTTTTGAGAAGACCAGGATATCTCCCAGGGCCTTGAGGGGGTAAAGCAGCAGAAAAGGCAGTACCGCGATCATGATGTCCAGCACCCGGATCCGTTTTCTGAACTCCGGCAGGAGTCCGTACAGGCGGTTTCTGAATCCTGTCCAGGCTCCGGCGGCGGCAACAAAGAAGTAGAAGAGTGCCTTTTTGGCACCACCTTCCTTGTTGATGTTTCGGTAAATCCCGGCCTGTACTGCCTCCCATATGCGGGGAACCGATGCCATCCAGGTGGGCTTGATCTGCTGCATGTCCGCAAGCATGATCTTGCCGATGGGCTTGGAATAGGCCAGGGCCGATCCCCACCCGGTGGCCACATACTGCATTATCCGCTCAAAGGAGTGCCATACCGGAAGCACACAGAGCCAGATGTCCCCGAGCCCGGTATTGATCAGTTTTGGCACGTTTTCCACCTGGTGGAGGAAATTCCCGTGCGTGAGCATTACCCCTTTGGGAACTCCCGTGGTTCCGGAGGTGAAAATCAGGGTAGCAATATCGTCCCTGCTGCCCTCATCGATGCTGGTATCGACCTGTTCAGGATGCTTGTCGTAAAGCTCCTTTCCGTTCTCCAGCACCTCGGCAAAGCTGTGGAGTTTGACCCCCAGCCATGCTTCCGGATTAATGCCGGCATCCATCAGTATAATGTGCTTCAGGTGGCCCAGCTCTTTTTTATGGGCATTGATCTTCGCCAGCTGGGCCTCGTTTTCAAGGATTACCACCCGGCATTCGGAGAAGGAGAGAATGTAGCTTATCTCCTCGGCGGTGGAATCGCAGCCCCTGGGTACGTCCGCGGCCCCGAGGGCAAGGATACCAATGTCGCTGATCAGCCACTCTTTGCGGTTTTCGCTGATCAGTCCTACATGATCTCCTTTTTTGACTCCCAGATGCTGCAGTCCCGCGGCAAAGGCTTTGAATTCCCGGACAAATACGGGAAAGGTCGTGGGCTGAAAGGTTCCAGCCGCATCCTTCGTGTACTGGATTACCGCCTCCGGGTGTTTTTCGGCGAAATGCAGTATTCGTTTTGGAAGGGTATCGGGCATGACTCCTCCTCCTTTGGGATGGATTTTATAGAATGTGCTTCAGGAAACGCTGGGTCCGTTCCTCTGTGGGAGAACTGAAAAGCTGATCCGGAGGGCCGACCTCCACGATCTGGCCTTCATCCATGAAAACAACCTTGTCAGCGGCTGCCCGGGCAAAGCCCATCTCATGGGAAACAACCAGCATGGTCATTCCCTCCTGGGCCAGAGCCAGCATGACGTCCAGGACCTCCTTGATCATCTCCGGATCAAGGGCGGAGGTAGGCTCGTCAAAGAGCATGACCTTCGGTTCCATGGCCAGGGCGCGGGCTATGGCGACCCTCTGCTGCTGTCCGCCGGAGAGCTGTTCCGGCCAGGCCTGTTCCTTGTCGGAGAGTCCGACCTTTTTCAGAAGGGCCCGGGATTTCTCCTCCGCGGCCGCTTTCGCGGTTCGTTTGACGTTCCGGGGACCAAGGCTGATGTTGTCCAGCACTTTGAGGTGGGGGAAAAGATTGAAACTCTGAAAAACCATGCCCACCTCTTCGCGGATGCGTCGGATGTCCGCTTTGGGCCCGGTTACCCGATCGTCATCGATCCAGATATGTCCGCTGCTTAGACGTTCCAGGCGGTTGACGCTGCGCAGCAGGGTGCTTTTTCCCGAGCCTGAAGGGCCGATGATCAGCACAACCTCTCCCGGCTGGACTTCCAGGCTGGCGCCCTTAAGGGCCTGCACGTGTCCGAAGTTCTTTACGGCTTCCTCTATTCGTATTCTAGGTTTCACTGGTCTTCATCCTGTCTTCAAGTATAGCAACAAGTTTGGAGAGCACAAGGGTAATTACCAGATATACGAGGGCAACGATGGCCATGGTTTCCAGAGAGAGAAAGGTCCTGGCAATGTATTCCCTCCCCCGTCGAAGAATGTCCCGGAGGGCAATGACTGAAACAAGGGATGAGTCCTTGAGCATGGCGATGAACTCGTTACCGATGGCCGGGAGAATTATCTTTACGGTCTGGGGCAGGATTACCAGACGCATTGCCTGGCCGCGGGAAAGACCCAGGGCAAGGGCGGCCTCCATTTGGCCTTTGGGGATGGACTGGATACCTGCCCGGAAGATCTCCCCCATGTAGGCGCCGTAACAGATGGAAAGGGCTATAATCGCGGCAATCGTGCCTTCTATCTTGAAAAAACGGCCCAGGGCGTAATAGATAAAGATCAGCTGCACCAGGAGAGGAATCCCCCGGATCAGTTCGATATAGACTCCGGCGATCAGGTTGACAATGCGCAGCCGGGAAATCTGGCCGAGCCCGGCGAAGAGGCCGATAAAGATGGACCCGAGGATTGCGAAGACTGTTACACTGAAGGTGATGGGGATTCCCTTGGCAACCACGAACACAATCTGTGAATAGGGCTCCTCGTAGAAGAAAAAGAGGATCGCCAGCATTACAATGGAAAAAACAAAGGTAACCCGCCAGGAGTTCAGGATACCCCGTTCGCTTTTAATGGGCAGAAGGGCACCGTCGGTTACTTCAATCCTGGTGCCCTTCGCCGGCTGGTCTATCGCAGCCATTTATCGATCAGCTCGTCCCGCTTGCCGGATTCAATGACTTTTTTCAGGCCGGCGTTGATCCTGTTCAGCAGCTCGGTGTTGCCCTTCTGTACCGCGATTCCGTAGTACTCCTCGGTAAAGGGTTCGCCGACAATCTTGAGGGCTCCCTTGTAGCTCTCGTTCTGAAGCACGTAGTCGGCGGCTACAGGAGAATCGCAGACCACACCGTCTACGTTGCCGTTCATCAGGTCTTCCACAGCAAAACCGATCTCGTCGTAGGCCCGGCGGTTAACTCCTTCCGCAGCTTCCACGGCAAAATCTCCGGTGGTCCCGTTCTGAACGCCCACCTTCATGCCCTTCATGTCGGCGAGGGTGCTTACTCCACTGAGCTCCTTGCGTACAATCAGCACCTGGCCGGCATTGATGTAGGGCTCGGAGAAGTCCATTGCCTTTTTGCGATCCTCGGTAATGGTTACCGAGGAGATAACCCCGTCGTAGGCTCCGTTGGCAAGTCCCGCGAAGATTCCGTCCCAGGCGGTATTGCGGATTTCGTATTTAAAACCGGCTTCTTCGGCAATGGCCGCCATCAGGTCGATGTCGAATCCTACCATGTCGCCGTTCTCATCCACAAACTCCATGGGGGCCCAGGCCACGTCGGAGGCGAAGACATACATGTTGTCGTCCTTCTGCCCGCCCGCAAAAAGGACAAAACCAATTAAAGAAATCATAAAAACAAGTGCAATTCTTTTAAACATTCTCTATTCTCCTCAGGAATTGGTTAATTTCTATCAAGATAGAGCATATGGCTTTTGTAAGTCAATAAAAAACCGCTCCCGAAAGGGGAGCGGTGCAAATAAATCCGGAGCTCTGGAGTATTATTGCTGTTCCGGCTTCAGGTCGGGGCGCAGAATCTCGATTTCCGCCTTCCCCTGAAGCTGCTGAACGTATTCCTGGAAAACCATCTGGGCCTTCTGCTGCTCCAGCTGGGGCCTGAGGTGTTCCTTTACCTCGTCAAACCCGGGCAGCCAGGCATCCTTGCGGTCCTCCAGCTTTATTATATGGTAGCCGAAGCGGGTCTCAACGATGTCGCTGACCTCTCCGGGCTGCAGCGCAAAGGCGGCATTGGAGAAGCTGGGGACCATTTTATCGGCGGAAAAGTAACCCAGGTCGCCGCCGTTCTCGCTGCTGGGGCCTTCGGACTTCTCTTTTGCCAGCTCGGCAAAATCCGCTCCATTCTCGAGCTCGTCCTGGATAGCCTCGATCTTTTTCCGGGCTTCGGCCCTGTCCTCTTCCGTCGCACCCTCTTCAAGGCTTATCAGGATGTGGCGGGCCCGTACGGTTTCCGGCTGGGTTATCTGGTCAACGTTCGCGTTGTAGGCCCGGCGCATCTCATCCTCCGTAACTACCACGTCCTGCACCACGTGCTGCTGAACCATGAAGACCTGCAGGCTCTGGGTAATCTCTTTCCTGAGCCGTTCCATGTCGTAGCCCTGGTCGGCCATGGACTTCTTGAACTCCGCCTCGGAGCCGTAATTGTTTTTGACGTTCTGAATTTCCCGGTCCACCCTGTCTGGATCGACGGAGAAGCCGAGTTCCCGGAAATTCTGCAGCAGAACGTTCTTGGTGATCATGGCCTGGGCTACCTGCTTTTTGAGTTTATCAAGCTCCTGGGCGGGTATATCGCTCCCCCGCTGGGCGCGGTAGCTCTTGCGCAGATTCTCTATCTGGGCGTTAAAGGCCTCTTCGGTAATGATTTCCCCGTTTACCGAGGCGACAGGTCCGCCGGAAGCAACCGCAAGTGAACTGCGCTTTTTGTTTTGATTTTCCGCGGTCCGGGGCTGGTCACCGTTCTGTGAATCAGGTTGTGCCGCCTCTGCGGCCGGTTTGGCTTTCTGCTGGTTTTCCGCTGTCTTCTCCTTGCTGCCGCCGGCAAAGACAGGAGTCGTCAGGGCTAAAATAGATACCAGTACCACCAATAGTGATCTGGTGGCCGGTGTGGAATTCATGTGTACAATCTGCATTATCAAGCTCCCTGGAAATGTGTTTGAAATGTTCCCAAGGACCTACTATAGACCATCACGAGGGTTTTGTCAGGGGGGAGTATACAGGAACAATTCCGGAATTTATTTGACTTTAATGGTCAAGAATATGGAAATTTAAGCACGGGAAGATCCCAAGGAGGATTCTATGAGACGTTTCAGTATCGCCCTGGCTCTGCTTGTGCTGCTGCCCGGGCTTGTTATCCTCGCCGAATCGCAAACCCGGCGGCTGCGGGGTTATCCGGTTTATACCGACAAGGGGGAGATCGATTTTCCGGTACAGCTGTCGGAGGATGAGTGGCGGCAGCGTCTGACGGATGATCAGTACTATATCCTCCGTGAAGAGGGAACGGAATATGCCTTCAGCGGCAAATACGACAAGTTCTACGAGAAGGGTACCTACTATTCCGCAGCTACCGGTCAGCCCCTCTTCAGCTCCGAGACAAAATACGATTCCAGGACCGGCTGGCCCAGTTTTTACGCCCCCATCGACTCCGACGCGGTCGTCCTGATCGAGGACAATTCACTTTTTATGCGGCGTATCGAGGTCGTCGATTCTTTGAGCGGGTCGCATCTGGGACACGTCTTTACCGATGGTCCCAATCCGACGGGGCTACGCTTTTGCCTCAACTCCGATGCTCTGATCTTTGTTCCTGAGGGAGGAGAGCCCCCGGAGGTTCTGGAGCGCTGAGTTTGCACTTCTGGTGTTTTCTCCTTGCCAAATCCTCGGTTTGGCCCTTACCTTTAATATGAGGCAAGGAGGAACGCCATGAAGACCATTCTAATCGCCCATGACTTCTCCGATCTCAGCGGTCCGGTGCTGCGCTACAGCTCGGATCTGGCCAAGGCCTGGCAGGCAAAACTGCTGCTGCTTCACACGGAACCGCCCCAGACAGGTTATATCTACTACTCGCCGGGATACACCTACCACGGCATACTGGGTTTCGGTCTGGATGAATCCGTTCGCAGGGAAATAGAGGTGGAACAGCTCAGGAACGACAAACACGCTCTTGAGCTTATCGAAAAACGGCTCAGGGACGACGGCGTGGAAGTCGAGGCCATGCTTATGACCGGAGATCCCGCCCAGGCAATCCTGGAAACCGCCGAGGAACGGGATGTGGATATGATAGTCGTAGGCGCCCACGCTCACGGTGCTTTTTACAAGCTGCTCTTCGGCTGCGTCGATTCGGAACTGGTGCGCCGCGCGTCGTGTCCGGTCCTTGTAATTCCCGAAACAGCGGTGGACCGGGAAAAGTAGTCTTGGTATTCTCTCGCTTGTAACGTCCTTCTCTTTACTTTACAATGCAGCTGAAAAAAAATTGACAGCCGCAGTGGAAAAGAGGAGTTCGTACATGAGCGATGCTGATACCAGAAAAAACTTTATCTGGGAGGCCGTGGACAGCGACCTTGCGGAAGGAAAAGTAAAAGACAGGGTCATAACCCGTTTTCCTCCGGAACCGAACGCCTACCTGCACATAGGCCACGCCAAGGCCATCTATATCGATTTCGAGACCGCCCGACGCTACGGCGGCTACTGCAATCTCCGCATGGACGATACCAATCCTCTTAAGGAGGAACAGGAGTACATAAACGGCATACAGGAGGACGTCCGCTGGCTCGGGTACCAGTGGGAGAACCTGACCTTTGCCTCGGATTACTTTGAGCGCATGTATGAGCTGGCGGAGGAACTTATCAAGAAAGGCCTCGCCTACGTGGATGATCTCTCCGCCGACGAGATCCGGGAGTACCGGGGAACCCTGACCGAGCCGGGTAAGGAGAGTCCCTGCCGAAACCGGAGTGCCGAGGAGAACCTCGACCTGTTTCGGCGCATGCGAAAAGGGGAATTCCCCGACGGAGAGCGGGTCCTCCGGGCCAAGATCGACATGAGTTCCGGCAACATCAATATGAGGGACCCGGTAATGTACCGTATACAGCACGCTACCCATTACCGTCAGGGAGATGCCTGGTGCATCTATCCCATGTACGACTGGGCCCATGGACTGGAAGACTCCTTTGAGGGAATAACCCATTCCCTCTGCACCCTGGAGTTCGAGGATCATCGCCCCCTGTACGACTGGTTTCTGGAACAGCTCCCGGTACACCGTCCCCGTCAGATCGAGTTTTCACGTCTGCAGATAACCAATACCCTTTTATCCAAGCGTTTTTACGTGCGACTGATGAAGGACGGCCTGATCTCCGGCTGGGACGATCCCCGGGTACCGACAATCCGGGGCTTAAGGCGCCGGGGATACACTCCCGAGGCGATCAAGGCCTTTGTGGAGATGATCGGCATTTCAAAGGCCCACAGCGTTATCGATTCGGGACAGCTGGAGTACTGTCTGCGGGAAGATCTGAACCGTCGGGCCCTCAGGAGAATGGCGGTTCTCAAACCCTTGAAGCTGACAATAAGCAATTATCCGGAAGAGCAGGTGGAATGGTTCGACGGGGAGAACAACCCGGAAGACCCGGAGGCGGGAAGCAGGAAGATCCCCTTCTGCCGCGAACTCTACATCGAAGAGGAGGACTTCATGGTGGATCCGCCGAAGAAGTTCTTCCGTCTTGGTCCGGGAAGGGAAATACGCCTTAAGCACGCCTACTACGTAACCTGCACCGATTACCGTACCGACGATTCCGGCCGGGTGGTGGAGGTTATCTGTACCTACGATCCGGCGAGCCGGGGCGGCTGGAGCGAGGACGGACGAAAGGTCAAGGGCACCAGCCACTGGGTCAGCGCCAGGCATGCTGTTGACGGTGAGGTCAGGAACTACTCCGAGCTTTTTACCGAGGAACGTCCCTGGGAGCACGATGGAGATTTTGCCCGGATCATGAATCCCGATTCACTGGAGATAGTAAAGGGTGTAAAGCTCGAACCGGCCCTGGCGGAGGCTGCCAGGGGAGAGAAAAACGGTTCCATCCAGGGGATTTTCCAGTTTCTGCGTCAGGGATACTACACGGTGGACCTTGATTCCACCCCGGAAGCCCCGGTTTTCAACCGCACCGTCGGGTTAAAGGATACCTGGGCAAAGTTGAAGAACCGGGTGTAAAGCTGCCTACTCCGCCGGGGCTGCTTCGGTCTCGGCGGCGGAGAGGATTCCCAGCTCGGTTTCGCTGAAGACCTTGAAGGTGTTCAGGATAATCACGAACTCCTCGTCCATTTTTCCGATGCCGTTGATAAAATCGGTATTGATCTGGGTGCTGAACCTGGGAGCCGGTTCTATACTGGCTTCGTCGATCTCGACGACCTCGTCGACCGAATCGACGAAGGCCCCTACCTGCAGTTCCTGTCCCTTGTGGAGAACTTCCAGAATGATGATGCTGGTGCTTTCGGTCTGTTCCGCCGTGGGCAGTTCGAGCTTGAGGCGCAGATCGATTACCGGCACAACGCTGCCCCGGAGGTTGATTACCCCCTTCATGAACTCAGGCATACGGGGAATCTTTGTTATTCTGGGTACCTCCAGCACCTCCCGTACGTTCCGGACGTCAACAGCGTACAGCTCCTTTTCCAGGTGAAAGGTCAGATACTGACGCGTCAGGGTATTGATTGTGGATTGCGGACCCGGCATTGTTCTCCTCCTCTCTCTAGTATGAACATTTCGATGAAAAAATGCAAATTCATACCGACCTTTGTGCGGACCAGTTGTTCCGTTCTGCTATGAGCCGCAGTCCTTCCAGGATGAGCCAGGGCTCCACCAGGGTAATGCAGTCTGTAAGGGGCGCTATGACCGAAGCTCTGCCGCCCGTGGCGATAACCGTTGCTTCTCCCCCAAGCTCCGCCCGGATGCGCCGAATCAGCCCTTCCACCAGCCCGGCGTAACCGAAGAGAATCCCCGAGCGGATGGACTGGGTCGTATTTTTGCCTATGGCGTGTTCCGGCTCCTGGAGCCAGACCTGAGGCAGCTGGGCAGTAGAAGCGGCCAGGGCTCCCGCCCCGGCCTGAATGCCCGGAGCAATGGCGACACCCATCAGATCCCCCTTGTCGTTGACCGCGGTAAAAGTCAGGGCCGTCCCGAAATCGACGACGATGCAGTTGCCTTTGACTCTTTCATAGGCGGCGACGGCGTTGCAGACCAGGTCTGAACCCACTTCCGACGGATTGTCGGTGCGTATCTTTATACCGGTTTTAATACCGGGACCGACTATCAGGGGGTCCTTGCCTGTCAGGGTCTGGGTTACCTCCCGAATCTTTTCCGTCAGATGGGGGACCACGGAGCTTATTATGGTCGTGCCGATGGCTTCCCGGGCTACGCTCTCTTCCCGGAGGATGTCCCGGAAAAGGACGGCGTATTCGTCGGGCATCTTGTTGTGATCCGTGTGGATACGCCAGTGATCGATCCATCCCCGGCTGCCGTAGAGACCGAAAACGATGTTCGAGTTGCCGATATCGATGGCCAGGAGCATTATTCCAGGTCCTCGAGGGACGAGCGACCCTTTCCGGTGTCAATGCGTTTCCAGGCCGCCACCACCGCCAGGGTTATCAGGGCTGCGGCGACGGCTTCCGGCAGACCGTTGGCCACGGCGACGCCGGCAATAAGCTTCCAGGGCAGGGCTTCCAGGAGTCCCAGGGCGCTCAAGACCAGTACGGTGTTTACCAGGCTTCCGGCTATGCCCGCCAGAATCAGGGCAGGAACGGGGAAGCGTTTCAGGAGCTTCCAGACCGCCCAGGCTGCGGGACCGATCAGGAGCCTCGGCAGAAGGGAGACCAGGGGATTGACGAAAAGAGGATCCAGAGGTCCCTGGGGAGCAATCGCCGCCCGGATCATTCCGAAGAGACCGAAGATTCCTCCGATTATGACACCGGCGACGGGCCCTTCAATGACGGCCCCAACAATGACCGGAATGTGCATGGTGGTAAGGGAGGCCCCGCCGACCCAGGGAATGAAGCCCAGGGGGGTCAGGGAAAGAACGATGGACAGGGCCCCCAGGGCGCCGGTTATCACCAGAAATCGTATTCGTGTACTCATACTGCAACTCCTCTAAAACTGGAAATACTATTGATAAGTTCCCGTACAAGACGGGCGTCCGTATCTGCATACTGCATACAGACAGCCGCGGCCAGGACGGCGGCGCCTGCCGCGGACCAGAGAAGGTCCTGAAGCTTTACCGGATACCTGTGCAATCGTATCCTGCTCTGCTTTTCCCTGTATCCCCGGAGATGCATGGACTCCGCCAGAACCTCCGCCCGTCTCAGGGTCCCGATAAAGAGGGGTACCATGGTGGGCAGGGCGGCCTTCATCCTCCGGAAGGGGTTTGCTGACCTGAAACCCAGGCTGCCGCCCCGGGCGGTCTGGGCCTTGGCCAGGCGTTCGCTCTCTTCCCGCAGGAAGGGAATAAAGCGGAAGGTTACTGTGGCGATGAGTCCCAGCTCACCGGCGGGAAAGCCGAAGCGTTCCAGGGGAGAAAAGAGGGCCTCTATTCCGTAGCTCACCTCCGGGGTGGTTACCGCAGCGCTGGAGAGGCCTATCCAGCCCATGAGCGTGATGATCCTCAGGCTCATGATCAGCATGGGAAGAATATCTCCCCTGGAGAGGAGGGCTTCCCCGGGTGAGCTGCTGCGGGTTAGCCCATGGAGCAGGACGACCAGAACAAGAAAAGGCGTCACGGGAAGCAGAGGCCTTAAGAGCCTGGGGGCCGAAAGGCCGGTACTCCCTGCGGCCACCAGGAGGCAGCAGAGAATAAAAAGCAGACCGCTGGCGGAATTGATCAGGCTGATGGTTCCGACCCCGACAATAAGCCCCGCGGCTTTAACTCCCGGGTGGAGCTGTCCCAGGCTTCCGGAGCTGGCCTGGCGGCGAAAAAGGTCGAATCCTCCCCCGAAACTCCCGAAGTCCCTCATGTCAGGGCCTCCACTATGCTGTTCGCCAGGGACTCAGGGTCCCAGGACGGGGTTTTATTGAGAGGCATGTCTACTCCCAGGTTTTTCAGCTGCCGGTATATCCGGGCTGCCTCGGGGGGAAGGAGTCCGGCTTGTTCAGGGATCTGGCTGTAAAAAAAGAGCTGTTCCGGCGTGTCTACTGCCAGGAGCCGTCCCTCGTGGAAAACCGCCGCTCTGTCGGCAAGCATTACCTGCTCCATGTCGTGGGTGGAAAAGAGGACGGTAACCCCCTGTTCCCGGAGGTCCTGAATCCGCCGGAAGAGCTCCTCCGCCGAGGGTGGATCGAGCCCCGCCGAGGGCTCGTCCAGGAGCAGTATTTCCGGTTTCAGGGCCAGCACTCCCGCGAGGGCGGCCTTGCGCATCTCCCCGCCGCTTAAGCTGTCGGTGCGCCGGTCCTTGAACAGGGTGTAGGAAAGTCCCATGGCCTCCATGGCCTCCTTGACCCGCAGGGCAAGGGCCCGGCCGCTGATGCCGTAGTTGGCGGGACCGTAGGCCACGTCGTCCCCCACATAGGTTCGAAAGAGCATCTCCTCCGGGCGCTGCAGGGCGATGACCGTCCGGCGCCGGTGAGCATCCAGCTCTTTTTCCCGGATCTTCGGGTTTGCCAGGTCAAGATCAAGTATCCGTGCTTCTCCCTTTTTCGGCAGCAGAAGCCCGGCCAGTATCTGCAGCAGGGTTGTTTTACCCGAACCTGTGGCCCCGATTATCGCCAGGAGTTCCGCTCCGTCTACCTGCAGATCGATTCCTGCAAGGACCTTCGGAGGTTCAGGAAGATGCTTATCCGGTTTTCCATAGCTGTATTCCAGTCCGCGGAGACTGATAACCGGGTTCATTTATTCCTCCCGGGAGTATTGCACAGCCTCTCCAGGCTGCCCGTCATTCTCTCAAGGGTGTTCGTACCTTCGGGAAGTGCTATTCCCTGGGCCCTCAGGGCTTCGGAGAGTCTGAAAATGAAGGGACGTTTCAGCTCGGGGCGCTGACGGAAGACTGCAGCAGGCTCGCCCTGGGCGGCAATCATCCCTCTGTCCATAAGCAGCATTCTGTCGGCCCTGAGGGCTTCGTCGGGAAAGTGGCTGATACTCAGAATCCCCACACCGGAGGCGGCAAGCTCTGCGCAGAGGCGGTAAAAATCCTCCCTTCCTGCGGGATCGAGCATGGAGGAAGCTTCGTCAAAGATGATGTACCTGGGCCGCATTGCAAGGACGCCCGCGATGGCGAGGCGCTGCTGCTGTCCGGCGGAGAGGGTATCCGGGTTCCGGTCGTCAAAACCGGAAAGGCCGACCTTGTCCAGGGCTGCCTGCACCCGGCTGCGGATCTCATCCCGCGGGAGGCCGAGGTTTTCAGGACCGAAGGCGACCTCTTCATCCACAAGGCTGGCAATAAGCTGACTGCGGGGGTCCTGGCGAACCAGACCGATACGGCCGCGGCGTTCCTCGGAATCGAAGCTTCCGTCGACCTGAATGCTTCCCTCATCCGGCTCCAGCAGTCCGAGGATAAGCCTGGTCAGGGTAGATTTTCCCGAACCGTTGGCCCCTGAAAGGAGGGTCACCTCTCCCGGACGGATCTGGAGGTTCAGTTTCGAGACCGCGGGGCCTCCGGAATCCGGATAGGTATAACTCACCCCCTCGAGCTCAATCATCGGAGCCCTCAAAAAGAGTGGAAAGGGTAGAGTAGGAATGTCTCATTGCGTTCCTTCCGGCGTCTCGGTCGTTATGGTAGATCCAAGCGCCTTTAAAAAACCTACCCCTATTCGTCCTGTAAGGTCAAGCGGATCTCGAAAATCGGATGGGGTTCTTTTGTCACACGTATGCTCCCCTGGAGTTCCCGCAAAAGGGCGTCGATGAGGGTCTTTCCTGTCCCTGAGGAGTTTCCGGAGTCAGACGCGCCGGTCCTGAAGCGTCCGTTGTTGCCGATTCTAAGGATGAGTTCTGTCCCCTCCGATCGGGGACAGGAACTGAGTTCCAGCCACAGCATGGCACCCGAACGGGTCTCCGGGTCAAAACCGTACTTGCAGGAGTTGATGATGATCTCGTTAACGATGATGCCCAGGCTTCGTGCCGCCCTGGCCGGAATTTCCCGGTTCTCAATATTTATCTCCGGGCTGAGCTGCAGGAAGCCGTAGGCCTGGAGGGCGCTCTTTGCCACCTTGCCCAGATAGGAGGATATGTTGACCCTGAGGGTACCGGGCTTCCGGGCCAGTCCGTTGTGTATCTCCGCCACAGCTTCCACCTGGCTGGCAAGATGGTAGAACTCTTTGGCGTTTTCGAAGTCCACCGATTTAAGGCCGATCAGGGATGAGACGATGGCCAGACTGTTCTTTACCCGGTGGTGGGTCTCTTTATCCAGCAGATGGAGGCGTTCAAGCTTTTTTTCCAGGTCCCGACGGATTTCGTAGTGGGATGTCATCTCCCGCAGAAAGACGGGACGATGGGGATTAGCGGAGTCCTTCCGGGCCGGCATGCTGATCTCCAGTACTATGGCCCTTGTTCCGTCGGGGATTTCATGGGTGAGGGATACCCCTGCTCCGGCGGCGGTCAGGGAGGCCGCCTCGGGAAGCAGCTCCGGCAGTCTGAAGTTCAAGATTTTCGCTTTGTCTATCCTGAACAGTTCGGTGGCCCGGGTGTTGGCGTTCAGTATCTGCAGGGTGGATGTATCAATTATGAGAATACCGTCGGGGTATTCTTCGATTGCCAGATGAGTCATGTCGGCACGGGGCTCCTTGGCCTTCAGTCTGTTTGTTGTATCAAACAACTATGATGCTTATGCATCCATAATGTATCCCTTAAGGGCCGCTGTCAAGTAAAAATACACATTTTAGAGAAAATAGTGATAATACAACAGGTTGAAACAAAACGCCCCGGAGTGTTTTTCCCTTGACCCTGGAGTGCTGGACGAGTACAAGAAGGTATGTCCGTTTCAGATGTTTCCCAACGGGTCCTCTACGAGGACAACCATCTTATTGTCGTTAATAAACTTCCCGGAGAGCTGGTCCAGGGAGACCGCAGCGGGGATTCCCCCATGGGGGAGGCCATAAAAGAGTATATTCGCATGAGGTATGCAAAACCGGGGAACGTCTTTTTAGGGGTCACCCATCGGCTTGACCGGCCCACCAGCGGGGTGGTGGTGTTCGCCAAGACCAGCAAGGCCCTCTCCCGGATCAACGCTCTTTTCCGCGAAGGCCGGGTGGAAAAGCGCTACTGGGCCCTGGTGGACAACCCTCCACCGGAAGAGGAGGGAAGTTTTGAGGATCTGCTGTGGAAGGATGTAAAAAAGAACAAGTCCTTTGTTGTATCCGCTTCGCCGTCGGGAAGCCGGCAGGCTAAAAGCGCCAAACGGGCCCTGCTGAAGTACAGGCTCCTGGCCGGAGGAGACCGCTATTTTCTGCTGGAGGTGGAAATCGGTACCGGACGGCACCACCAGATCCGCTGCCAGCTGGCAGCTCGGGGAATGCATATCCGGGGAGACCTGAAGTACGGCGCAAGGCGTTCGAACCCCGACGGCGGTATATCCCTCCACGCCCGTTTCCTTCTTTTTGAACATCCCATTGGCGAAAAGGGAAAGACTGTTCGCTGCACAGCTCCGCCGCCCTCCGAGCCGCTGTGGGACTATTTTCTGACGGTGGTGGAACCTGAAGCAGCAACGGAATCATAGCAGGGCATAAAAAAACCCCCGCAGAAGCGGAGGCAGGATAAACGGGAGTGACGGGACTTGAACCCGCGGTCTCCGGCTTGACAGGCCGGCGCGATAACCAGCTTCGCCACACCCCCGTTCAGGTCAGCAGAACTTAGCCGATTAAGGGATTTTTGTCAAGCGATGGGAATTACAGCTTGAGCACAATGTTTTTAGAAAAGGATTCCAGAAACCTTTTTACTTCCTGGAAGGGCATGGGACGTCCGAACAGGTAGCCCTGTACCAGGGGGCAGGAGTGCGCATGGATAAACTCCAGCTGTACCTCGGTTTCCACTCCCTCGGCTACAACCTGCATACCCAGGTTCCTTCCAAGTCCGATAATGGAGGTAACGATTGCCGCAGCTTCCGGCGAGATGCCCAGCTCCTGAATAAAGGCGCGGTCGATTTTAAGGGTCCCGGCCTTCAGTCGGTTCAGATAACTCAGGGAGGAGTAGCCGGTACCAAAATCATCCACGGCGAAGCGGACCCCTAACCTGCTGAGCTCCTCTATTTTGCTGATTGCCGCATTCACATTCTGCATGGCGATGCTCTCGGTTATTTCCAGTTCCAGAAGGGCCGGCGGAAAGTCCGTTGCCCTGAGGGATGCCTTGATTGACTCCACAAATCCTTCGTCCCGGAACTGCAGGGCCGAAACATTGACACTGATGCTGTACTGTTCTCCGGTTTCCCGGTTCAGCGTATTAATGTTTCCCAGGGCCTGACGGAGGGTCCAGGTATCGATGGCAGAAATGAGGCCGCTGGATTCGGCTATGGGAATGAACTCTCCCGGAGAAATCCAGCCCTCCTGGGGGTCCTTCCAGCGGATAAGGGCCTCGAATCCTGTAATGCGCCCCTTTTCAAGGCTGTACTGGGGCTGGTAGTAGACCTGGAGATGTCCCGCGGCAACGGCCCCGCGCAGTTTTTCCTCCAGGGTGGTCCGGCGCAGGTTTCTCTTTTCGATGGTTTCGTTGAAGAGGGTATATCCCCCGTCGCCCCGGTGCTTTGAACGATACATGGCCATGTCCGCGTTGCGCATGAGTCGATCGGAGTCGTTTCCGTCATCAGGAAAGTAGGTAATCCCGAAACTGGCCCGGGGATGAATGGTTTTAGCGTCGAGCTGAACGGGATCCTCGATACTGGTGATTATCCGGGTGATCACATCGATGGCATCGGTCTGCTCCTGGAGCACCGGCAGCAGCAGTGAGAACTCGTCTCCCCCCAGGCGGGCCACGGTATCGACCTCACGGATTGAACGAACAAGACGTTCGGCCAGGAT
Organism: uncultured Spirochaetaceae bacterium; assembly: GCA_964554875.1. Taxonomy (GTDB): domain Bacteria; phylum Spirochaetota; class Spirochaetia; order JC444; family Marispirochaetaceae; genus Marispirochaeta. The sequence goes on along the minus strand of CAZKQJ010000003.1, from coordinate 51,644 downwards.
TGAGAGAAAACGGTCGCCCTGAATGTGACCCAGAACATCGTTTACCTGCTTGAAGTTATCGATATCCATAAAGATCACCGCACCCTTCTCTCCCGTGCGGTTGGCCGACGCGATGGCCATATCCAGGCGGTCACGAAAGAGACTCCGGTTCGGGAGTCCCGTCAGGGCATCGTGATATGCCTGATAACTTAGCTTCTGTTCCGTTTTTTTCTGGCGGGATATATCGTGAAAGATGCTTATGTATCCCACCGGCTCGTTGCTGGTACCGCGGAGGGTAGTAATGGAGAGCCATTCAGGATAGGCTTCTCCGCTTTTTCTCCGGTTCCAGATTTCTCCGCTCCATTTGCCGGTTTCGTGAATGGACCTCCACATGTATTCATAAAAATCCTTCTCGTGGCGATCCGACTTGAGTATCCTGGGGTTCCTGCCCAGTACCTCGTCCATCTCGTAGCCGGTTATCTCGGTAAAGGCCTGATTTATCTGCTGAATGCTGCCGTCAAGGTCGGTTATGGCTATGCCTTCTATGGTATTCTGAAACACCGTATCCGATAAAGCCCGGAGGGTTTCCAGGGACATGGCGGCTTCCTTTCCCTGTTCCAGCTGCTCCATAAAACGGTTGAAGTTCCCTGCCAGGGTATCCAGCTCCCTGACGCCCACAGGGGCGACCCGCCGGCTGTAGTCCCCGTCTTCTCCCCGGTCGAGGCACTCGTTGATTGCATCCAGAGGCCTGGAGAGGATCCTTCCGAATCGTGCCGATACAAGTAAAAAGATTATCAGCGTCAAAATACTGAAGAGCAAGATGAATACTCCCAGCCTCCACAAAGGTCTCCGCACATCCGCCAGATAAACCGAAGAGGCCACATACCAGTCGAAATCATCCAGGTGTATGTAGTGGAGCAGTTTCTTTTCCCACCGGGTCCGGTTTTCGGGATGCCAGGAATAGACAATAAAACCGGAGGAGGATTTCTGCGCCTCTTTTTGCAATGTGGAAAGAAGGGTTTTGTCCGATTCCGGCATGGTCTGTCCCTTCAGATGAGGGTGTATGAGGAAACTGCCCTGTCCATCAACGACGAAGGAGTAGCCCCGGTCGCCCAGGTCGATGGATTGGATAAACTCTTCCAGGATGCTTATATCGAAAAGCTGAGGATAGTCGGTCCAGTAGACCGATGCGGCAATAATCCAGTCCCAGTCCGTAATCCCCTCCGATACCAGGGCCTTGTTCCGGGCCGCAGTCTCCCCGGGAAGACGACTCTGATACTCAAGGAAGCCCCGCTTCTGCTGCTGTATGGCCTGGATAAAGTCAAGGTGGTTTGCGTCCTCGCCTACCAGTTCCTCTTCGGGGTGGTAGATGACCCTTCCGCTGCTGTCGATGACGAAAAAATAGCCTTCCCTGCCAATGCGCTCCGCTGACAGCATATCGATTACCCTCTGCTGGAGCCGCGGTACCCCGACTCCGGATTCCCGGGCTTCGCTGCGCAGCAGGGTTATGCGGTTCATGACTGCGTTTACTTCGGCCTGCAGCAGGCGCCGAATCTCGATTCGGGCCCCGTTCTCGATGATTTCGACAATGCTGCGGTTGGTCTTTTCCAGGGAGCTGTGGATGTTCTTCTTTACCGAGTTGGAGAGAATAGAGAAAAGTCCCAGGCCGACAATCAGGATAAGAGCAAGAGAAATGAGGCCGTAGCGTAAGAAAAGTCTTCCGGCAAGGGATGTTGATCTTTGCAGTCCCATAATCTGTCTTATTTATATGTTATCCATTGACTGTTTGCAAAGGGTATTTTTGGCGAAATACAGCTTTCCTATTGCCCAAGCTGCCAAAAGCTCTGTACTCTTGTTTCATGGATCTGCACGGAGTTCTGGAGAAGGTGAAAAGCCTGTCCCGCAAAGCAGGGGAGTATCAGCTTGCTCATTTCCGCTTCCTGGATCATGGGAGCGGGGACGCGAAAACTGAAATGGAATATGTCAGTCATGTGGATGTTGAAAGCGAGCACATACTTCGGGACGGTCTGCTCCAGATTATTCCGGAGGCAGACTTCTTTGGTGAAGAGACCCTTCAGAACAGGGGTGAAGGCTATACCTGGGTTGTGGATCCTCTGGACGGAACCACCAATTTTCTTTCCGGTCTGGACCACTGGTCCATCAGTGTGGCCCTGCTTCACGGAGATGAGATACTGCTTTCAGTTATCATGAAACCCTGCAACGATGAAACCTTCTGTGCAATCAGGAACCTGGGAGCCTACCATAACAATCAGCGCATGAAACCCGTTCCCCGGCTTCCCCTCTCCCAGGCTCTGATAGGCACGGGCTTTCCCTACAGATCTCCCGATACCAGCGAGGCCTTTTTTTCCTGCGCCCGGGAGGTCCTCTACGCCAGTCGCGGTATCCGGCGCACCGGGAGCGCCGCCCTTGATCTCTGCTATGTTGCCGCCGGATTCTTGCAGGGTTTTTTCGAGGTCGATCTTATGCCGTATGACGCGGCAGGAGCCCTTCTGTTTCTGCGGGAGACGGGCTGCGGTTTTTCCGAGTTTTGCGGAAAACCCTATTCCCTTTTTTCCTCCCGGTCGCTGGTCGCGGGATTCCCGGGAAGCTACCAGGAGTTGCAGGAAATCTGCCGACGGCACTATGGTGAGGGCTTTTAGAGTATTCCTCCGTGGAAATACATCTCGTAGATACGCGATCCTCCGAAGGTGACGTATTCCTCCCCCCGGAACTGCTCGAAGGAGCCGGTCCAGCTGCAGTGGTACGAGAAATCTCCTTCCCGGTAGCCGTCTTTTCCCCTGTAGGGGTTCTGTTCATCCAGCCGCGAGAGGGCCTGCCTGAGAAACTCCGGAAAATCCTCGGGGATGGCGTCTTCGAGCAGGCATCCGTAATAGTTCATTCCCCAGACCTCGCGGTCCTTCTTCCAGACCACCTCCTGACCAAGAAAACGCTCGGCTCCGAAATATGAATCCAGGTATCGTAAATCACCTTCTGAGTAGTGAAGGTCCTTGGAGTTCTTTCTGGTGGACGAAACGGGGATCATGCCCGCGGCATAACAGTTCTTCTTGGCCTTTATCAGAAAGGGTATGACGGTCTCCATTGTTTCTCCTGTTTCGCGGCATCGCTTTCTCCATTATAGTCTTTTTTTGTTTTTTTTCCACATAAATCAGTGAAGATTAGCCGTACTGAGCCTTGATAATGACTCTTTCTTTATTGAGAACCGAACCTTGGCCCCCTCCGGAAATATTTTGTCCGAAGGGGTTCGTACGCGAAGATGAACGGGAGGTGCCGAGATGATATATTCCCGACGATCTCCAATGAAGTTCGACCGTTCGATCCTTCCTGCCAGGGTTCCGGGGATTTCCCGGGTTGTAAGGAGGATATCTTCCGGGCGCAGCAGAATGCCGTCTTCCGTTCCCTCTGCTCCAATATCCGGACAGGTCAGTCCCCGGTGTATCAGGCTCTGAAACTCGGAGATTGTGAGAATGTTGGCGGCACCGAGAAAATCGGCCACGTATCCGGAGACCGGACTCCGGTAGAGCTCGTCGGCCCGGCCTTCCTGCTCCAGCGCCCCATCGCGCATGACACCGATATGCTTCGCGAGGGAAAAGGCCTCGTCAATGCTGTGGGTCACAAGCAGTGCAGTCGCTTCGGTGTTTGCAAGAATCTCCCCCACCTGTTCCACCACCGACTTTTTTATCCGTATGTCGAGACTGCTGAAGGGTTCGTCCATCAGGATAAGGTCCGGTTCCATTGCAAGGGCCCTGGCAAGAGCAGCACGCTGACGCTGGCCTCCGGAAAGTTCGTGGGGGTAGCGCCCGGCAAGCTTTCCGAGCCCCACCAGGTCAAGATAGTCGGCAGCCCTGGACCGTTTTTCAGCTCCTTTGCCCCGGAGTCCGAAGGCCACATTTCTTATTAACCTGAGGTTCGGAAAGAGGGCTGCTTCCTGGAATACCATACCGATTCTGCGTTTTTCACAGGGCAGATTTACCCCGGGTCCGAAAACTTCCCGCCCGTTCAACCTGATACGCCCCTTGTCGGGATTCGCAAGACCTGCAATAAGTCGCAGGACGGTTGTTTTGCCGCTTCCACTTTCGCCCACAAGGGCATAAATCTCGCCTCGCCGCAGGCTTAGGCTGAAATCCTTAACAGCCGGGGACGGGTTTCCGGAAAAGCGTTTTTCCACGCCTGAAACCTGGAGCAGGGAATTTTTCATTGCTTTCTCCTTCTGTAATTCTGCAAACTGGAGATCATCATGAACAGAACCGTGATCCCTCCGCCTATTGCCACCAGGACAAGTCCGTATGGGGCGGCTTCATTCAGCCGCTCGTCAGCCGCCAGAGCATAGGTGGCGGTTGCCAGGGTGCTGAAATTGAAGGGACGGAGAATCATGGTCAACGGAAGTTCCTTGATTACGTCAAGCAAGAACAGAATACCGCCGAAAAACGCAGCCTGTCTGAGCTGCGGCAGGTAGACCCGGAGGAATACATAAAGAGGCGACCTGCCCAGGCCGGCAGCGGTATCTATATGCAGAGAGCCCAGAGATGTATAAGCGGAATCTATAGGCCTGTAGGCTACCGCGAAGTAGCGGATGCAGTATGCCGCGGTCAGAATGGCAAGGTTTCCCGTAAGGATAAGGCCTAACGTGGAGTTAAAAAAATGGAAATGCAGGTCGTTGAGCCAGGAATCCAGGGGCACGGTTATTCGCATGATACCGATGGCAATAATGGCTCCCGGTACCACGTATCCCAGACCGGGGGCTTCGGCAAGGACCCGACCGATTCCTCTCCTGAAAAGGAGGGGGAGAAATCCGATCAAAAGGGCTGCACCCACGCCGGCAAGACCGGCGAAGCCGGAGAGCAGCAGCGTATTGACAGTAATCTCCACAAGTCTGTCTGCATGGGCGGCCGAATTGCCCGTTCCCGCCCACAGAAGCAGCTGCAGTCCGGGAAGAATAAATCCCAGCAGTATGGGGATGGACAGAAAGATCATCAAGATGAGCGTGACGGATCGGGAAGGTTTGCGGCGGCTTACAGGAGCAGGTCCGGAGCCGGAGGCGGCGAAGGAGGCGCGCCCGCGGAGAAGGCGCTCTGCGGTAATAAGCAGCGCCACCGCTGCCAGCATGATCAGTGACAGTTTAACGGCGGCGGTCAGGTCTCCAAAGGCAAACCATGCGCGAAATATCCCTGTGGTCAGACTCTCAACCCCCAGATAGGTCAGGGCACCGAACTCGTTAAGAACCTCGATCCCCACGATAACTGTGCCGGCAAAAGCCGCAGGACGCATGAGCGGCAGGGCGACCCGGGCGAACAGCTGCCATTCGCCGATACCTACTGCCCTGGCCGAATCGATGAACTGACCGCCGAAGGTCCCCAGCATCGCCCGGCATGCAAGGTATACGTAGGTATAGAAACCGAAGGTCATGACGAAGATTGCCGCACCCGGACCGCTGAATTCCCGGAAAAGGGGGTGAAGCAGCCCTCCGTAACTGACAAGGCCGCGGTATCCGAAGGCCGAGATGTATACCGGCATTGCATGGGGCAGGAGCAGGGCAATCTCGAAAAAACTCCTGAAGGGGATACTATAGCGGCTCATGACCCAGGCGAGGGTGGTCCCAAGAAGAAATGCGCCTCCTCCGGCACCTGCCAGCAGAATAAGGGAGCCCAGGATATAATCGGCGAGAACGGTTCTGCGGAGATGCAGCCAGGTCGAGCTTGACTCCAGAATGCCCGGCAGCAGGACCGCCATGGGGAGCAGGGAAAGAAGGGCGGGTCCCCCGATTAAAATGAGCCAGCCCCGTCGATGTGTAAATCCCATAATCCTCTTATTTCCAGCCGGCCTCGTCAAAAATCCGGACCGCAGCACTGTTCAGTTCTCCCAGGGTGCTCAAGGCCAGGGTGTCTTCCCTGAAATCGCCCCAGCTGTTCACCAGGTCGGAGTGCGGCACGCCATCGGCTACCGGGTATTCGTAATTGGCCCGGGCAAAGATTTCCTGAACACTGTCGCTGACCAGGTACTCCAGCAGCCGGACTGCGTTTTCCCGGTTCGGGGCATGGGCGGTGACGCCGGCGCCGCTTATATTGATATGGCTGCCCCGGTTCTCCTGGTTCGGGAAGAGTATCCCGATCTGGCGTCCGACCTCGGCTTCCACGGGATCTCCGGAGTTCAGCATGTGCCCCACATAGTAGGTATTGACCACGGCGACATCTGCAATCCCTGCGGCAATGGCCTTCATCTGGTCCCGATCGTTTCCCTGGGGAGGACGCGCCATGTTCGCAACGATTCCCTCTGCCCACTGCCGGGCGGCCTCTTCTCCGTGGTGGGCGATAAGCGAGGCGAGGAGGGACTGGTTGTAGATGTTTGAAGAACTTCTGAGCAGTATTCTCCCCTTCCAACCGGGGTCGGCTAGAGCTTCGATGCTTGAAAGTTCTTCCGGTTGTACGCGATTTTTATGGTAGACAATTACCCTGGCCCGTTTTGTAAGGCCGAACCAGTAATTGTCCGGGTCTTTCAGGTGCGCCGGAATACGGTCGGCGAGAACAGGGCTGGGGACAGGCTGGAGAAGTCCTTCCCGCCTGGCCCGGACCAGGCGCCCCGCATCGGCACTCACAAGAATATCTGCCGGTGAGAGAGGACCTTCCATGCGGAGGCGCTGGATAAGTTCATCGGCTCCCGCATTGACCACATTGACCTGTATGCCGGTCTCCTTTTCAAACCGGGAAAAAATCTGCTCATCAACCTCGTAGTGGCGATGGGTATAGATATTTACTATCTCTTCTTTTTCACCCCTCTGACCCGCGCCGACCAGGGGAAAAAGAAACACGGCTGTGACCGCGACAAGAACTGAAAAATATTTCATGGGCGTCTCCATCGAAAGTTAATATGAATGAACTATACCAAATATTACTAAAATAGTAAACAATAGGATGAGAGTTCTTGAAGTTTTTCGTAGTGTTCAGAATCGTGGGGATGGCTCTCCTTCAACCCGCTAATTTCCCGGGAAACAGTAAAAGGTCCGGAAAATTAAATAATATTCCCGTAAATCCTGATTAGCAGAAGGTTTACCGTAAACTCATCCTCACGATTCTGAACACTGGCTAAGGTTTTTCATACCGGGATATCTTCTTTTTCTGGACGAAGGATGCAATCCAAAGTATACTCCCGCGTTATGAAAGCCGGGGTAATGAAGAATGATGCGCTGCTGTTGATGACCGCCATGATCTGGGGATTCGCCTTTGTCGCCCAGCGGGTGGGCATGAGGTTCATAGGTCCCTTTACCTATAACGCTGTGCGTTTTGCCCTGGGAGCCGTGAGTCTGCTGCCCCTTCTGTACTGGCGCAGAACCCGGGGACGACAGATCCGTTCTTCCGTACGCCTGCGCATGCGGGTGGGGCTTGTCGCAGGTGCCTTTCTTTTTATCGCCGCTTCTCTTCAGCAGATCGGCATTGTCTATACCACCGCCGGAAAGGCGGGTTTTATAACCACCCTGTATGTAGTCCTGGTGCCCCTTTTCGGGATCGCCGTACGGCGGGGTACGGGGATCGCCGGATGGGTAGGGGCCCTGCTTGCGGTAAGCGGTCTCTATCTGCTGAGTGTCCGGGAGGGATTTACCGTTTCTCCCGGGGACCTGCTTGTCCTGGCCAGCGCGGTATTCTGGGCCCTGCATGTGCTTTTAATCGACCTGTACGGACGCTACGTGGATTCAATTGAGCTGTCGATAATCCAGTTCGCCCTCTGCTCGGTTCTCTGTGCAGTGACAGCTCTTGGTTTTGAGGATCCCGGTCTTCAGGGGATCCTGACTGCGGCTGTGCCTATTCTTTACGGGGGACTTTTCTCTGTGGGGATTGCCTATACACTGCAGGTTGTGGCCCAGAAACATGCGCCGCCGTCCCATGCGGCGATTCTGCTGAGCCTGGAAGGGGCCTTCGCCGCCCTGGGGGGATGGCTGCTGATCGGCGAGGTCCTGGACCCAAGGTCTCTGGTGGGTTGCGTGCTGATGTTTGCGGGGATGCTGGCCTCCCAGTGGCAGGTCATAACCGGGTCGAAGAAGAGCCTTACTCCTTCTGTGCAAGATCCCTGATTTTTTCTATGGCCCGCAGAACGAGTTCGTCCTCTCCGGCGTATTTTCTGGCGGCTGTAAAAACTTCTTCCCGTGCCTGTTTTTCCGCCGCCTCGATCCTTTTTTCCATGATCCGGGAGCTGTACTGTGCAAGGTTCGGAAACACCTGCCGCACCGACTGTTCCTGGTAGAATCTGTTTAAAAGATCCTCGGCTTCACGATAATCAGCCGAGGTGCTGCCGGAAAGAAGGGAATCCAGTCTTGACTGATAATTTGCGTAGTTCCTGGCCAGGGCGGTGTAACGCTCGTCTCCCTGCCGCTGGGTAACCACATCCACCAGCTCGATCACAGCGGCGTTCAGGTCCTCTTCCAGCTGCTGGCGCTGTTCCTGGGAGCGGGTCAGGCGTTCCTCCGTGCGGGCAAGACTGGCCTGGGTGCTGCTGAGGCGATCGCTAAGTTCGCTGATACGGGTCTCTTTTTTCTGAAGTTCAGCCTGGTACTCCGCCTGCAGAGAGGCGGCGGCCTCCGGATCGACCCCACGGGGCGTATCCTTGAGTTCCCGGATCTCCTGTTCAAGGGAGGCAATGGTGGCCTGGTACTCCGCTGCTTCCCGGCGTTCCCTCTCCAGGATATCTCTTCCCTCCGCAATGAGGTCGCGTTCCTGCTGAAGGGAGGCTTCAAGTTCCCGGATTTTCCTGTTCCCCTGATCGAGCCGTCCTTCAAGTTCTTCAACCCTGTTCAGGGCCTGGGCAAGGCGGCCGCTGGTCTGCTCTTCCGAGGCCAGGGAGATTTCCGTAAGTTCAAGGATACGCTCTTCGTACTCCCTGCGCAGTTCACTCAGTTCCGACTCGTTTTCCGCTCTCAGGACAGCACCGGTTTGTTGTGTCACGGTTTCCTGCAAGCGGTCCAGTGTGTCGCGAAGGGTATCGTCGTTTCCTCCGGCGATCGACAAGGCAGCATTCCGATAGGCCTGAATCGCCTCCACGGGATCCCCCCTGCTTATAAGGAGGTCTCCCTGTTCCAGGTATTCCAGGGCCCGGCTTCGGCGTTCCCGGGCTTCAAGCTCCTCAATTCGCGCAACCGCAGACCGGACCGATGGAAGGGCTGCAATCGCTTCCTGAAACAGGTCCCGGGCCTCCGCTTCCCGGCCGGCTTCAAGGGCGGTTTCACCCCGGCTGATAAGCTCCCGGGTATTAAAAAGCCGCTGGGCGGCGTTTACGAGGCTGCCAGTGTCGGCGCTTTCAGCGTTCATCTCGGTTTCTATGTCCCCGCGCAGGGTGGAAAGAACAAAACGCTCCACCTCCCTCCGCCGGGCGATTCGTGGAAGATCGTCGATCCTGGGATCCTCCAGTAGATTCTGCAGGGTACCAATCTGTTCCAGGGCTTTTCGGAACTCTCTGTTTCGCATGCTGGTCATGATTGACCGGTAGGAGGCGAGGATCTGGTCAGTCAGCAGGTTTTCTGTCTCCTGCCTCCGGGCAATCTCCTCAAGGCGCTGCTGTGCCGCAGAAGATGCCTCCACCAGGGCCAGACGCTCGGCCTCGTAACGCTCGGCAAGACGGGTCTCCCGCTCGGCGGCTTCTTGGAGGATCGCTTCCCGCTCGGCCTTGGCCTCGTCGAGAATCTGGTTTGCCGCAACCCTGGCCTGCTGCAGTTCCTCCTCCCTTTCCGCCATCTCTGCCCGCATCTGGATACGGAACTCCTCGAGCCGCTGCTGAAGTTCCTGCTGTTTTTGAATTTCGAACTCCCGCAGACGGGTATCCAGTTCTGCGGGGGTAATATCCAGGGCCTGCAATCTGATCCGTTCCGCCGCGAGTTCCTGTTCCAGTTCGGCCCGCAGCTCAGCTTCGCGCTGCTGCAAGGCGCTCTCAAAATCTGTCTGCAGGGTCCTGGCCTGGGACTCGATTCGGAGGAGCTCGTCCTGGATACGGTTTATCTCTTCTTCTTTTCTGGCAATCTGTTCCGCGGATTCACGTTTCAGCTCCTCAAGGAGCCGGCCCTCCGCTCCCCTGACCGAGCTTACCTGCAGGGACATGGTCTCCTGCCGGGCTTCAAAAAAGCGGGCGGAATAGAAGAAGACGGCGCCAACTGCCGCAATGGCCAGAATGTTTATCAATGTAGGGAGAAGCACCCCGCTTTTCTGGGGCCGGATACGGAAAAGATCATCGCTGACGGTTATCCGGTTTTTCCGCACAACCTCCTCTATGTCTGAGAGGATCTCCCGACGGTCTTCTTCGGATATGGATGTCTCTTCTGTGAGTAAATCGTTATATGCTTCCGGTTCTGAGACCGTCGGATCGGGACTTGCCATTCTTACTCCCCGGACATGAACAGATTTCCGCTTCTAGTATCGGCAGGGAAGGCTGTTAGTGTAAAGCAATTTTTGGAACTCAACAGATTTTCCGGCATTAAGAACTCATGGCCGCCGACCGATGTTTTAAGGGTAGGTATATTCAAGGTGAGTATTCGCACAAAAATAGTATTGGTTGTTGTACCTCTTCTGGTTGCCGCTCTTCTTATTAGCGGTACCATAAGTTCATACTCCGCCCGCAGCGGTATGACTCGTATTGCCATGTCCTCCCTTGGCTTCAAGGCCCAGGAGCTGAACAAGTACATGGAAAGCCAGTGGAACCTGCTGGTGACAAATGAACTTTCCGAGGAAGAGGAATATGTGGCGGTTGCCAAAGACGCTATGGAGGCCTATGCCGAATCGGTGGTCCGGACCCCGACGGAACTGATCCTCGCGGTATCCTATGAGGGGGAGCCCGATCTTGAGTTGAGCACCGCGGAGCTGGGCTTTGGTCCCGAGGATCGGGAGGAGTTCCAAAGTCTTATAAACCGCGATGCTTCCGGCTGGATCGATTTTTCACTGAACGGTTCAAACCGGGTCGGGCATGCCTTCCGCTTTACCCCTTTTCAGTGGTTTGTTGTGGTATCGGAGGATGAGGCTGCCTTTTACCGTGAGGTTCGGGAGATCCTTGTTCGGAACGCCTATGTTCTGGGCGGGGCGATTCTCGTCTCCCTGTTCCTGCTCTTCTTTTTTGCGGGGATTCTTACCGGTCCCCTGCGCCGGGTTGTCGCTACCATGAGGGGGATAATTTCCAATAACGATCTTTCCGCCAGAGTGGCTGTGGAATATAAAGATGAAATTGGAGATCTGGCACATACCTTCAACATAATGGTGGAGGAACTGCAGAAGGCCTACAACCAGATCAAGGGATTCGCCTTCAAGGCGGTGCTTGCTCAGAAGAACGAACACAAGATCCGCAATATCTTTCAGAAATACGTTCCCAAGGATGTTATCGATTCCCTTTTTTCCAATCCCGAGTCCATGCTGGTTGGGGAAAACCGGGTACTGGCTGTACTCTTTTCCGACATCCGCTCCTTTACCACCATTTCCGAGGGCTATATGCCAGATGAACTGGTGAACGCCCTGAATGCTTACTTTGAGATCATGGTGGATATAATAATGGACCACGGCGGCATCATCGACAAGTATATCGGCGACGCAATCATGGCCTTTTTTGGTGCCCCGGTAAAACACAAGAACGATGCCCTGAACGCTGTGGCGGTAGCCCTGAAAATGCAGGAGGCCCTGAAGGAGTTCAACCGTTCCCAGGAGGAGAAGGGCAAGCCGAAGTTCATAACCGGAATCGGCATCAACTATGGCGTGGTTACCGTGGGCAATATCGGCAGCCAGAAGAAGATGGATTACACGGTGATCGGAGACATGGTCAATCTGGGCTCCCGGCTGGAGGGGCTTACCAAACCCTACAAGCAGGATGTTATCTTTTCCGAGAGTGTCTACCGCAAGGTCAAGGACACCTATCCCTGCCGCCTGGTGGACAAGGTTCAGGTCAAGGGTAAGACCATCGGAGAGAATATCTATACCGCCTATGGAAAACGTCTCAACCCGAAACAGGAGCAGCTCCTGCGCATTCACCACGCCGCCATGTCTCGCTATTATCGGCAGGATTTTTCCGGCGCCCGGCAGTATTTCGAAGCGGTGCTGCGCCTCGACCCAGCCGATTTTCTGGCTTCCCTCTATATCGAGCGCTGCGACCGCTACCTGAAGGATCCGCCTCCGGAAAACTGGAACGGGGTGGAGATCCTGACCTCGAAATAGTCGATAGTGTCTCGAACCGTGGGGATAGGATCCCTTTTCCATCGCGGAGGACCGTGATTCTGGAAAAAAATCGCTGATTCGGTACGGAGAAGCGGATAATTTCGGTCCCTATAATGTTTTAATTCTCCTTTATCCCCACGATTCTGAACAGTATGGAAGAATCTCCCCGGTATTTACTCCGTTTGTCCCTTGACTCGTTCAAAAATTATCGTTAAAACTGTTTTAACAGTTAAATCGTATGCGACCAGGGGAGGTGTAATGGAGCCACGGAAACTGGAACGACCAAAAACCAAGGAAGAGATCGTCTATGAGCGGCTCAAGGACCTGATTCTCCAGGGCGGTATTCCCCTGAATACCTTTCTCTCCCAGCGTACGCTGGCTACAAAGGTGGATGCGGCGGTCATTACCGTCCGGGCCGCCCTGCGGCAGCTGGAGAATGACGGGCTGGTGGAGAATGTTCCCCACTGGGGGGTCAGGGTTCCGGAGGAGACTCCTGGGACAGTACAGGACCGCTATCGTCTGCGTCGTCTTTTCGAGCTTGAAGCTGCACGGGAGGTTGTCAGGAACCGGGAACAGATCGATCCTTCGGATCTTCTGAAGATTGCCGCCCAGTGCGACGGGATCGATCTTGATCCTGAAGGGGACCTTTATGAATTCGGAGAGCTTCATTACCGCCTGCACATGGAAATAGTCGACCTTGCCGGATCTCCCCTCATGAGCCGGATGTACGAGCGCATAAACCTGAAAAAGCTCTTCTTCTGGAATGCCCTCAGAACCTGGAAGAACTCCTCTACCCGCCATATCGGGGATCATCAGGCACTGGTGGAGGCGCTCTTTTCCTCGTCGGAAGAAGAGGTGGTAGCAATGCTGGAACAGCACATTAATAGGGGACTGGAAAACGAGCTCAAAATGCTGAAGTCCCAGAACACTTGAAATCACAGGAGAGAAAAGAATGAGCATGGAACAGACCTGGAGATGGTACGGACCGGAGGATCCGGTAAGCCTGAGCGATATTCGTCAGGCCGGAGCGACGGGGATAGTGACGTCCCTTCAGGATATCCCCATCGGCGATGTGTGGCCCCTGGAGGCCCTGCAGGAGCGGAAACGGATGATTGAGTGGGACGACAGCCTCAGCCCTGCGCGAAACCGGGGGCTCAGCTGGTCGGTGGTGGAGAGCATTCCCGTTCACGAGGATATCAAGCTGGGACTTCCCGGGCGCGAGAGATACATCGAGAATTACAAGCAGAGTATCCGTAATGTGGGGGCGATCGGCGTAAAGACGGTCTGCTATAACTTTATGCCCGTACTGGACTGGACCAGAACGGACCTTGAGTTCGAGCTCGAAGACGGCTCTCTGGCCCTTCGCTTCGATGTGGATGCCTTTGCGGCCTTCGACCTGTTTATGCTCAAAAGGCCCGGTGCGGCACAGGATTACAGTGAGGCGCGGCAGCAGGCGGCCCGGGAATACTTTGAAAGGATGACGGAGGAGCAGAAAGAGGTTCTGCAGCATAATATCATCGCCGGTCTTCCCGGGGGACAGGAGGGGTACTCCCTGGCCCAGTTTCAGGAAAAGCTCAATGCCTACCGGAACGTGAATGACTCACGCCTTCGCAGCAACCTTGCCTGTTTTCTGCAGCAGATAGTACCGGTGGCCATAGAGTCGGATGTAAAGCTGGCGATCCATCCCGATGATCCACCCTATCCTTTGTTCGGTCTGCCCCGCATTGTCAGTACGGAGGAGGATCTGCGTCAGATCCTGAGTGTGTATGACACTGTTTACAACGGGTTTACCCTCTGTACAGGGTCCTACGGAGTACGCGGCGACAACGATCTGGTTCGTATGGTGGAAAAGTACGGGTCCAAGCTCAACTTTGCCCACCTGCGCAGCACCCAGCGGGAGCCGAACGGAAGCTTTTTTGAGGCCGCCCATCTGCAGGGAAACGTGGATATGTTCCGGGTCATGCGAGCCATACTGAAAGAGGAGAAGCTGCGCATCGCCCTGGGACGGCGGGACCCCCATATTCCCATGCGGGCTGACCATGGACACACCATTCTCGATGATCTGAACAAGAAAACAAATCCCGGCTATTCGGCCATCGGGCTTTTGCGGGGTATGGCGGAGCTTCGGGGACTGGAGCTGGGAATCGAACGGAGCGGGGCGGCCTGAACATCCCCGGGCGGGATTTCTGAAAGCAGGCGCAGGTAATCCCCGGGGGTGTTCATATTGAAGAAGACCCTGTCGGGATTCGCCATGCGCCTGATTTCCTGTTCCGGAACATAGAGGGTATTTACCCGGTCAAGGAAATTGTTGACCGATCCGCGCCCTGAACGGAGATACCCCTCCATCTTCGTCATGGCTGATTTTGCATAGACCGCGCACAGTGGTTCGGTAAAGCCGCCGCTGCAGGGAACCACAGCATCATGTCCTTCGACCTGTTCCAGAAGAAATGCTGCAAGACCGGCATCGAAAAAAGGCATGTCGCAGGCTGTTACAAAGGCACACTCATGCTGTGCAGCGCTAAGTCCGGCATGAATGCCTGCCAGAGGACCCATGGCGGGAAAGATATCGGAAACGCAGTGAGCCGGAGGATGATTATACCGCTCCGGTCTGTCGGCGACGATGATGAGCTCGCGAAATACCGGACTCATACGCCGAACCAGCCCTTGAAGGAAGGTTTCGGTATTGAAGGTGAGCCTTGCCTTGTCCCGGCCCATCCGGCTGCTTGAGCCTCCAGCCAGGATTACAGCAGAGGCGGAGACTGTCTGAGCTGAACCCTGCACCATGAACCGAGCATACCCTGTAACAGACCAGTGTGGCGATAGCGTTTTGACGAGTTCCCTTTTTCATGGAATAATCAGCGGCAATGAAGCAGGATGAACGCATCGTAAGCACAACCGGGAACCATAACTGCGGAGGACGCTGTCTTCTGGAGGTCCATGTACGGGGAAACAGGGCCCTTCGCATCAGCGGTTCCAAACGCCGCTTCGGACCTGAAGGCAGGCAGCTGTTACCCTGCGTACGCTGCGGGAGTTACCTGAAGCGTCTCTACCACCCGGACAGGCTCAAATACCCCCTGATGAGGGTCGGAAAAAGGGGAGAGGGCCGTTTTGAACGGATCTCCTGGAACGAAGCCCTGGACCATATTGCAGGGGAGCTGCGGCGGATTACCGAAACCTACGGACCCCGGTCCCGGTACATCCATTATGCCACGGGGATCATGGGCAAACTTGCGGAGAAGGAGTTCTTCCGGCGTCTGCTGGGAATCTATGGCGGGGGCTACCTGAACTATTACAACTCCTACAGCACCGCCTGTACCAATTACGCCACCCCCTACACCTACGGGACCGCCCGTACGGGAAGCTCCCGGGAGACCCTGAAGGATTCAAAGCTGATCATTCTCTGGGGACACAACCCCGCGGAAACGATCTTCAGTACCGGGACCTTCTCCTACCTGAAGGAGGCCAAGACCAAGGGTGCCCGGATAATTGTCGTTGACCCCCGCAGGTCCGATACGGTAAAGGCCCTGGCTGACCAGTGGATACCCCTCCGACCTACCACGGACAATGCCCTGATGGACGCCATGCTGTGGGTCATGATCAGCGAAAAACTCTACGATGAAGATTTTGTACGCCGCTTCTGCCTGGGCTTCGACGAAAATCAGATGCCCCCGGGGATTCCTCCAGGGAACTCCCTGGCCAGCTATATTCTGGGTGAGTCGGACGGTATTCCAAAAACCCCGGAATGGGCGGAGGCAATCTGCGGAGTCCCCGCGGATCGTATACGCAGCTTTGCCCGGGAGTATGCCGGTGCAAAACCTGCGGCCCTGATCCAGGGCTACGGTCCCCAGCGTCATGCCCTGGGGGAGCAGCCGGTCCGGGGGGCGACGGTCCTGGCGGCAGTGACCGGCAACGTGGGCATCTCCGGCGGCTGGGCCTCCGGGGCAGGGACCTTCAAGCGCTTCAGCCTGGCCTCGGTGCCGGTGTACAACCCTGTTACAGCTTCCATCCCGGTCTTTCTGTGGACGGAGGCAATTACCCGGGGGATGTCCCTGGGGCCGGAAGACGGGCTGATCGGCGCGGAAAAGCTCGATTCGAGCATCAAGTTTATCGCCAACCTGGCGGGAAACTGCCTGGTGAATCAGCATTCGGACATCCGGCGCACCGAAGTCATATTGAAGGACGAGTCCCTGTGCGAGTTTATTCTGGTTAGCGAGGAGTTCCTCACCTCCAGTGCCATGTACGCGGATATCGTTCTCCCCAGTACCAACTTCCTGGAACGCATCGATATCGCTGCCTCGGACACCCTGGGGGAGTATACGATTTTCCAGAACCAGGCGGTGGAGCCGGAGTTCGAGCGGCGGACCGGCTATGACTGGATCAGGGAGCTTGCTGATCGCCTTGGTGTGGGGGATGAGTTCAGCCAGGGAAAAAGCTACGAAGACTGGGCCCGCTTTATCGTGGATGAGACCCGAAGGGCTGAACCCGATTTTCCTTCCTACGGAAGGTTCAGGGAAAAAGGAATCTATTACCCGGTTTACGAGAAGCCCCATATCGCCTTCGAAGAGCAGATCCGGGACCCGGAAAAGAATCCTTTTCCCACTCCTTCGGGGAAGATCGAGATATTCTCGGAGCGTCTCTACCGGATGAACAGGCCCGATGAGATTCCCGCTGTGCCGAAGTACCTTCCTTCCTGGGAGGGTCCGGAGGATGAACTGACCAAAAAGTATCCCCTGCAGCTTATCGGCTGGCACAGCAGGCGGAGTACCCACTCGACCTTTGCCAATCTTGACCGGGCGCATAAAACCGAGGCCCTGGCGGTCTGGATTAATCCCAGGGACGCGGCGCCCCGGGGCATCGTCGACGGTGATATGCTGCGGGTTTGGAATGACCGCGGGCAGGTGGAACTTCCCGCCCGGATAACGGAAGACATTATGCAGGGGGTGGCTGCCATGCCCCAGGGGGGCTGGTATCGGCCGGACGCAAAGGGTGTTGACAAGGGACCCAGTATTAATACCCTGACCAGGTTCAAGCCGACGCCCCTGGCAAAGGGGAACTCACAGCACACAATTCTGGTTGAGATTACCCCGTCCGAAACTCCACGGTAAAAGAGTATTCAACTTGATTTATCGCTGTCCGGAGGAGTAAAATTCATGTATGAAGCGGAATGGACTGCGGCAGCTGGAAGCAGCCCTCTGGGAGCTGCCGGTATCCTATAAAAAGGGAATGCAGGTCCCCGTCAACATTGTTGCCACGGAGAGACTCCTCGGCGGAATGGATGATGCGGTCTTCGATCAGATAAGCAACGTGGCTTCGCTTCCCGGTATCCTGAGGCAGGCCTGGTGTATGCCCGACGGACACAAGGGCTACGGTTTTCCCATCGGCGGGGTTGCAGCTTTTGATGCCGAGGAGGGAATTATCTCCCCCGGGGGAATCGGCTATGACATAAACTGCGGGATGCGTCTGGTAACAAGCTCTCTGACCTGGGAAGAACTGCGGCCGAATCTTCGTAAGATTGTGGACCGGTTGTACAGCAGGATTCCCACCGGTGTCGGTGGAGAAGGTGCTCTGAATCTCTCCGACAGCGAGTTCAGTGACCTGTGCCACCAGGGTGCCCGATGGTGCCTCAGGAAGGGGTATGCCACTCAGGAGGACCTGGCACGGACGGAGGAAGAGGGCTGCATGGATGATGCGGATATCTCCGCAGTCAGCAGAGAAGCCCGGGACCGGGGACGTACCCAGGTCGGCACCCTGGGTTCGGGTAACCACTATCTTGAGATTCAGGTGGCTAAACCCGAGAACCTGCGGGACATTGATGTAGCCGCTGTATTTGGAATTGAACGGCCGAACCAGGTGATGGTGATGTTTCACTGCGGAAGCCGGGGATTCGGCCATCAGATAGCCTCGGATTATTTGAAACGCTTTACCAAGATTGGCCATGCAGAATACGGAATATCCGTTAATGATCGCGAACTTGCCTGTGCGCCCTTTGCCGCGCCGGAGGGTCAGGCTTATTACAGGGCCATGTGCTGTGCGGCCAATATGGCCTTTGCCAATCGACAGATAATTCTGCATCTGCTTCGGGAGGTCTTCTCCGAGGTTCTCGGTAAGGATCCGGCAGAACTGGGCCTTCGGCAGGTGTACGATGTAACCCACAATACCGCCAGGGAGGAGACCCATCTTGTGGACGGGGTTAGGAAGCGCGTTCTGGTCCACCGCAAAGGGGCCACCCGGGCCCTGCCTCCGGGAAGTGGTGATCTCCCCGCGGAATACCGTAAGACCGGTCAGCCAGTGATTATCGGAGGCAGCATGGAGACCGGATCCTGGCTGCTTACCGGTGTTTACGGGGGAAGCAGGAGTTTTTTCAGTACCGCCCATGGTTCCGGTCGCGTCATGGGGCGCAGGCAGGCAAAAAAACAGTTCAGCATCGACGAAATTGAGAAACGGCTGGAGCAGGAGGATATTTATATCCGTACAGCCTCCCGGGGAGTTCTGGCCGAAGAGGCGGGGGGGGCTTACAAGGACATCGACGAGGTGGTCCGGGCCACCGAAGCGGCGGGATTGAGCGCTCCGGTGGCGAAGCTGGTGCCCGTGGGAAATATAAAAGGCTAGACATTCCCCGGAGCGGAAAGGAAAGCCCCGATATAGAGAAGAATCGCCCCGGCAAGCACAAAACCGAAGCCCATATGGATTGCCAGAACCGCTGCTAATAGGGGACTTGCCACCGAGGCCACGCCGTTGATCGCCCAGGCCCAGGGTACTGCAGCGGGCAGTACGGACTGAAGCCGCTCAATCCCCTGAGGGAAGGGCATGCCCATAAAGAAGGCCGGGGGAAAACAGAGTACCAGGGTAAGAGCCAGCCTGGAGGGGGCAGACAGGAAGGCAAGGGCGCGCAGCAGGGGTGGGAGTCCCAGCAGATATGATCCCAGCACAATACCAATACAGAACAGGGCCTTGTGGGGACTGAAATGTCGGGACAGCCCGCTGCCGATTCCGGCCCACAGGAGGAAGGCAACCATTACCACTCCTGCGGAGAGAAAAGGATGCCCCAGGAACAGGGTAAAAAGATGAATAAGCATAAGCTCCACAAACAGAAAAGCAAGACCCAGAGCACTGAAGTAGAGGATTACCCGGCTCCGCATGCCGCGGAAGGCGGCTTCGCGGTGCCGAAGAAGCAGAGGAAGCAGTATCAGTACGGCCCCTGCCAGCACGGCAAGTACCAGAGTGGCGGCCTTTGTAAGATATCCCCACTGCAGCAGGGCCGAGCCTCCGGCTCTTCTCAGCTTTAACAGTTCCGGCGCGGAGCTCCAGCGGAAGAAGCGTCCGAAAAAGGGGCGGTTGTCTGTCGGCGCTTCAAGGTAAAACTTGTATCGTTTTCTGAAATCCGCTGCTTCCGGTCCGGTAATCTGATCAACCTGGGCTGCCAGGCTCTGCGCCTCGGCAGGATTGTCCGGACCAGCCGGATATTCCAGCATGAAGCCGCGGGATGAGCAGAAGTCCAGGGCTGTTGTGATATCCTTCCGGCTCCAGGGGCTTTTCCGGTAGAGCAGGGTATAGGTGCTGGGAGCGGAGATAACAAGAAGATTGCGCCCTATCTGTTCTTCCGGGACAGCCGCGTCAAGGGCGGCGATGAACTTCAGGGTCTCGTAGGGTGGCCGGTGCCGCCACTTGCTTATCATCAGAATGCCTGTTCTGCTGAGTCTGGACAGCATTAATCCGAGAGACTCGACGGTAAGATCAAACTGCTCATCTATGGCGGAATGCCCCAGGGAGGCTGCGCCCGACCCGCTGAGCCAGAAGGTAATCAGATCATATTCTGCAGTTGCACCCCGTTTTGGCCGGGAGAGCACCGTCCGGGCCAGTCCCTGCTCAAGAAGTACCGCATCCCATCCATGTTCCTCCTGACCTGTTCCCGGACGTATCTGCTGTGCCAGTTCCGGCAGGGAGAAATGCTCGTAACTCCCGCTTACGGAAGAAGCCTTCTCTACCAAAGCCAGTTCCATCAGTTCCGCGGAGGCGAAGATATTCTTTATAAAGACCCTGGGTTCCTTCAGGTAGAGAAAGGCAAGTTTTGCCGACAGGCAGTCAAGATACGAGGTATCCTTCTCCGGTGAATAGAGGGCCCCGTAAAGGTCGGCATCAAGATAGATGCCCGCACGGACAGGCACCGGATGGGGACAGAGAGGGCTGAGTCCCGGCGCAGAACGGACGGGACTTTCCGGTGATTCTGCGATGTCGATTCGTCCAAGGGGGGAATCGGTCCCCGTCATGATTCGCGTTCCCGGCAAATGCCCAAGACGCGCGAGGTCCTTGTAATCCGACAGAAGGGGACGCAGCAGCTGTGAAGGCAGGAACAGAAGAAAAACAGCTGCCAGCAGTGTTCCTGCAGTCAGCTGTTTGCTCCGGCGGGAAGTCCGGAAGTAGAAACCTGCAACCGCAGCGGCGGCAAGAGAGAGCATGGCCAGCAGGCGGAGTACCTCCTCGGGAGGCAGCAGGCTCAAAGCCGCCAATACGCCGAGCCCTCCCGCGCAGGCGCCGAGCAAATCTGCGCGGTAGAGTTTTCCCGGGGGAAACTCTCCTGAGGCCAGGGCAATGGCGGTACAGAATCCTGAAAAGAAGAAGGGCAGGGCAAAAAGCAGGTAATTGAGTACGAGAAACAGCCACTGGGATTGCGCCCAGGTCAGCTCGCCGGGATTAAAGGGGACCTGACGGACCATGATTATGACGCTTACCATGCTCAGGCCGAGGAGAGCAGCGGCTGATGGAAAAAGGCGGTGAAAACGGGGGAGAAGCGTGTTCCGCAATATCTGCAGCACCGAACCGGCCGTCCCGATCCCCAGGAGGGCCATGCTGATAATGGATGAGGCAAAGTGGGAACCGTAGGAGAGGGCGAAATAGCGCATCAAAAGGAGCTCAAAACCCAGGGCCGCGGCACTGACCATGGCAAGAGACAGATATAAATGAAAAGGGCTGGGGCGGCTCAAAATCCTTTCAATGGCCTCCGGTAAGGGGAACGAATGCCACCGGGAGCAGGTATTCGGTACTGATGCTTCCGTCCCCCTTCTTTCGCAGACGGATCAGCTCCTGGGTCATAAAGGGACCGCCCACGGGAATGACCATGCGGCCCCCGGGTTTCAGCTGCTCCACCAAAGGAGGGGGAATATGTGTGGCCGCTGCGGTGACGAGAATGGCATCAAAGGGGGCTTCTCCGGCAAGGCCGTAATAGCCGTCCTGCTGCAGAACCGTAACAGTGTCGTATCCCAGATCTGCCAGGCGCTGTCCGGCACTTTTCGCCAGTTCCGGGATGATCTCCAGGGTGTACACCCGGGCAGCCAGTTCGGCCAGTACCGCCGCCTGGTAGGCGGATCCGGTCCCGATCTCCAGAACGCGGTCGGAAGCTTCCAGTTCCAACAGGTCCGTCATAAGGGCGACAATATAGGGTTGAGAGATTGTCTGACCGTAACCGATCGGCAGGGGACGGTTCTGATAGGCCCTCCCCCTGAGGTGCTCCGGAACAAAAAGGTGCCGGGGAACCGTTCTCAGGATCTCAAGTACGGATTCATCAAGATTTTCTTTGCCGGTGTAGGAGGCAGTCATGCGGGCGTCCTGAATAATTTCCCGGACCATCCGCTTGCGGAGCTCCTGGAAATGATCCCCGCCTGACTGGGAAAAGGCCGCTGTCAGAAGAACGGCAGCAGTGAACACAGGAAGAGCCAGACGGTGCATTCTGCCACTCATGTTCCGTCTCCTTTAATCCTCCCCGATACACTTCCGGGCCCATTGGGCCGCCCGGTCCACCTCGCCGTCCCTGAGGGGACCCTCGGAGTCCTTCACCATGAAACCTTCCGGGGGCATGACCAGTTTGCCGCCTTTTTTTGCCAGCCCTGCGGCAATAGGTTTAGCCGCATAGCCGAAAAGCTGGACGAAGAACTTTAAAAAATTGGGACTGACGTCCTCCAGAGGAATACCCGTATCAAAAGCAGCCGCCTTTATTCCGCTCAGACCTCCGGAAGGTATCTGCTTTAGATACCCGGTTATTTCCTGGGAAGGCCGGAAAGCCCTGGTAGGGGAGCCGACAATAAGCAGGTCGAAATTCTCCATGGCAGCCTTTTGTGCCTCCTTCGCCTTCAGGACAGTAAGCTGCTGTATCCGCGGGTCGTTTTTCAGGGCGCTCTCCATAGCCCGGGCGAGCTTTTCGGTATTCCCAAAGAAGGAATCATAGACAATCAGAACATTCATGGCCCGGCCCTGCTTACTTGAAGAATTTCCGAATCATCCGGCCCACAGTCCCCGATGTTTTTCGCGATACACCCCGGCTTATTTCCCTGGATACCTGTCGCTTAACCGAATCAAAGAGTTTTCCCGGAGACAGGTCCTTCTTGAGAGAATCGGTAAAACTGCCGGCGTTTCCCTCCGATCCGGCCGACTGGTCGTCTCCGTCGGAGTCTGATACGGCTTCCCAGCTTGCCAGGTCGCGCCACGTATCGGACCTTGACAGATACGCGGTGAAGAGGTTTTCAATTGTGTCCGCGGACAGGCCGTCCTCGCTGCTGTAGTGGCCGCTTTTGTCCTGGTACTCGGCGAAGAAACCGGAATCCGATACGGCACACTGAATGTAATCACCGCCGTTCGACAGAATGAGAAAGTTGTTCTCTTTGTTTAATCCTTCGAGAGCCTCCTGCAGTTCTTTCGCCGTAACATTTTGCTTTGCGTGTCCGGAGGCAGTTTCGATATCCATGCCATCCTCCCCCATTGTTTTTATGATACCAAGTATACCACGGATATTGGCAGAGGTGTGCTATACTGGGAGTAATGGCAAAGAAAAATGTCATGGCTGTACTATTTTTGACTGTGTTTACTCTTTCCGCCGCAGCCGGTGGTTCCACGGAAGAGGTCTATACATCATTCAAGGCTGGAAAGGGGTACAGAGTCGGGGATGATGTCAGTTTTCTGGTTAATTATCATCTCTTTAAAAAACCCACGGGGATCAGCCGATTCCCCGATGGAGGGCTTTCACGAACTGTTGCCGAAGGGGTTTTTCAGGTGAGTCTGGATCAGGATGGAGAATTCCGGTCCCGGCGGATCAGCGATACCCGGGTTTCCAGTTCCCGACTCTATTCCCTCGAGGAGAGCCTTTTCTCCGGTTATGAAGAACACGAGGATTTCGATGTAAACCGCATCAGCCAGCTTATTCGGGAGCTCGGCCCTTCTGCGCTTGGACTTCCGTCTCCCGTGGATTACAGCAATAAAAGCAGAAGAAAATTGATTAAAGACCTGATCGAACTTGAAGGGGACTACCAGTACCGAAAAGAGATTATCCACTGGCTGGATCTCGATCAGGCGGAAGCCGGAGAAATACTCGCCGCTATGGATAAACATGAAGCCGGATTGAAAGGTCTGGCACAAACCGAATACCGACTATATTCCGAGGATACAAAAAATGAATTACGTAAAAAGGAAGGTTTGCAATGAAGAAGTTATTTTTCCTTATCATCATGACGGCCCTGCTTATCCCTGCCCTTGCACAGAACGGAGGGTGGCAGGAGTTTTCCGTGGGACCTTCCCGGTCCTTCTGGGCCAGTTCGTCCCTGACCGAAACCGTTGGAGGAAGGAGCGTGACCTACGGCCCCGAAGCCCTCTTTGACGGGAGTACTGCAAGTCCCTGGGTCGAAGGCGCTCCCGGCAGCGGTGTGGGGGAGTCGGTAACAGTCATGACTCAGCGACTGATCAGCCGCATAAGCGTGGTCAACGGTTTTGCCCGGTCCCCCAGACTCTTTGAGCGCAACAATCGTGTCAGGGAAGTCTCGGTCTCCTTTGTAGCCGGCATGACGGCCCCGGGGCTTGTGACCGAGCTTGACTATACCCTCTATTTTCTCAGGGAAAAGGTTATTCCCGGCACCTTTGAACTGCGGGACAGCATGGAGGAACAGTCCCTCGTCTTGTATCGTCTGGAAGATTTGCAGAGAAGATTTTACCTGGAAAGCCTGGAGCAGTTCTCCACGGATTATCCTGACCTTTTTGCCATGGCCCTCGATGATCTGGGAATCCCTGCGGGTGCGTGGCGGGACCCCCTGAACATGGGATTGCTCCGGGAGATATACGGGTTTTACGGGGTAAAGATCCGTATCGAGGATGTGTACAATGGCAGCCACTACGACGATACCTGCGTTTCCGAGCTGGAGTTCGGGCTGGAGGAATTGTAAACTGTAAGCCGGTTTATCCTGAGGAGCCTCAAAGATGATTCAAAAAGCCGACGGAGAAAATTACGCACCAGAAGAAAAGCCTGATCCTCTCTGGACCGGACGGAAACGGCCATGACCCAGGCGCACGCCTTCAAGGCAGTGGATCTGGCTGTCCGTGCCAAGGAGAAGGCGATACCGATCGCGTAAGGCAAAGACATTCCCTTTTTTTGCACAATGCCGAAATTGGTGTATACTTTATACTATGCCCTGTTCATCAGATCAGGCAGATTTTTCTTCCCAGATTATCTTCAGCGCCGCTGCAGAGAATACCCCGGCTTCAGGGGGCTTGAAGAAAATCTCTCTTCCGGTACCAACAGAGATAGGGAAAGGGGAAGCGTCGTTTGTTTCCCTGAACAAGGACCTGGGATACGGAACCCTCTGCGTGCCCGATGCTGCCGACTCGAACCGGGTGGTCGTGCGGGCATCCGATACGTATATGAAATTCACGCTGCATCTTTCCAGACGCCCATCGGTATTTTCGGTTGACGGCTTTTCCGGACGACTGAATGTGCGGCAATGGGACGGGTATCTTCTTTCCGCTCCAGCCTATGGAATAATCGACATGCAGCCCGGTGAACAGCTGGAGGAGTTCAGCCTTTTTATTACCGAGGAACTTTTCTGGAGACTGAGTAACGAGCTGCAGATTTCCTGGGCGGGAGACCTGCGGAAGATACTGCTCAATCTGGCTGCTGACCGGGCCTTTCTGCCTGCTCCAACACAGATGCATTCCCGACTGGCTGTATTTCAGCTCCTTCACTGCCCGCTGGGCGGGTCCCTTCTCAGGCTTTATGTCGAGGCCAAGCTGATGGAGATTTTTGCATTACGTGTACACGAATTTCTGCAGTTCCAGGATGCACCGGTACCTTCGGTGCGCCTTTCCCAGTTTGACCGCAGGCACCTCGAGGAAGCCAGAGAGATCCTCGAACGGGAAGCCTTTGATCCTCCCTGCATCTGCGAACTTGCCGGAAGAGTAGGGCTGAACAGCACCAAACTGAAACAGGGCTTCCGCCGGCAGTACGGAACGACCATTTTTACCTATGTGAGGCAGCTTCGCATGGAAAAGGCCCTTGAACTGCTCAGCGACGGCGCTCTTGGCGTTGGAGGCGTCGCCCTGGCCGTTGGATACAGCAGCTTCAGTTCCTTTTCCAAAGCTTTCTTCCGGTATTACGGTTTTCTCCCCAAAGAAATTACCCGCTATACAGGAACTTGAAAATTCCTCCCGGACAAAAAAGAATTCCTCCCGCGTTAGAGCCCATCTGTAATCGGATGTATTCTGGATGGTATGAAGAGGAAGACCGTACAATGGATGCTGCGGAATACGACAGCGATTTTTGCAGTACTGCTGTTGACTGCCTGCCCCTCCGCCGGAGGAGGGACAAGTAACGACTCACAAACACCGCAGGATCCGCCGATAAGCACTGCTCCTGCTGCACCCACCGAGCTGCAGGCCAGCGACGGCACCTATATCTCCTTTATACGACTTACCTGGAACCCGGCGTATGGAGCCGAGGGCTATGAGGTCTATTGGTCCGACAGTGCTTCCGGAACCTATGAAGCCTTTGACACCTGCACCGCAACAAGTTACGACGACTATGCCGGCGGCGGCGGGGCTACCTACTTTTTCAAGATAAAGGCCTACAATCAGTACGGCTACAGCGATTTCAGTAACTACGACAGCGGCTGGGCCATCGATCTGTGTAACGGTTCATGGGAACCGCCGGAGGGCTATTCATCCATTACCAACGGCTCCTGGTTCAACAACGTGTTCATGCCCATGAGTCCCGGATACGTCAGTTACCGCGGATGGATGCAGCGCGGTTATACCTACAGGATCGTGATAACCAATTTCTATTATCCCGACAACGCGGATCTGTATCTCTATTCAAGTTACGGCGACATACTGGAAAGAAGTAACAGCGGCAGCGGCGGAATGGATGAAGTTATCTATTACACTGCCCAGGATACGGGGTACTACTTTGTCCGGGTGGTTAACTGGCTGGGGAGTGACTTTACCTTCTCCATCGGTTTTTCCCGGTTGTAAGGAGG
>CAZKQJ010000003.1:2990-25095 GCA_964554875.1 uncultured Spirochaetaceae bacterium | reverse complement strand
ACTGGCTGGGGAGTGACTTTACCTTCTCCATCGGTTTTTCCCGGTTGTAAGGAGGATGGTATGAAGGGATGCACGATTCCTGGAGTTCTGATACTTCTGCTGGCGACAGGTCTTGTATCATGTTCTCTTGACGGCGGCGGCAGCACCGGCAGTGATATCGGGTCGCCGGCGCCATATATCTATACCATTCCGAAAACGGGTCAAACAGCCAGTCTCGCTGCCGGAGATGATGGCGACCTGCAGACAGGCTTGAGCTGGCCGGACCCGCGTTTTGCCGTAGATGGGGAGACAATCGTCGACAACCTGACCGGACTGATGTGGGAACAGGCTCCATCCACAGACCTGATGACCTGGACTGAAGCCGTCGATCATGCCGCGGATCTGGATGCCGGCGGCTATGGCGACTGGCGGCTGCCCAACGTGCTTGAACTGGAATCCCTTCTGCGTCATAGCGGCGAAGTTGGTCTGAACAATTATCTGCATGACCAGGGTTTTGCAGATTCCATGACCATGGATGTCTGGTGGAGTTCAACGAGTTCCACCAGCCTTCTATCTGCATGGTATGTCAGTGTCTACGGGCCGATGTTCAAAATGGACGAAAGTTCGAGTGCCTCAGTTATCTGTGTTCGCGGAACCTCACCGCTTCTGCCGAAGACCGGAATGACAGTCTCTGCTGTTTCCGGCGATGACGGCGACCTCCGGAACGGGTGGGAATGGCCTGATCCCCGTTTTACCGACAACGGCGACGGAACCATTACCGATGAGCTTACCCGGCTTATGTGGCAGAAATCTCCTTCCACGGAAGAACTATCCTGGGCAGATGCACTTTCGGCGGCTGCCGCTCGTGATGAGGGCGGACACAGCGACTGGAGAATGCCGAATATCCGGGAGTTGTTGAGCCTGGTACACTACGGAGCGGCATCGCAACTTGGATGGCTGGACGAGGCCGGATTTGAGAATATTATTGACGCCGGCTACTGGTCGTCAACTTCTCAACCTGGCGTATCCAATAGAGCCTATATCCTGAATGTTAACGGGGGAACGGTACATTACCGGATCAAAACAACTGACGAGCAGCCCTGTATTGCCGTACGGAATGCAGGCTGAAACACTTGGAATTATCTATATAAGTTATTGACTATATAAGATATATATAATAGACTGCCGGAACTTCAGAAAATCCTAAACAACACGGCGGTTATTATGCAGACACTTACTGACAAAACAGTACGGCCAGCACAATTCTATTTAAAGACGGAACGCACCTTTACCGGCATCAGGAAATACTCCTGGGTGCTGGTACCCCTCGTGGCTTTCGGGTCCCTCTATTATCCACTCCTTGGACTATTCGTGTTCGCTATAATGCTTGTAATTATGGGAACCGGTTTTTTTCAGGGAAGATACTGGTGCGGTAACCTCTGTCCCCATGGAAGCCTTTTTGACCGGGTATCCATGTCGGCATCCAGGTTCATTAAAATCCCGCGGATCTTTAAATCCCCGATAACCCGCTGGGTCTTCTTTGCAATTTACATGTTCATGTTTTTTGTGCGCCTTGCCAGGGTCATGCCTCTCTGGGGAAACCCGGAGTTTATGGGCAAGTTCGGCATGCTCATGGGCAAGCAGTATCTGGTAATGCCCACCGTCCTGGGCTTTGCCCTCTCCATGCTGAATCCCCGCTCCTGGTGCTCCTTCTGTCCCATGGGCAGCCTCGGACAGGTCTTCTATAAGATAGGAAAGGTCACCAAGCTTAACCACAGCTTCGATAAAAAGGTTACCATCGAATCCACGAATAAATGCCACAAGTGCGCGACCTGCGCCCGGGTGTGTCCTGTTCAGCTCTCGCCTTTTCAGAACTTTGACGGGAATAACCAGTTCAGCAGTGAGCTCTGCATCCGCTGCGGTACCTGTGTGGCCAACTGCCCGGCGAACCAGCTACAGCTGGCAACTGCGAAGGAGGCGGATTTCCTGAAGCAGGCAACGGTTCTGGACGGATACGAAAAGCGGACTCCCGTAAGCGCGGTAATCGAAATGATCGAGCAGATCTCCCCAAACGTCCGGGAGTTCACCTTCCGTATGGAGACAAACGGAGAGACGGGCAGAAAAATCGAGTATACCCCCGGTCAGTTCGTGTTGATCAAGGTCTCTGAAGAACCCGAGATGTACCGGGCCTATTCCATAAGTTCCCAATTCCCCAATGATCCTGACCGGCTATCGGTAACCGTCCAAAAGAAAGAAGGCGGCTACGCCTCGGACATAGTCTTCCGGGATTTTAGCGAAGGAATGCGGGTCCAGCTCGAAGGTCCCTTGGGCCGTGACCTGGTGGTGGACAAGGACGCGGAAAAGGTCCTCTTTATCGGCGGAGGAATCGGTATAACTCCCTTTGTTCCCATTGTGAAGGATATCTCCGAAAATCCCGGAAAAATTACGAAGGCTGTGCTCCTGTACGGGGTTAACCGGGAAGGGGATTTTCTCTACGACAGCTTTTTCGAGGATGCGGAGAAAAGGAGCGATGTGTTTGAATACGTCAGAACCGTGGCCTGGCCCGGGGAAACGTGGGAAGGGAACACCGGTTTTGTAACCGAGACCCTGAAAAACATGGACCTGAAGGGCTGGAAGATCTACATGTGCGGCCCGCCCCCCATGGTGAACGCCGTGCTCAAGACCCTGGAAGAGATGCAGTCCGAAGGCCGGGGTGTGGAAGAAGAAAACGTATATTACGAGAGTGCCTGAAATTATCCTGCGCGGGCTGTTCGGTCCGCGCAAAGGTTTGATTTGCTTTAATAGCTTGATTGGTCGTTAATATATTAAAGTCACCTTTACTCCAAAATACCTTCTCGAGTCAATTTTACGGCGTATCAATTGAGTTTTTGCCCATCATTTTTGATAGATAAAAAAACTTGACAGATCACAAATACCGTAATACAACATATATATATGTTGTATAGAGGATATATATTTTATTCAAAGGGTAAGTGAGTGAAGTCATTTTTGACGTGGTCTACAAAAGTGTCAGAATGGTTTGTAGGTATTTGCATCTTTATCATCATAAGTTCAATGAGTTTGCAGGTTTTCTGCAGATATGTCCTGGTAAGGCCTCTTTTGTGGCCAGAAGAGTTGTCAAAGTTTTTCTTTATTTGGTCGGTTTTTTTCGGTGCGTTTGTGGGTGTAAGACGTAAGCAGCATATTAGCGTCGATGTTCTTGTCGAAAAAATTCCTATGCGATTCAAACGGTTTATTTATTTAGCATTAAATCTTTTGATTATTGTTATTCTCGGTGTATGCACTTATCTGGGGTATACGCTTTTCAAGTTTTCTCTTGCCTCTAAACTGCCAGCTATAAATATTCCCCTTGGTTACCTGTATCTTCCAGTGGCAATCGCATTTGGACTTATGATCATCAGTTTTCTTGATACTAGTTTGGATCTTATAAAGAAAATCAGATCTGGTTCGGCAATTGACGAGAGTGGGGAAAGTGTATGATTACTATCACTTTAGCTGTATTATTTGGGACAATACTATTGGGAATGCCCATTGCATTAAGTCTTATAACTACATCAGTTGTTCTATTCATTATCAATGGCATAGGTTCCATTCCATTGATAGCAATACCGCAGAATATTGTTGCCGGTGTCGATAGTTTCACTCTTCTTGCTGTACCTCTTTTCATTCTAGCTGGAAAAGTTATGAATGCCGGAAAAATTACAGATCGTATTTTCAATTTTGCAAATCTTTTTGTGGGCCGTTTCCGTGGAGGGCTTGCCCACGTAAATGTTCTTGCCAGTCTAATTTTTGCCGGAATGTCAGGATCTGCAGTTGCTGATGCCGCCGGGTTAGGCGAAATAGAAATTAAAGCCATGGTAAAGCGCGGTTATGATCCGGAATTCAGTGCGGCAATTACCGCTGCATCATCAGTTATCGGACCTATTTTCCCGCCCAGCGTACCTATGCTTATCTATGCTGGTCTTGCGGGTGTCTCGGTAGGAAGACTGTTTTTAGGCGGGGCGATTCCCGGAATAATTATGGCCTTGGTCTTGATGGGGGCAAGCTATGTTTTATCTCTGAAACGTAACTATCCAAAAGAACCTAAACCATCGTGGGAAATGATAAAAATTCGATTCATCGAAGGATTCTTCCCGATTCTTTCGCCTGCTATTGTACTTACTGCAATTGTTACCGGTATCACGACGCCAACTGAGGCAGGTGCGGTTGCGGTAATTTATAGTATTATCCTTGGACTGGTTATAAAGACACTCAAGGTGAAGGATCTCCCACGAATATTTATTGATGTAGGAATTGAATCGGGTGTTCTGCTCTTTATTGTGGGCGGAGTAACGGTGTTTTCGTGGATCATCACCTTTCATTTTATTCCCCAGACAGTAATTGGGATGCTTTTAAGTTTATCCCTCACATCAATCACTTTTGTTGCCATAGGCGTACTATTTATTATCGGTCTTTTTATGAACCCCACTCCTGGCCTTGTAATGGCTATACCGTTTCTTCTGCCCCTGGCCGCAGAGACAGGAATAGATCTTGTTCACTTCGGGGTACTTTCGGTATTGGTGTTGAGTGTGGGGCTACTAACTCCTCCTGTTGGACTGTGTATCTATATCGTAGCAAGGGTAGGCAAGGTAGCAGTTGAGAAGGTTCTACGGGAGCTTCTGCCTTTTACCATTATTCTTATGCTTGTCTGTATAATTATAGGTTATTTTCCCCAGATTGTGACATTCCTACCGGATTTAGTTTTCGGAAAGGCTATGTGATATAAACCAATATTTGTCTGTGCGGAAGCACAACACATTATTTAAAGGAGCATTGTATTGTGGCTAACAACGACTTCAAAAAAGAGATGAATAAAGAAGAGACCGTTCAGATCTCTCATGAAAGACTCCGCAAATTCACATTTGATGCATTGCGGGAGGTGGGGGCGCCTGAAAGAGATGCAGAGCAGATCGCAGAATGTTTGATCGATTCTGATTTGCGCGGTGTATATTCACATGGAATAATGCGGTTGCCTATTTATATTCACCATTGCCGGAAACAAGGGCCGGGATCAATCAACCCCAAGCCAAATATACAAGTGGTAAAAGAAGGCCCTTCCTATGCACATATCGACGGTGATAACGGGATAGGGCACCTGGTCAGCATTAAGGCCATGGAAAACGCCATGGACAAAGCCAAAAAAACAGGTATGGCCTTCTCTTCAGTCTTTAACAGCAACCATAACGGCGCGGAGGCTTACTTTGCCCATATGGCGGCCGAGAAAAACATGATCGGGTACTGTGTAACCGTGGGCGGAAGAAACATCATCGCTCCTACAGGAGGTCTTACTCCCATGCTGGGGAATAACCCCTTCGCCTATGCCATGCCCGCAGGAAAGGAGTACCCGATAGTGCTGGACATGGCTTGCAGTGTTGTAGCGCGCGGTTGGATTTTGATGGCAATAAAAAATAACTGGAAAGTACCTGACGGATGGGCGGTTGATAAAGACGGTAACCCAACCAACGATGCACAGGAAGCTTATGACGGGCTGGTTCTGCCTATTGGAGGCTATAAAGGCTACGCATTGACCTTTATTAGTGCTGTACTCGGTGGGGTTCTCTCCGGTGCGGCTATTGGAAATGAAGTAACTGACTTGTACCAGGACTTTGACAGGAGCCAGAACGTAGGCCATTTTATGTGGGCTTTGGATATCGAGACTATTATGCCAGTCTCTGAATTCAAAATGCGTATGGACCGCTTAATCCAGGAAATGAGAACCTCGCGTATGATGAAAGACGTGGACAGGATTTATGTCCCTGGTGAAAAAGAGTTTATAACAAAAGAAGCGAATCTTAAGAACGGAGTTCCTGTCAGCCTGGGGGTTTTAAAGGAGCTCAATAGCATGAGTTCTCTAAAGCTTGATTTCTGAGTTAGGGTTTAAACCTGCAATACGCTCTTGATGCGTATGCAGAAAAAATTTGGAGGTACGAAATGGTTTCTAAGAAAAATGGATCGAAATTACTTATTGTAATGGTCTGTTTTATCTTCCTTGTGGCTTTCTCTTTTGCTGAAGGAAGCAAGGAAGCACCCACAGGAGGAGCTGAACCGATCCTGATAAAATTGGGTCATGCTCAGTCGACGTCCGACGTTTTTCACATTGCGTCTCAGAAGTTTGCTGAGATCTGTAACGAGAAATCCAATGGACAAATAAAAGTACAGGTTTTTCCTGCTGGTCAGTTGGGTTCTATTCGCGACATGATTGAGGGTTTGAGAATTGGTACCCTTCAGGGAGTCTGGGATACTCCCAGTAGAATAGAGACTTACACTGAATTGGCCAGTATCTTTAACATTCCCTACCTGATTGAAAACCGTGCTCATGGAGAGCGCGTGTGGGAGAGCGAAGTAGGAGAAAAATTGTTTTCAGATATGGCTGCTAATTCCGGTATCCGTGTTGTCAGCATGGGATGGCGAGGATCTCGAAACATGACTACTAATCGCGCTATACATACTCCTGCCGATCTCAAAGGTATGAAGTTGCGGGTCCCTCCTTATGATATACCTGTTAAAACATGGCAGACCTTGGGTGCGAATCCTACACCGCTAGATTGGAACGAGGTATATCTTGCGTTGCAGCAGGGAACCATCGACGGTCAGGAAAACCCCATGTCTAATAATATTTCCGGTAAATTGTACGAGGTATGCCCATATCTGATTCTAACAGAGCATGTGAAGAATTTTAGTGCCCTTATGCTCGGTGACCAGTTTTATAAAAAATTACCAGATGATGCCCGCAAGATTATTGTTGAAGCAGCGATTGAGGCTTCAAAGGTACAGGGGGACATTGTAGACGCCTCGGAAGCTGAATTCATTCAGAAATTCAAAGATGAGGGCGTTGTAGTCATAAATCCCGATATAAGCGCGTTTAAAGATAAACTCAAGACCTTTGTGTCCGATAACTATCCTCAGATGGAGGAGTATGTAAAAACCATCGAGGCGATGAAGTAAGCGTCTGGATATTCGGGGGGACCGCTATGTCGGTCCCTTCTTTTTGGTGTATTGACTTTTGACATGAGCCCCGGGGTAATATAGGTCGTCTATGCAAAAATCATCGAACAATTCGTTAAGCCGTAAAGCCCAAGCCTACGATTATATAAAGCACAGGATTATTACCTGCGAATATGTCCCCGATGCTCCGATATCCGAGAAGGACTTGATGCTGGAACTGCAGATGAGCCGCACCCCCATAAGAGAGGCTCTGAACTCGTTGGCCGGGGAACATCTGGTGCAGATCTACCCGAAGCGCGGGATATTTGTGGCCGGCATTTCGGAAAAGGATATTATTGATATCTATACCATTCGCGAAACCATCGAACCGGTAGCGGCGCAGCTCGCCTCGTATTATATATCAGAGGAATCCCTTATCAGCATTCGCACAGGGATGCAGCGGCACCTGGATTCCTTTTCTCCGGATGAGCATCTGAAGATTGATCGGGAATTCCACATGTTGATTGCTGAATCTTGTAATAATGAGTATCTAAAAAAAATACTTATCAATATGTATGATCATAACAGCCGTATCCGGCACCGCATATTCAACTTGAAGATTACCAGCACATCCAGAATGGAAGAGGCCATAAATGAGCACCAGGCACTGATCGATTGTCTGCTTGCAAGGGACGCTGAAGGGGCAAAAATGGCCATGGTGCGGCATATCGCCCATGGAAAATCTGCAGCCCTGCGGATTATGAACCCTATACTTACTTGAACGTTTGTCAGCAACTGAAAAAAGGATGGTTTTGTTATGATAACAGGGATTGATCACATTGCAATTGCCGTCAAGGATACCGAAGTGTCCCTCGGGATCTGGCGAGACCTGTTCGGGTTTAAGGTAAAACACAGCGAAAAGGTAAACGGCGACTCTGTGCTCCTTACCCACCTGGACGGCGGCGGCGTGGATATTCAACTGGTGGAACCCCTGGCTTCGGACCATCCGCTGCACGCCTGGCTTGCCGAGCACGGTCCCGGGCTGAACCATATATGCCTGGCCGCCGAAGCGGAAAAGCCGGTGATTCAGAACTTTACCGAGAATGGATTTACCGTGGCACAGGAAACAACCCACCAGGGCATTATGGGAAAATGGGCCCTGTTTCTCGATCCGAAAACCACGGAGAATATTCGGGTGGAAGTGACGGGGTATTGAGAGTCCGGCGGCGTCATCCCTGATCCCTCTATCTTTTTCCTTGCAAACACGACAAAAACAGTAATAATATATAGGGATAGACGTATGACATTCTTCAGGAACCCGGCATCCAGTCCGGGTACAAGGAGGACCCCATGTCGAAAATCAGCGCTTGTCTCTGGTTGGATAAGCAGGCGGAGGAAGCCGCCGCGTTTTATACGAGAATCTTTCCCAACTCCCGCATTACCGGAACCACCCGCTACACCGAAGCCGGAAGGGAACTTCACGGACAAGAGCCCGGGTCGACTATGACTGTAATGTTCGAGGTAGACGGTTTCAGCTTTACTGCCCTTAACGGCGGGCCGAATTTTACCATCAATCCTTCCATCTCCTTTTTTGTCCGCTGCGAAAACGCGGCCGAGGTGGAGCGCCTGTGGCAGGAGCTCTCTCGGGAGGGGAAAGTCCTGATGCCTCTGGACAGCTACTTCTTCAGTGAACGCTACGGCTGGATACAGGACCGCTTCGGCGTCTCCTGGCAGCTGATTCTTGCTCCCGAATCCCTGGCGCCGCGTATCGTACCCTCCCTGCTCTTTGTGGGGGAGGTATGCGGAGTGGCCGAAGAGGCTATGAACTATTACGCATCGGTGTTTGCGGATTCCTCCGTGGGAGAAATCGCCCGCTACGGCACGGGGCAGGAGCCGGACACGGAAGGGACGGTAATGTACGGCGAGTTCAGGCTGGAAGGACAAACCTTCGCCGCCATGGACAGCGCCCACGAGCACAAGTTCGGCTTTAACGAAGGGGTCTCTTTACTGGTGGATGTGCAAAGCCAGGAGGAGATTGACAGATACTGGACGGCCCTTTCCGCTGTTCCGGAAGCAGAGCAGTGCGGCTGGCTCAAGGACAGGTACGGCGTCTCCTGGCAGATTTTTCCGGACACGGAAATGAACAAGCTGCTCCAGGACGGCGACGAGGCAAAGGCAAAGCGCAGCCTGGAAGCCATGTTCACGATGAAGAAGATCGACCTGGAGGGTTTGAGGAGGGCCGCGGCGGGGTGAATTGAGCGAGAGAGGGAGCTTTGCCGACCCCGGCGAGTGACGGGGTTCCGCGAAATATAATGTTAAAAAATTTCGAAAGGTTAGGGAGTTGCGGATTGAGCAGATGTAGTATGGTTATGAATACATAATCACAAAATAGAGTTATTAGATAATTATGAAATATGAATTTTCAGAAAAAGGTAGATTTTTAGCATAAACCCCTGTAAACTATCATTGCTGGAGACAGCAAAAAAGGACTTCCAGTAATGATACAAGATAAGTATTTTGATAATAATGCTACAACAAGATTGATCCCGGAGGTAAAGAAAGCGATAGATGATTTCTTTGCTATGCAAGTCGGGAATCCTTCAAGCCCACATTCCTACGGAACTAAAGCGGCCGAATTAATACTTACAGCTAAAGAAATTATTTCTGACTTCTTTCACTGTGATACCGATGATGTTCTCTATACAAGTTGTGCTTCCGAATCAAACACCATGGTTCTTCAATCAGTGTGCTCATGGAAAAGTGAGAATAGTATCGTTGTAACTACGCCTGTTGAGCATAGTTCTGTGAAAAAAAACTGTGAAATTCTCGCTGAAGCTGGT
The DNA here is from genome assembly GCA_964554875.1 of uncultured Spirochaetaceae bacterium. Classification (GTDB taxonomy): domain Bacteria; phylum Spirochaetota; class Spirochaetia; order JC444; family Marispirochaetaceae; genus Marispirochaeta. The sequence continues at coordinate 15,292 of CAZKQJ010000003.1, read as the reverse complement.
ATTCAGATAGTTGAAATACCTGTCTATCATGACGGTTTAATAGATGTAGAAAAGCTGGCGAAAGTCTTGAAGCAATCAAAGGTTTCCCTGGTTAGTATAGGGTGGGTGAATAATGAAACCGGTGTGATTCAACCTATACGGGAAGTATCAAGCTTGTGTAGAGAATATCAAACGCCTTTACATGTCGACGCTTCTCAAGCGGTTGGACGAATCGACATTAATCTCGACGATATTGTAATAGATTATCTAGTTTTTACCGGACATAAATTGCATGCACCTAAAGGAATTGGTGGATTGATTTCTAAGAATCTTAAGATGTTAAAGCCCGTTATCTGGGGTGGTGAACAACAGAACAGACTTCGAGCAGGGACAGAAAACCTATTGGGAATTCATGCCTTGGGAGCAGCCTTGGATGCACGCAAGAGGTCTATGAAAGAAATACAGAAGCAACTGACCACACTAAGAGATATGTTCGAGTCCTCTCTGTTGGCAAGGATACCTGAAGCTTATATTAACGGTGCAATAGATAGGAGGGTGTGCAATACAAGCAATATTTGTTTTGGACCGATCGATGGAAGGGCAATAGTTGCCCAACTAGATAATGCCGGAGTGATATGTTCTCAAACATCTGCTTGCACAAGTCAGATACCCGAACCATCACCGACCTTGTTATCAATGGGATTATCTGAGGAGAACGCCTTTGGTTCTATCCGTGTTTCGTTCGGAGTCGATAACACTATAGAGGAAGTCGAGGATGCAATTCCTTTATTTGATGAAGTTATTACCCGAATTAAGAAATTTATGACCGTATAGAGGCAGAAAAGGGATATTGCAATATGAGATATGGTGGACATCAAACTTTTACTATTCGCGATGGCTGGTTGCACAAAGCAATGAAGTTTCTTTGTAATGATGAAGAGCGGCATTTACTTACCGATGAATATGCTGCGGATCATCTGGGCGTTGGACGCAATATGGCAAAGTCAATAAATCATTGGCTATTGGCTACTGGTTTGGCGCAAAAGGGTACAGAGAAAAGTAAGGACGGCCGAGATAAGGCGTCAAAAGAGTTAGAGCCTACATTCTTTGGCAAGAAAATCTGGATTCATGATTCTTTCTTTATTGATCCTGGAACATGGTGGTTACTCCATATCAATCTAGTAAACGATCCATCAAATGCTGCAACCTGGAATTGGTTCTTTAATAAATTTGCTATGGATAGATTCCAGAAAGCAATTTGCCTCCAATCTCTTATTAGAAATGAAAACACCAATGCGGGCCGATCTCCATCCCAAACAACCCTCGATAGAGATTTGAGCTGTTTTCTCTCCTCTTATTCAAAGGAGATACCTTCAAAAAAGAAAGATCCTGAAGATGAGATTGTTTCACCCTTTGTTGAGCTTGGCCTAATGAGGTATTATCGAAGTTCAGGGTATTATCAGGTTATACGGGATAGAAAGAATGTCGATTTTAACATTTTTATGTATGCGGTAAAGAAAGCTATTGGTGATGACTACAGTATTCAGAAATCGACAATCGAAATACCTTTCTTTGAGTTGGCTAATATTTCTAATGGGCCGTGTAGGGTTTTCTCTCTTACTAATGAAGGTTTGTTTGAGTTGCTACTCTCTTATGAAAGCCTAAATGGAAGGGCGGGTGTGCAGCTTATCGGTTTAGCAGGAGAACGACTTGTTCGATTACCTAATGATATACCAATAAAATGGCTACAAAAATATTATAGTGAACGGAAGTAGATATGGCTTCAGCAATAAGTAAAATCAGTATCGAGAAATTACTACGGTCGATAAATATTATTTATGATTCAGACCAACCTGATAGAATCGAGCATTTCCGTCCAACTGCAAAAGCTATTGCATTAATTGAGAAATTGCTACTAGATCCGATCGAGAAAGCATTTTTTGTAGCCGCGCCGTATGGATCTGGGAAAACGTTAACTTTAACGTATATTATTCAGCTTCTTGAAAATCACCCTTCGTATAAAAAAATGCTAAGGTCAGTTGCAAAAAGAGCGGATGAAATCGCCCCAAATTTTTATAAATATGTTCTAAATAGAACACGAAGCGGCCAACAAGGGATAGGGGTTGCTTTGCAAGGCTATCAAGAAGATCTACCGGATGCGATACTTAGAGGGATTCAAACCTCATTGAATCGAATTGGATATAGACCAGATGAAGTTTTATTCGATCTTGATTTCTCGACTTTAGAAGATTGTCTCGCGTCACTGCAATATCTTCAGGCTGAACGAATGCCTGGCATAGATCAAATATTAATTGTTTGGGATGAATTTGGACGCCATATAGAAGGACTTGTCGGAGATGGACGAGCTGACGAGTTGAACCATATACAAACAGTAGCTGAGTTTGCAAGTCGCACAAAACGCAAGCCTGTATCTCTCGCACTCGTTATGCACCAGAGCCTTATGAACTATGCTGGAAAGGCACCTCAATCTGTAAAAAAAGAATGGAAGAAGATTGAAGGTCGCTTTCAGACAATACAGTATATAGACGACAGCAAAGAGATATATAGACTAATCGCTGATGTTATCATGGGCACACAAGGGGGAATTGATCTATTTGAAGAAAAGTCACTTAATCGAACGATTCCCAAAATTCGTACGCACAAACTTTTTGATGACTTTACTGATGATGAGCTCCTTGATTTATTAAGAAGTTCTTGGCCGTTAACTCCGGTCGCGCTTTACCTCCTTCCTAGATTATCTTCACGTGTAGCTCAACACGAAAGAACATTATTTACGTTCCTTAATTCCGTTGATTTACAAAAGACAGTAACAGTTTCCTCCATTTACGATTATTTTTCTCCGTCTATGAGTAAGGACACAGAGTTGGGTGGTTCCTATCATATGTGGTTAGAGTCTCAAAGTGCTCTTTCAAAAACAGATGATGGTGTAGAGACTGAATTAATTAAAACGGCATGCTTATTGAGCATTGGCTTAAGTGGTGAGCGCGCCCGAGTATCAAAAGATTATCTTGAGTTTGCTGGAAATGGTTACTGGAACGATAATGAAAAAATAAAGACTGTAATTGATGGGCTTATCGCTAAAAAGTTGTTTTTATATAGGAAAAATAGTGATTCCATATCTCTATGGCATGGAACAGATATTAATATTGCGGAGCGTCTAGAGGAAGAGAAAGCTAAGCATGTTCATAGTTTTCAGTTGAGTGAATTCTTATCCAATGAAGTCGAACCGGAAAATTGGAAGCCGATAGAATATAATTCTGAGAATGCCATACAACGTTACTATAGGGGTATATACCTATCAATAGATCAATTAAATAGCCTTATTCAAGAGAAATCATTTACTGAAGGTCCGCAAGCTGAGGAAGATGGGCGTATATATTATATTATAACCCAGAATAGCGAAGAACGTTCGCAAGCTATAGAACATGTTTGTAAATTTGGTCAGCACGAACAATATGTATGGCTTATTCCAAGCAGAGATATTAATATATTTGATATTGCCTTAGAAGTTTACTCTTATTATAAGCTTCAGGAAAATTCAGATTTAATTAATACCGACCCTTTAATTCTTCCTGAATTGGAGCATCTCACTGACGATGCAAATGAATATCTTCATCGAATGGTGGAATTAGCTTTTTATCCATCAACAAAAGGGCCTGAAATATACTATAGAGGTCGGAAGAGCGAAAGATCGATTGAATCTGCAAAGGATTTTAGGCATTTCTTAACACTGAAAACACGAAAAAATTTTGATAAAACACCTTATATAAATAATGAGATGATAAATAGAAAGTATCCTCGTAAAACATTGATTAATGCTAGAAAAAAACTTGTTTTCGGGATTTTGGAACGAACAGGTCAACCAAGTTTAGGATTAGACGGCTTTACTCCTGATGTCTCTATGTTCCGAACCATTCTACTCCATTCTGGTCTATACCGACCCATTGTACATGAAGCTGATAACAGTTGGCGTTTCGCCCTTCCAGAGGAGATAGAGGATAAAGCTCTTGCTAAAGTATGGGAGAAAATAAGAGTTTTCTTAACAAATACTGGTAAGAATAAATCGTTTGATGAATTTTTTACCTCTTTAAAGAAACCACCATTCGGTGTCAGATCTGGAATTATACCAATATTATTTGCTGCCGGGATGCGTGCATTCCCCAGTGCATTTGTAATTAAAGATAAGAAAGGGAACTATTTAGAAGATATTCTTCCTTCTACAATAGAAGATATATGTCAGAATCCATGTGATTTCTCGATCTCGGTAGAAGAACTAAATGAGAACAGGAAAAGATTCTTGACAGGAATATACTCTCTTTTTACAAAAGGTGAACTTATTAGCAGTAACGAAATGGATTTACTGCGCCAATGTTATGATGCCGTAGAATACTGGAAGACAACTATATCACCAGCAGCGTTAGAAACTCGGAGACTATCTCCCGACGCGCGACGTTTTCAGGAAGCCTTAAGAAAAGCTAAAGATCCCGAAACACTTTTTTTTACTAGTATCCCATCAATAATTAGTAGTACTGACATAACGGAACTATTGGAATTTGTTAGGAATATCAGAGATGAGCTAGAAACAGTTGTCCATTTATTTTACAGGGCAGCATTTCAATCCACGTTAGGCGCATTGCAATTTACTGGGAGTAATGGAAAAGATATTCAGATAGCTGCCAAGAATTGGGCTGGATTCTTCTCAGATACGACAATAGAAACTATAACGGATGGAATGACCAAGTCATTTATGACAAGAATGAAGATGCCTTACGAAAGTGGTGAACAGCTTGTTGATTCGATATCTAGTCTACTCATCGGGCGTCCTGTAATGAAATGGGATGATAGTTCCATTGCGGCTTATGAAAGAGAAATTCATGATGTAGTTAACCGAATGGAGGAACATGCGCTTCATACAGGGATTGGCTCAGAGAGAGGCGAAAAAAGTGGTTTGGTGAACCTTGTAGAAGCACGTATACATTCGCTTACAAAAAAACTTAATTCGATTGCAGGAGAAGAAGAAGTAAGAAAAGTACTAAAAGATCTACTTAAGGAGTATTAAATGGCAACCCTCAAGGAAGCGTTAGCCCATGCTAACGATAATAGTGTTAGACATATCATACCCGTCTCAGGCGGTAAGGATTCTGCAGCGCTAGCGATCTATATGAGGCAAAAGTACCCAGAGATTGATGCTGAGTATGTATTCACGGACACTGATTGTGAATTACCGGAGACCTATGAGTTCCTGGAAAAACTTGAAGCACTGTTAGGCAAAAAAATACATAGAACGGATTCATTTTCTGGTCTTAATGTTCAGAAAAAGCCGAATAGAAAGGCTTTTGATATATATCTAAATCAACTATACGGAGGATTTCTCCCATCTCCGAAGGCACGCTGGTGTACAGGGATGCTGAAAATCAAACCTTTTGAGGAGTTTGTTGGCGACTCTACAGCATATAGCTATATTGGGATACGCGGAGATGAAGATAGAGAGGGATATCAGCAAAAAAAACCTCCCAAAATGTCCCAAAAACAGAATATAATACCTGTATATCCATTTAAGGATGATGAATTAACATTGCAGGATATTAAAAGGATTTTGGAGGAGTCAGGTTTGGGCCTTCCTGATTACTATAAATGGCGATCAAGGTCGGGATGTTATTTCTGTTTTTATCAGCAAATAGGAGAGTGGCAAGGTTTGAAAGAGCATCATCCTGAGCTTTTTGAGAAAGCTAAAGAGTACGAAAAAACGAATGGACCGAAGAAATTTACTTGGGTCGAAGGTCGATCTTTAGAAGAGCTTGAAAAGTTGAAGGAACGGTATAAAATTGCCGATATGGATGAAACAGAGGGATGTGCGATTTGTCATATTTAGATAATATTTTTGGGTGGAGAGGGAGTTAATAGTGGCTGAAAAAATTAATCAAATTAAATTTAATGAAATACCTTTAACACGTTTACTTGATGAGCTTAAGAGCAACAACTTGGCTTTACCATATTTTCAAAGAGGTTTTGTATGGCAAACTAAGGGAATGAAAAGTTTATTAAGTTCCTTATTGTTAGGTTTACCTATCGGTTCAATTTTGGTTTTAGATCCAGAAGGTGATGATAATCATAAATTCGCTGCAAGGTCTGTTGAAGGTGTTGAGGAAACTGGAGAGATTAAGGGGCAGAGATATTTATTAGATGGGCAGCAGAGGCTAACATCACTTTTCAGTATTTATAATAAGATTGATAGGAATATTACGAGGTCAATAAAATTGCGCCAAAGATGGTTTTTGGCTATTGATTTATTTAAACCAAGAGACAAGAGTTTTGAGTTCGTACCTCTTGATCATTATGAACCTGAAGATGTTGAAGAATATATACAAAATGTTTCGAATGAAGCGTTCTTTGATGATTCTGATGATTTTCTTCTATTATGCAAGAATAAAAGAATGATTCCAATGGATTATTTTTATCCTGAATCTGATTCCTCGAAAAAAAGAAAGATCCAGAGGATATTGATTGGAATAGCTCATTCCTATTTATCTGATTTTGCACTTGATTCGAATGATGATGATTCTTTAAATTGGGCAGTCAATTCTTGGGTGATGGATGTTGCGTCATATATCTCCTCAACATTGGATCAGCATGTGATGGCTCTAGAATTTAATACACAAAGTTTTGAGCGGGCTATTCAAGCCTTTGAGATACTGAACAAATCTGGCATAAAATTACATATTTTTGATTTGTTAGTTGCTCGCGCCGGAAGGGTGAATGTTGATTCTGGAGAAGAGAGTGTTGAGAATTTTTATGATAAAGTATTGAATTGGATCGATCCTAATAAGAACGGACAATTAACTGATCAAGAGATACAGCGGCTTAATTCAAATTGCGAAGAATGGACTGTGGAAAACTTCTATCTAAATGAGTCAGATATACCAAAGAATCTCAAAGATCAAATAGTAAATATCTTAACCGTATTGTATTCAATAAATACTAGTCTAACGATATCCAATAAAACTCTTTTTGAAGTAGATGTCAAGCGTTCAGCTGAGTTCTTAAACCTGAATATCGATGATGCTATGAAACGTTTGATTCGTACTTTCGCATTTCTACAATTACGTTGTGGTGTTAAAGACTTAAATTCACTATCTTATAAATTGATTACCCTACCAATTGCATCTGTGATTGACGATTTCTGTTGGAATGATAAAAAACAACTAGATAAAATTGAGGCATGGTATTGGACTGTAGTTTTAAGCGGGAGATACAGGTACGATCAATCTACAGTGACTAAGATTGAGGTAGAAAGATTGAAAAACATTATAAAAAGTGAAGATAAAATTTATTTCAATGCTCCTGATGATTTAGAACCTAGGGATTATGGGGTTAATCTAAATGTTTTTGAAATATTAAATATAAAAGAAAATTATTTTGATAAAAATAATATTCCACATGATTCATTGAATCTTGCTGCACTTAAGACGCTAAATAGTTCAGACAGCATTTATAAGTGTATTTGTCAGTATATTATAAGTCAGAATCCCCCTGATTTTATAATCCCGCAAAAGATAAATGCTTGGGATACATTTCTGAAACTTAACGATCATCATATAATTCCATTATATTCAGCTAAGAAAATTAGTGAGTCAACTCAGATGTTAAGAAAACAGAAAGATCTTCCACAAAATTCTATATTAAATAGAACAATGATAACAGAAGTCGCGAATAAAAAGATTGGTCAAATGGATTTTCATAAATATCGTGATGAGATTAGTGATGCAGTCTTGTATGAACATTTTATTGTCGCATGGTCTGAAGTCTCTATTCCTGAAGATTTTAATCTAAAAGGGAGCGAAGAACAATTTTTTGAGAGATTTCTAGAAAGTAGATATCATTTATTAAAAAATGCTATACAAAAACATGTCAGAGAATTGATTGAGTGAAGAAAAGTTAAAAGAAGAACCTGAAAAAAATATTAGAATAGATATGTCATTTCTTGTTTACTCGGCCCAAACCCAATACCGGGTTTGACGCCGAGTGCAAGTATTTTTTTGCTAAATCTTAACCATTCAGAACGATTAGGATGATCAGTGGACACATAGCGTTCCTTAAAGTAGAGCACTTGCTGATTTGTCTCAGATTTATGGTTAAAGAAAAATATCTTTTGATTGCGTAAATCAACCTTTATTCTTTCATGTAACTCAGGAAGTGGATTATCCATGAAGTCATCATAGAGTAGCAGGGTTATCTTCCCTGACTCTTTATGAATTTTGATAATATCAACTTTTTCTAAATCACCATAAAAAAGTTCAGCACAACCAACATATATCCGAAGAACTGGACAGAGTTCGGGTATGAGAGTTGTATGTATGTATAATGCTTGTTCATCAAGTAAACCGAAATCTGTTTTATTGCATTCTTCTGTAATGATACTCGGATTACCTATCATATACAAGGCATCCAAGCTTTCTTTAAGCGCGTTAGCATAAGAACCGAAAAAAGCCCGTATATCCAATTGTAGGTTCTTTGGCATATCTAAGAAAGGGATTTTTCTTCTGAAATTTGAAAGTGCCAAGAAAACGATTAGATCGTTTCGTCTTATTTTGTAAGATTCAATTAAGGTTTCATTACCATATTTCTCAATGAAGAATCGCCGTAAAGCTTGTGGGGTAGTGAACTGGCGTATCTCTGAAATATTCTCAAACTCAGCATCGGATGGTAGGCGTCCAAGATCTATCATTCTCTGCCAGAAGCTATCAATTAGTGATTTCTTTTCTGAATACATCCTTTCATTTTGTAGGGTCTTACGTTCTTGTCTATTTGGGAATAGCCGGAGACTAATATTCTCCCAGTTTATGGAACGTCTATTCCGATTCGATAGAAATGACTGTAATAACACTGGTTGTTTAAAGATATAAAAAATGCCCGGACCTACAGGTGTCGCTACTACATTTAACGAATCTTCAAGAAATTGATGGATTTCTGATTGTTCAAAATACTTTTGAAAAGTGTTTCTACCTGTTAAATAACCATCTTTATATGGTCGAAGATTTTTGGCAGTAACATTAGTAGATAAGAGCGTCGAAACAACTAATAATTTATTCGATAGAGCATAGGCATTCAATAAGGTTTCTACGCGTTCTGCAGGGTCCTCAATGACGTTTAAAACATATCCAAGGTTAACGATATCAGAAGTTGTTTTGCTTGCATTTGGCATATGTACAGGATCCCACCCTGAAACATTATAATCCATTGCTGATAGTCCTCGAATGTCGTCACCTAATCCACAGCCATAGTCGAAGAATGTATCATCCTTAGTCAGTAGGTTGTGTTCTAAGATTGTCTGAATTGGCTTAGAAAACGAATATCGTGTTATGGCAGTTTTATGTCGCTCAACCTTTAGGTCAATTTGTTCTTCGGTACCCTTATCTAAGCGGACTATTCGGTGGTCAACATATGAAAGGCCTTGAGACTCCACGATTTTTTCCCAGTTTTGTTTAAACCCAATGGTCTTTGAATTCCTGTATAGGCCGAACTGCGTTTCTTCCTCTGTAAGTTTCTTAAATTTCTCAAATTGAGGATGACATCGCAGTAATAGTAACTCTTTTTTATGGAGAATCGGTGGATTTTGAGAATTACTATATGAAAAACTACGTGCCTTTCCGGTTGTTAGGTTAATGGAATAAGAAGAAATCAGTTGTGGATGAGGATCTATGAAGAAATCGGGATAAGATAGGAGTGATATTTGGAACGATTGTTTAAAAAACTTAACTACGTTAAATGTGAAATCTGGGCAACACTTTCTTTGAGTGTCTGTTACAAAGGTATGTAGTTCAGAACTTGTGGCTTGTAATGTCTCTATATGGATGTATAGTGCATCTCCAAGAGATTTGCCAGACTTTATAACAGAGAGAGATCTCTTATAATCTGTGAAACCATTGATCATGGGTAAACTGATTATATCAGCAATGTAGATACGGAGTCAAAACTATTAGAAGGTTTTTGCAGAGCAGTGAATAACCCTTCTTTACGATTTTACTTGAAAATAACAGACTGTGCTCATATCATCACCCTGCCACCAGACTCCTCGTCCTCCGTATCCTCTTGAGAATAGCCTGGTCGATCCTTTCGAGCACCGGGTCTTCTCCGTTCTTCTCGAAAAACAGCCGATGGTAATCGCTCAGCCTGTCCTGGAGCATGTCCATGAAACTGTTCAGGGTGTTGAGGATCAGCCGCGGACGCATTCCAAGTACATCCGCCATTCTCTCCCAATCCTTCAGGCGAATCTGTCCGGGATCCGCATTGCCGCCGATGGAGAGGGCCAGATCGCTGCTGATGCCGGGATAGGTTGCAGTACAAACAAGATCATAAAAAGGGGCGAGCCTTGGCCCCAGTCCCGGGAATACTCAAAACTGATCCGGCTTTTTTCGTTTCGATGCAGAGTCCCTGCCAGTCTGGTATTATAAAAAACCTGCAGACTCATGACACCTCTTTATCCGCGTAGCGGGTACGCAGTTCCATTTCGATGCCGAGACTGCGCAGTACCAGCAGGACCTTCCGGAATTCAACTGTGGCTTTACCGTTTTCCAGGTTGGATAAAAAGTGCAGACTGACACCGCTTAAATCGGCAAGATCCTGCTGCAGGATCTTCTGCCGCTTGCGTTCGGAACGGATGAGTTTTCCTATCTGCTCTGCTGATTGAATATTGTTATGATCCTGCAGCCCCTCATTACCGCAGGCGGCCAATCTGATGCATACTATACCTGTGAAGAGAAAACCGGGAGAGATTAATCCGGAAGTCCGGGATCAGGCCTTTTCGGTACAGAAAGCCGCCGACAGGATCCGCCGGAACCGGAAAGCTCAGGATCAGAAGCTGCAGGAACGACGACAACAGGCTCAAGGATTGGGACGAAAGATTGCTGTTGAGCTTGGTGCCGCCGACTCGAGTCTCGAGAAGGTAATCGGCTTCGGGTCCACCTGGGAGATCTGGCGCAGGTATCGTGAGGATTCGGACATCGATCTGGCCCTTATCGGCGGAGATTGGTTCAAGCTTATGCGCCATGTCCCGGACGGGGAGTTCCAGGTATCTCTGGTGGAACTGATGCAGCAAAACCCGGAGTTTATCTCCTATGTACTGGAACACGGAGAGGTATTGTATGAAAAACAGTGAGGGCTTCCCCGCCTTGCAAGGACGAAAAAATTTACCCATACTCCCCGTATGCCAGTAAAAAAGCCCCGGACTGCCGGAAACAGCGGAAAACTCAAGATCAGCAACGACTGGAACGCCATCAGCATCATAGCCCTGTCCCAGAACAATCCCTTAAAGGCTATTGCGGAGTTCGTGGAAAACAGCATCGACGCCCATGCCACGGAGATAACCCTTATCCGGGGAAAGCAGGGGGGAGAGTATTACTTAAAGATCGTCGACAACGGCGACGGTATCGATGATTTTAAATACGTGGCAACCCATATCGCCGATTCCATAAAGGCGCAGCTCAAAAAAGAGGGGGCCAGGGGACTGCAGGGAGAGTTCGGCATCGGTCTTTTGAGTTTCTGGACCGTGGGCGAGACCCTGACCATCAGCTCCATGGGCTCGGAAGGTATAACCCGCCGGATGAGGCTGGTTAAAAACAATCCGGGTTACTCCATTACGGAAGAGAAACAGCTCCTCTCATCGCGGGGAACAGAACTGCTTATCCGCCCCATCCTGTCGGGGGTGCGGCAGCTGACGGGGGAGAAACTGCAGAATTATCTTGCCTCGGAGCTGCGGGACAGGATCAATAAGCAGAACGTTTTAATAAAGATCCATGACCGGACCTCCCGCAAGGAGCTGATTGTGGAGCCCCACAAGTTCAGCGGCCGCCTGCTCCACCATCTGCCCATGCCGGAGTGCCCCATGGGGGACGTGTACCGGGAGATCTACCTCAACGAGCAGTCCCCGGAGAACAGGGTGGCCCTCTACAAGAACGGCACCAGGGTTTTTCCTTCCCTGACGCAAATCGACCATCTGGCCTGTCTCCCCTGGAACTCCGGCTACCTTACCGGGATTATCGACGCCTCCTTTCTGCAGCTGACTCCGGGAACCCGGGACGGGATTATATATGACGATGCCTTTGAGAGCTTTTTAATCTCCCTCGAACCCCTGGGTGAAGCTCTGGTTCAGGTTATTGACGAACAGAAGCGGGCGGAGGAGGAGAAGGCGAGCCACCGGATTCTGCACCGCATATCCAGGGCTATCCGGGAGGCCCTCTCGTATCTGCCCGATGAGGAGTACGGCTGGCTCTCCGTCAGTGCCGGGGGCAGGGGCCGGGGGGCGG
>CAZKQJ010000003.1:0-2890 GCA_964554875.1 uncultured Spirochaetaceae bacterium | reverse complement strand
GATGAGGAGTACGGCTGGCTCTCCGTCAGTGCCGGGGGCAGGGGCCGGGGGGCGGCGCAGGCGGTAAAAACTGTCTACCTGGCCGGAGAAGGAAACGCGGAAAACGTTGCTGAAGCCCCCGGAGACGAGACCGAAGCCGGGCCGGTGTTTATCAGCGAAGAAGCCCCGGAAAAGGAAGAAGCCCAGCGGGAGTTCTTCGACATCCCCGGGGCGCTGTTCAGCGCGTCCATAAGTCCCGGCAAGGCGGTTATCCCGGTGGGGGAGAAAAAGCAGTTTTCCCTTGTTGCAAAGGACCGCAAGGGAGTCCGTCTGGACGCGGGCTTTTCCGTCCGCTGGGAGCTGACCGACGAGCAGGGAGAAATTGACGACCCTACGGGCCTCTATATAAGCTATACCGCCCCCGAGGAGCCCTGCGTAACGAGCCTCGGATGCATTGTCAGTCAGGGAGAAACGGAGGTTCTCGCCGAGGCACTTATTACCGTTACCGCAGAGTTGGGGGAGATAAGCGGCGGAACAAACCCCTCGGACCGCCGCAAGCGGGGCCTGCCGGGATACACCTACCGCAAGGCGCCGGGAGAGCTCTGGCGCAGCCGCTACGACGATGAACGCGATCTGATCATCATCAACAACGGTCACGCGGACTTTATCTACGCCTCGAAGCAGAAGAGCCGCAAGCTCAAGTACATCTCCAAACTCTTTGCCAAGGAGCTGGTGCTGGCGAACTTCCCGGAGGTAAACCGGGAGCAGATTCTGGAACGGATGATCGAGCTGCAGCTCTATACGGAGGAGAACCTGTGAGGGCTAAGAATCTACTTTTCCAGCCGCTGCAGGTTTTGGGAAATACCGCTCAGTATGCTTTCGGCCAAATCTTCGGGAAACTCCGGGGGCAGGGATTCCCTGAGGTCGGAAAGAGTCAATGGAGCATTTTCCAGAATTTCTTCAATCATGTCTTCAACCATACCTGAAGAAAGACCTGCATCTTTTGCCGTATTAATCCAGTTTTGCCGGGAGATTTTATACCATTCGTAATAATTGTTCTTTGTTCCCCGCAGGAACATAGCCATCCTCAATTCCCTCGGATGGAGCAGACCCTTACCGTGTCCAGTTACAGGATAGGCTGAAATGACATCGTATATCGGAGTTAAATGGTATCTGCCTTCCGGCAGGAGAAAAATACTGAAATTTTTCGCATGACCATCGATGGCGGCTAAAAGCCAGAAGAGTATCTGTGTTTTGAAAAAAATCATTTTATCCTGGGCAGACTTGATCGACCCGTTCAGAATTGAGGCGATTTCTTTGATACCCGGTCCTCCGTCACTCTGGTATTTGTAACCCGGTGGAGACGCAGTGGCCTGACAGAAATCTTCCTGGGGAACTCGGATCCACCATGTTTTGTCATTGGAAAGTCTGCGATCGAATCTTTCAACTATGAGAACCTTTTCTTCCTCGAAGGATTGTATCCAACACTTTGGCACAGAGATACCGAATCTCTCCAGTATTTTAAGGCAGAGCCATTCATTTTCCAGGGAAGTTGAAAGATCTATTCCCTGGTGCCCTACCAGACCAAGGGGTCGTTTAAAAATGTGGGTTGTGGGAGTGGTCCCTTTTGGCCGATACCATTTTCCATGGTGTAAAAGAAAAGCCGTCTTTTCCTGAGCTCCCGCAAGGGATATACGGAATTCCGTTTGTTTTATTCCAAAGGCCTGGCGGCTCTCGGTCTGCATGCGGAGTGCGGTCGCTATCTCAGATTGATTGAGGGGCTCTCCCGATATCGTCCTGATATTCGTCGGCTCCATTCCTGCGGGCATAATCTGGATAGCGCCAACACAGTCGCGGCCTACTTCACTGAGAAGTTCAAACGCTCCGGTTCCGGCGGTACCGAAACGGGACTGTATCCTGGATCGGATGGTTTGTGAATCAGGTAAAAGATTGTCAAAGAACGCGTCAACCATCGTGCCGCTGTACCTGGAACTGCGGCCGGTGATCGGCATGGAAAGGGATAATGGTCGCGAAAGGGAATCAGCCGTCCATTCCTCAAGATAGGTAAAGCTGGATTGTCTTCCCGTCTCCCAATATCCCACGGGCCGGCCGTTCATGAAGATATTCAGCCTCCGGGTTAAGCCTTTTCGGCCCATTTACCACTCCTCCTGGTGAGATTTATTCGGAACTTTGCGATCTGTCAGATACAGTTCCAGGTCCAGAGCGGACAGGTGCTTGAAGAGAGTTTCAACGCTGCATTTTTCCGGATGATTTTCCAGGAGGGATACAGTTTTGGGGAGCAGCCCTGATTTTCCGGCGGCTTCCTCCTGTGTAAGGTGGAGAACCATTCGTTTGGCCTTTAAGCTGTGGGCCAGTTTAACAGGATTATTGATCAGTTGATTCATTAGTACTCCGATTTACCCTATGGGGTATATATGTAATATATACCTTGCAGGGTATACTGTCAATATATACCTTACAGGGTGTGAATCTTCAGACTTGCTTCCATCAGGCCTTGGGCTTGCACATTCCTGTCGGAATGTGCTGTGGGCAGGACTTTTCACCTGCGGTTCGAGTCCTGATTGGTAAATAAAGACCGTAGCAGTTGTAAAGGAGAATGATCACCCTCGTAGCAGTCCCTGCGCTTGCTCTCGGGATTTTCCTGCGGAAAACCCTGCCGCAAGCTTGGGCTCGCACATCCCTGTCGGGATGTGCTGTGGGCAGGACTCTCACCTGCGGTTCTCGTCCTGATTGGTAAATAAAGACCGTAGCAGTTGAAAAGGAGAATGATCACCCTCGTAGCAGTCCCTGCGCTTGCTCTCGGGATTTTCCTGCGGAAAACCCTGCCGCAAGCTTGGGCTCGCACATCCCTGTCGGGATGTGCTGTGGGCAGGACTCTCACCTGCGGTTC
>CAZKQJ010000002.1:60495-168218 GCA_964554875.1 uncultured Spirochaetaceae bacterium | reverse complement strand
CACCCCGGCGCTTCAGCGTGATCGCAGTTATATCATTACAGCAGATTTGTGTCAACCCGGTTTTTACCGGATTATTTTGAAAAAGCTGTTCATGATTCCGCTGCAACAGCAGAACCGTATCAGTGTCAAGTCCGAAAAATCTTTAAGAAAATCGACTCTGTTGACTGGTTCTGAAGATGTTCCTTTCTGTTGGAACGCTGCTTAATATAGTTAAAAGAGCTTACCATGTCAAGCATTAAATCAGTCCCTTTTTGAAACTGAAAGTATTAATTCTGCAGCTTCTGCAAAACCCTCACCATGGGTCTTGGCGGTAACGAAGGATGGAGGGTTCTTCATCAGTTTCAGAAAAGGTTCAATGTTTTTGACCCCGCAGGAGAGGCGAAAATACGAGAACATGGGTTCATCATTGGGAGAATCTCCGCAAAAGAAGACACGGTCCTGCTGGTCCTGCACCGTTAGTTTATAATGAGTTGCCAGAAGCTCTTTGGCCATATCCAGTTTACTGTAGTTTCCGAACCAGGTATTCACATGAATTGAGCTGATTTTCGCGATCGCACCCTTAGACTCACAGAGCTCTTTAATCTTGATCGCCGTATCCATGCCAAAGCGGGGCGGATCTTCAGCGAAGTCCAGGGCAAGATCGAACCAGCGGAAGGACTGGTCTTTGGCCACTTTCAAGCCGGGAATCTCAGCCAGGACAAAATCCCGGATTTCCTGAAGTCTTCGCTTTACATCATCACCAGCTACGGAGGGATGCATTTTCAGATCGTATCCGTATCGATTTCGAAGCATGACGAAGGCACCGTTTTCTCCCACAACCGCGTCCACGGGCCACTGCCGGATAATCATATCGCACCAGCCTGCGGGTCTCCCGGTGACCGGAATAACCTTTATCCCGGCGCGGTGCAACTCCCACAAGGCGCCGTAAGCCTGGGGCAGCAGAAAACCGTCACGGGTAAGGGTGTCATCAATATCGCAGAGTACAAAATCAATCCGGCGGACAGCGAGCTCCGGAAGGGTCTGAATAGACTGCACCCTCTACTCCTGAAAGGAGTCCCGCAATACCGGAACAGCTGCCTTCAAATAGGTAATAAAGGAAGCTACAGATGCCACCGCAGCCATGATGAACACTGCCAGAGTCAGCTGTTCAAACAGATGCCGGTAGGATGAAAACAGGTTCAGCCTGAGAGCGGATACGGTCACCAAGCCCAGAACTCCGGCTATTGCATAGGTAACAGCCTTGAGCTTTCCCCAGATACTGGCCGCCATGGCTACACCTTTTCTTATAAGGACCATCCGTAGAAAGGTAATGGAGAACTCTCGGTAGAGTAAGACTGCGAGGATCAGAACCGGCATGATTCCCGCGGCTGTGAAGCAGATAAAATAGGTTATTCGGCTCAGGACATCGGCGAAAGGATCCAGGACCTTTCCCAGGTCCGAAACCAGGTTGTATTTCCGAGCGATATGACCGTCGAGAACATCGGAACTCTCAATCATTACATAGAGTAACCAGACGATAATAGTTCCGGGAACCGTCATTGTATCAATCCAGTCGGGTAAAAGAAAGAACAGTAAAAAAAGCGGTGTAATTATTATCCGCAGAACAGTCAGTTTGTTTGGCAGGTTCATATGAAAACCCTATAGCGCAGAGATTGCCTTGTCAATAAGAGAAATATAAGACTTCTGTTTAAAATAACAGAGAAAAAAGAATTGTCTTAAACGGCATGAAAATCAAATTCCTGTAGCAGCGCGATGTAGCGCTTATTTCTCGCAAATCGATAGAGGACCTTGTAGCCCTGGGAGACCTTTTTACGCAGGATCGACCGCAAGGCCCGGTCCATTTCCCGGGCTGAGTCATAGAGATAGACCTTCTCCCGCCCCGCATTCGGCTCACGTCCCCACACCACTGTTAGCGCATATTCGGTAAAAAGGTTTCCCTGGCGGTCATGAACAGAGTAATACCAGAAACTTCCCTTTGCATCTTCTTTAAAAAAGGTAATTATCATGCAATCCAAGTATCGGACTATTTTGCAGGAAATAATAGGGGCCGGGTCGGATTTTTTCAGGATCCTGCTTCGTCACCAAAAAAGGCCGGATCCAGGGTATATGATCGCAGCAGATGAATATAGAGCGGACCTTTTCTGAGAAACACTTTTCTCCACAGACCCAAATTCATCAGAGCGTCCGTAAGGGTTTCAACAAGATTCAGGGGGAGGATTTTTTTCTGCACTTCCTGAAAATTCGGGAGCGGTACCGCCTGACCGGCTTCCGGGACAAGGCGCAAGGCGAAGACATACTCCTGCCTGGGCAGGGGCAAATAGGGAGAAAAGACAATCCGTTCAGCCTCTACCAGAAAGCTTTCACTCTCCATACTCAGCAGTTGAGCTTTGCCTCGATGGCTGAGTTCCAGTACACTCTCGTTATCGGTAAACCTGAGAACCGAAACCCCCAGGGGATCCTCATGCACCGGTATTCCCGCTTCGCTTTGAATCTGAAGGTAGGCAATCAGGTAGATGGACCCAATAATAAGCAGAACCGGAGGAACGGCTGCAAAAGAAAAACGTCCCACAATAAATCCGATTATAAAGGCGCCGGTAAAAGGCAGAAGGAAAAGGAGGGGGGAAGCAAGAAAATTCGGAGATAATACAATTCCGGTGCTGAAAGCAAGCAGCGAAACACTGAGGAAAAGAGCAAAACCGGTACTGCCGCTCCTCTCTTTCGAGAGTCGTTTAAAAAGATACCCCAGAGAGCAACCCGCAGCTGAGCCTGACAGATAGACCCAGAAAAACGGGTTCCTCAACATTTCCACTTCTGGTCCTCCTGATCAGAATCAGAATCCGTAAATCCCCCGGTACTTGTTCTCCAGGTAGCCCTGAAGATAATCAGCCTTCAAGGCCTCTCCGCTTACATCCCTGCATAGTTCCCCGGCGGTTTTGGACGCGCCATAGCGATGTATCGAATTCCTGAACCAGTTTCGTACCACCGCGAAATTACCGTTCCTGATAATAGTATCGGTATTACCAGCCGCTTTCTCAAAAGCGTGCCAGAATTGTGCTCCGTACAGGTTTCCCAGAGCATAGGTCGGAAAATACCCGAAGGCGCCCATGGACCAGTGTATGTCCTGCAGCTCCCCTTCAGCACTTGTTTGGGGTTCTGTTCCCAGCAAATCCCTGGATACTTCCCTCCAGGCCCCGGGAAGATCCTCCACCTTCATATCTCCCGCAACCATGGCCAGCTCAAGCCGAAACCGCAGGATAATATGAAGACCGTAGGTTACTTCATCCGCATCTATTCGAATATTGGTAGGGGAAACCTTATTGATCCCGCGATAGAACTGATCCAGCCTGACATCCCCAAACTGGGAGGGAAAATATTCCCTGGCCATGGGCAGAGCGTGTTCCCAGAAGGCACGGCTGCGCCCTAGCATATTTTCCCAGGTACGGGACTGGCTTTCATGTATCCCAAGGGAAGTTCCGGTGGCCAGTATATTCCCCAGGATCTCATCGTCAAAACCCTGTTCATAGAGAGCATGCCCTGTTTCGTGAATAAGTCCGAAAAGCCCGGTACTGAAAAAATCCTCCCGGAAGCGTCCTGTAATACGTACATCCCGGGCGCCCAGAGTCGTAGTAAAGGGATGAGCTGTTTCGTCGATTCGACCTCGTCTGAAATCGAATCCCAGGTCAGTAACCATAGAGCGGGCAAATTCCCGCTGTTTCTCAAGGCTGAAGGATTGGTGCAGAAAGGCGTCGTCAACCTGAGGTCTCTCTGCTATTCGGGAAGCAAGATCCCGTAACGAGGATTCCAGACCGGAGAAGACCCGGGAGACCTCCGATGTGGTCATCCAGGGTTCATACTCATCCAGGAGAGCGTCATAGGGGTGCTCCTCGTATCCCACTGCCTGGGCCTTCTCTACAACCAGGGAGAGTACCTTTTCCAGATGTGGCTTGAAATGGGAAAAATCATTTTTTTCCCTGGCGTCCGCCCAGGCGGCCTGGGCCGCGCTTGTCTCGCGGGCAAAGGCTTCTACAAGGGACGAAGGAATACGGATCTGCCGGGTATAGGCACGGTAGAGCTCCCTGAGAAAGACAGCATCAATGCTGCTCCTGTCCCGGTCGCCCCAGGGGGCATCGTCGCTGCAGCCGCAGGCCGCAAGGAGTTCCCCGACTTTGGCGGAGGTAAGTTTTTTATGGGCCAGGGACTGCAGCAGGGCCAGCTGCTCTCCCCTCTCTGCCTGGGCATTGGAGGGAAGGCAGGTTTCCTGGTCCCAGGAAAGGATCGCCGAGGATTCGCTCAAAAGCTGATATTCCCGGGTTATTTTTTTCAGCTCTCCAATGAAATCCTGCATGCCCTTTTCCTATAGTTCCTCTTTAGCGGTAACGATCCTGTTCGTCCTGTCGATAAAATCCCGCAGGGGAATCCCGTTCTCCTGCTTTCCGTTCCTGAAACGAACGGATACAGCCCCGGCTTCGGCCTCTTTTTCTCCCAGGATCAGCATATAGGGAACCTTGTCCTGCTGGGCATTCCGGATCTTTGCATTCAGCCTGTCATCGCTGTCGTCAAGATCTACGCGGAAACCCGCTTCCTTGAGGGCTTTGTAGACCGTGTCGCCGTACTCCTCGAAAGCGGCGGCCACAGGGATGACCATGATCTGGGTCGGAGCAAGCCAGACCGGGAAGGCCCCGCCGTAGTGTTCTATCAGGACGCCGAAAAAGCGTTCCAATGAACCCAGCAGCGCCCGGTGCACCATGAAGGGGCGTTTCTCGGCGCCGGACTTGTCGGTGTAGGTCATATTGAAGCGTTCAGGCTCGTTGAAGTCGAACTGAACCGTCGACAGCTGCCAGGAACGGCCCAGGGCGTCCTTGATCTTAAGATCGATCTTGGGTCCGTAGAAGGCTCCGCCTCCTTCATCCACCTCATATTCCAGCCCCTCCGCCTCGATGGCTTTTCGGAGAGACTCCTGGGCGAGATTCCACTGATCGGGATCCCCCACGGCCTTCTCCGGCATGGTGGACAGGTAAGCCTGGATATCCTTGAAGCCGAAGGACCTGAGCATATGGAGGGAAAATCTCAAAACCTCGAGGATCTCGTCCTCCACTTGTTCGGGGGTACAAAAGATGTGGGCGTCGTCCTGGGTGAATCCCCGAACCCTCAGGAGACCATGAAGGGTCCCCGACTTTTCATAGCGGTACACCGTTCCCAGCTCCGCCCAGCGAAAGGGCAGCTCCCGGTAGGAGTGCTTATTGGTCTTGTAGATCATGATATGAAAGGGACAGTTCATGGGTTTGGCGTAGTAGTTGGCCTTGTCCATGACCATCTCGGGGTACATGCCTTCGGCGTAGAAATCCAGATGTCCGGAGGTCTCCCAGAGCCAGGATTTTCCCACATGGGGAGTAAAAAGGAATTCATAGCCGTTTTTACGGTGTTCATCCCGCCAGAAGTCTTCGATGGCTACCCGGATACGGGCTCCCTTGGGATGCCAGTACACAAGTCCGGGCCCCGCCTCTTCGTGGGTGCTGAAGAGATCCAGTTCCCGTCCCACCTTACGGTGATCCCGCTTTTCCAGCTCCTCCAGCTGCTGCAGGTACAGCCTTAGATCCTTGGGATTAGTCCAGGCGGTTCCGTAAATGCGCTGCAGCATGGGACGTTTTTCGTCTCCCCGCCAGTAGGCTCCTGCGATGGAGAGGAGCTTGAAAGCTTGAGGATTCAGCTTTGAGGTGCTTTCCATGTGGGGCCCCCGGCACAAATCGGTAAAATCTCCCTGGCTGTAGATGGAGATCTCCTCGCCTTCCGGCAGTTCATTGATAAGCTCCACCTTGTAGGGCTGGTCGGCAAAACGGTTCAGGGCTTCCTCTCTGCTGATAACCTGCCGCTCAAAGGAGAGCCCCTTCTTTATGATCTCCTGCATGCGTTGTGTTATGTCTTCCAGATCCTCTTCTTTCAGGGAACGGGGGAGATCGAAGTCATAGTAGAAGCCGTTCTCGATGGCGGGCCCGATGGCTACTTTTCCTTCGGGAAAGATCTGCAGCACCGCCTCGGCCATTACATGGGCCATGGAGTGTCGTATCCGGTGAAGTTTTTCCTCTTTGGCTTCTTCTTTTGATTCTGCCGCCCTGCTGTTCTCTTTGCTCATATAAGCACCTCGCTTGATCCTAGTGATTCTATAGGGCATCTCTAAAAACTATTCTTTTTCCCATATTCTGCGTCGTCAAGATTTCCCGCGGTCCTCAACTCTTGTTATTACAAGAGTTTGCGGGCGCTACAAAATCTTTCCTCCTTGACTATGAAAAAAATACCACGTTTTTAGAGGTTCCCAATATACAAAAAGCCTTCAGGGCTCATCCCACCCGACCTTTGATACGATCCATCGGGTAAGGACGAAGGCCTGAAGGCTCTCCGCGGTTCCACCTTACTTCGCCGCAGGCAGTCTCTTTTATCCGTTTCCGGTACGACTGACGGCGCTCTCGATTCTTCCCTTTTTCCACTCTCCAGAGCGGAAGGCATCATCCTACGGCAGAAGTTTCTCCGGCACAGCTTAATGGGAGATGATCTCCGTTCAGCCTGCAGCTCGGAAGGGGTTTTCTCCCCGGACGGAACGGGCGGCTTCCAGCCGTATGTAAAACATGGCCGCCCTCTCTGACGATCCGCACCCGGAGATACTCGTCTTCGTCACAGCTTTTATTATTACATACTAAAAAGATATCCCCCTGTCAACCATAAACGAAAGTCCTGCCCCTGTATCCCATACGCAGACTGATTGACCTGGCTGTTTCCATAACGAGCCTGGCGTTGCGTTCGGTAACATCCTCCTCCGTATAGGACAGATCCCAGGACGTACTTACAGCAGCAATGACCATGTTCCGGTAATCCAGAATGGGGGCGGAGACGCATTTCATTCCCAGCTCCACCTCTTCGTTGTCGATGGAGTAGCCCCTCTCCCGGGAGATGTGTACTTCCCTGATCAGGGAATCAATGTCGGTGATGGTATTATCGGTAAACCTGGTCATTGCAGCAGGATCGACAATCTCCCGTATTTCGTCGTCCGAGCAGCCCGTAAGAAGAGATTTTCCAAGGGCAGTGCAATAGAGAGGACGCCTCTGTCCGATAAAACAGTAGTCCCGAATCTCGTTATGCTTTTCGGTCTTGTCAATATAGACGACCTCACCTTCCTGCTGAATAGCGAGAAAAACCACCTGCCCGGTCTGCTGCATCAGTTTTCTCAAGTAAACCTGGGCCTCGGTCTTAAGCTCAAGACTGTTGAGCAGACCGCTGCACAGCTCGATAAACGCGAGTCCAAGCCGATACATATTAGGGGAATCGCTTTTTTCTATATAGTTGCGGTCCCTCAGCACCTTTAATAGACGATGCACCGTACTCTTGGGCAGGTCAATCTTCTCGCTGATCTCGGTTAGGGAGAGACCGCTCTCAAAATGAGACAGCAGCTCCAGAATGTCAAAGGTGCGGTCGATGGATTGTACGCTCATGTTAAGTGAAACTCCTTCCGGGTCTGACAATCAACCCATCCACCATACAACTTTTTACAATCTTTTTCATCTATCGGGCCAGCCAGCCGCCGTCGACTGCAATGGTGTAACCCTGTATGTAATCCGATGCCGAGGATGCCAGAAAAACTACTGGTCCCTGCAAATCCTCCGGCAGACCCCAGCGCCCGGCGGGTATGCGTCCCAGGATTTCTGCACTCCGTTCCTTGTCTGCCCGGAGAGGCGCTGTATTGTTTGTAGCCATGTATCCAGGTGCCAGGGCATTCACATTGATATTATACTTCGCCCATTCGTTAGCCATGAGACGGGTTATTCCCATTACCCCACTTTTACTCGCAGTATAGGAAGGGACCCTGATCCCACCCTGAAATGAGAGCATGGAAGCAACGTTAATGATCTTACCGCCCTGCTCCTGTTTGATGAACTGTCTGGCCGCGGCCTGGCTCATGAAAAAGACCGTTTTGACATTGATATTCATGACATCATCCCAGTCTTTCTCACTGAAATTTATGGAGTCCTCCCGTCGTATTATTCCTGCGTTGTTGACAAGAATATCGATTCTTCCGAATTTCTTGACCGCCTGCTGAATTATTCCATCTATCGGTTCCAGGCTCATCAGGTTGGCTTTGATTTCCAGATATTTCCTGCCCGACTGTTCAACAAGAGCAGCGGTTTCCGAGGATTCAACATAATCCACACCGACAATATCGGCCCCTGCTGCTGCCAGACCCAGGGCCATTCCCTGTCCAAGTCCGGTGGAAGCACCGGTTATGATTGCAACTTTTCCACTGAGATCAAATGACAAGCTCACCCTTATTCTCCTTGTTTCCCTATTTGAGATCTTCCATCGCTATATGGTCCATATCGGTGAAGGTCTGGTTTTCTCCGACCATACCCCAGATAAAGGCGTATCGCCCGGTACCTGCTCCGGAATGTATAGACCAGCTCGGCATTATGACCGCTTCCTTGTTCTTGACGATAATATGCCGTGTCTCCGAAGGTTCTCCGATAAAATGAAACACCCGGGTGCTTTCTTCCATGTTGAAATAGAGGTAGACCTCCATGCGACGATCATGGGTATGGGCCGGCATGGTGTTCCAGACTGACCCTTCTTTCAGCAGGGTCAGTCCCATTACCAGCTGACAGCTCTCCACCACGTCGGGATGCACAAACTGGTGGATGGTTCGTTCGTTCGATTCTTCCCGGGAGCCGAGGTTAACCTCCCTGGCATCCTTGAGAGTGATAATTCTTGACGGGCAGGCTCTGTGTGCCGGTGCACTGTTGATGTAAAAGTTTGCCGGATTGTCGGATGATCCGCTTTCGAAGCGGACCTCCTTTGTTCCCGCGCCGAGATAGAGACCGTCCCGGGGTCCGAGTTTATAGGCCTGCTCTTCGGTTATGACCCTTCCTGGCCCGCCGATGTTTATTATTCCGGCTTCCCTTCGCTGAAAAAAGAAATCGACTCCGAGTTCACTTCCCGCTTCAAGGGAAAGCGAATCATTAAGGGGTACCGCGCTTCCGGCTATTATTCTGTCCACATGACTGTAGGTAAGGCAGATCTCTCCGGGTATAAAGAGGTCATCGATCAGAAAGTGTCTGCGTAAAGCCGATGTATCAAAGGTCTTCCCGTGCTCGGGGTGTACAGCATAACGAACATCCATTGTGTTCTCCTATAAAAAGTTAGTTTTATTTCATCAATAATTCCGGCAGCCACAAGGTCAACTGGGGAACAAAGCTGATGAGCAAAAGGGTGACAAGGTTAGCCGCCAGGAAAGGCATGGCACCGTAAAAAATTTTTCCAATACGCAGTCCCGATATGGCGGAGGCGACATTCAGGCACATTCCAACCGGCGGCGTAACAAGGCCTACTGCCAGACCGGAGATAAGCAGCACCCCGAACTGCACGGGGTTCATTCCAAAGCTCTCCACGATGGGCAGCAGTACCGGGGTCAGCAGAAGAATAGCGGGACTTACATCAATGAATGTTCCGGCCATAAGGATCACAAGGTTTACGGCCAGAATGATCCAGACCCCCGGCATATTCAGCTGATTAATGAACATGGATAATTGCTGGGGTATATGCTCGATTGCAAGTATCCAGATATAGAGCTTCGACAAAGCTATAATTATCATGACGTTCGCACTTGTCATGATGGCATCCTTCATGAGCTTAGGGATTTTCTTGACCTTAAGCGTCCGGAATACCAGGGTCCCAACAATAAAGGCATACAGGACTCCTATACCAGCTGATTCGGTGGCGGTGGCAATGCCAAAAACAACTGATCCGATGACAAAGAGGGGCATTATCAGGGCCAGTATCGCCCTGTTAAAGGTCTCGATCTTCTGCTTTGTATCAAGACTGAACTCTTCCCGGGGGAATTTCCTGAAGGATGAGATTCCGACGGTTATTACCAGCATCAGAATACCAATCATAAGTCCGGGAAAGAGACTTCCGAGAAATAGTTTGCCAACCGACTCCTCTGCGGCAAGGGCGTACACAACCATGGGAACACTGGGCGGAATAATCATACCCATGGTGGAAGATGCTACGGTTATACCGCTTGCGAATTCCGGGGAATACCCTTTATTTTCCATCTCCGGGATGAGCACGGCACCGATGGAAGCGGTATCCGATACGGAAGAACCGGAAATCCCTCCGAAAATCATACTTGCCAGAACATTTACCAGCCCCAGTCCTCCCCTGAGGCGCCCCACAAACAGGAGGGAAAAATCGATAAGCCTGCGGGTAATACCCCCTTCGTTCATCAGAAAACCCATCAGACAAAAAAGCGGCAGGGCTATCATGGTATACGAGTTCATTCCCGCGAAAAGACGCTGAGGCAGAATGGCAATAAGTTCGGGATGAATAAAAATAAAATACAGAAACGAGGAGATCCCCAGAGAATAGGCAATGGGGACACCAATAACAAGAAGAACCAGCAGACTTAACAGGAGAATACTCATGCTTCGCCTCCCCTGCCGGAATCCTGAAAGCACCAGATTTTATATATGTCCAATGCACAGTAGAGAACTGCCAATGCGCAGCCGACGGGAACACTGATCATCGCCACCCAGGACGGCAGCCTCAGTACTGGAGATGCTGCATCGCCCACCTTGGCGATCCAGGGAAAACTCAGCCGCAGGAGAACCAGGTTTATCCCCAGCACAAGAAAGAACGCAAAGGTGTCAACAAGTGCCCGTGGGAGTTCCGGCAACTGGTCGACAAAGTAGGTGACCTTAATATGACTGCGTTTGCCCAGGGAAACCGCAGCGCCAAGGGCAGTGGTATAGATAAAGAGAAACTCCATGAGTTCATTGCCCCCGACTATGGAGGTGTTAAAAATGTAGCGCAGGATCACAAGCAGAATGGTTAAAATAAGGATCAGCCCGAAAAAGACCGTTACAAGGGTCTCCAGAAAAAAGCTGATTCTCTTCTCAACAGCAACTATTCCTTTCATATATTGTCAAACCTCGACCACGAAATACTGAGAGATACGCGACGCTTCCGGGAATTATTCCCGGAAGCGTCCAGATTTAAGGTTTAGATTTTTTACTTGTTTGCAATTGCAAGGACTTCGTTGATTTCGTCCCAGGAAAAAAGCCCTTCATCCACATAGCCCTGCCATACCGGTTTGACAGCTTTGACAAATCCTTCCCGGGCGGCGGAGCTGATTTCGTTTACTTCCAGTTCTTCCTGCAGAACCAGGTAGTAATCCTTTTCGGAACTCAGCCAGAGTTCATTGGAATAGTCCATGGTAGCTTCAGCTACGGAATCAAATACTGCTTTCAGATCATCGGGAAGGGACGAATACCAGTCCGGATTCACATAAAAGGGATCAGGATGTACCTGCCAGTTTACAACGGAAAGGTAGCGCTGGGGTTCATAGAACTTCATGTCCACGGTGTTGGAAAAGGGGTTTTCCTGTCCATCAACCACACCGGTCTTAAGGGCCATATAGGTTTCGGTATAGGCTACCTGCTGGGGGTTGGCACCAATGGCTTTAAAGGTTTTTATTGTCATATCGATCGGAGGTGTCCGCATTTTAAGACCTCGTACATCTTCAACCGTCCTGATAGGCCGTTTGCTGTTGGTAATGTTTCTGAAACCACCGGCCACACCGGTTGCAGGAATGTAGAGTCCATTTTCCATGGCGCTCTCGTTGACCTTTGCTCCAAAATCGCTGTTCATAACCTTGAGGACCTGATCGATATTCTCAAACATGAAAGGCAGGGTGTAAATCAGATACATGCCGCTTGCCCGCTCAAACAGACCGCCCCGGCATCCCTGAATGGTGCCGATTTTTACCTGATCAAGAACTTCGGCTTCAGTTCCGAGAACGCCGCCGGTATAGAGCTCCACCTTTATTCGACCATTACTGGCCTTCTCAAGCTTGTCCTTGAAAAAGAACATCGATTGACTCCGGGGGTGGGAGTCGGACTGAGAATTGGAGTACTTAAAAACGTAGGTTTTTTCAACATCGCTCCCTCCGCTCTCCTTTTTGCCTTCCGCCATCAGTACGGCGGAAAAAACCAGACACAGCACACAAACAAACAGAACAATTTTTTTCATCACTTCTCTCCTTTGGATTTTACGTTCCATTATGTGATATAACGATTCCACATTGTGGATTTCTCATTATACTATAATGAGACTCGGTGTCAAGAAAAAAGAATAAAAAAACTATGGAAACATGTATCTGAAATGAGGAAGAGAGAGACAAAAAAGGATCAAGAACCCAGGATCATCGCAATTCTGAGACCGTCTACAGCCGAGCTCATAATACCTCCGGCGGAACCGCTGCCTTCACCGGCAATATAGAGTCCCGGAATGCCGATAACTTCCCCGGAATCACTGCGAAGGATTTTCAGGGCGGCGGAGCTGGTGGTCTCGAGCCCGAGGATAAGTCCTGTTTCAAAACCTCTGATCTGCCTGGAAAAGCGGGAAATCCCATCCGAAAGGTCCTTCAGGAGCCATTCGGGATAGAACTGCCGATAGTCCAGGGGGACCACAGGGAAGGGAAAACTCGATTCAGGCAGGATGGATGATGTCGACCCGGAGACGAGTTTCCCCGGCAGGCTCCCGGGAACGCCGTATGTGCCGAGGAGCTCAAAGGCCCGGCCCTCCAGGGCTTCAAGGCTGTCCAATACTGCCATGGGATTGTCGGCATCCGGGAAAATTTCCTCCGGTTTTACCGTTGCCAGAATCGCCGCATTGGACCAGGGGCTGCTGCGCTCATACATGGACACCCCGTTTACGATGTTGAGCCCTTCCCTCCAGGCTGCAGGAACGACAAAACCGCCGGGACACATACAGAAGGTGTAGATTCCCCGTCCGGACTCCGCCTTTGCTGTTAAACGATACTCGGCAGCCTTCAGTCCCGGAACCGAATCCCTCTCCCACTGGGCACGGTTAATCAGCTCCCGGGGGTGTTCAATTCTGAAGCCCAGGGAAAAACCTTTGCTCTGAAACCGGGCGCCCCGGGCAGACAGCCGGCGAAACAGGGGTAAGGCGGAATGCCCCGGAGCCAGAAGGGTGTAGTCTGCGGGGAATTCTTCAGTATCGGTCCTGACTCCGATACAGCGGCCCTTCCGCATTAGCAGGTCAGTAACCTGGCGATTGAAGAGTATATCCACCCCCCTCTCCTGCAGGTCTTTTCGCCCCTTTTGCACCAGGGCAAAGAGTTTGTTGCTCCCAATGTGGGGATGGGCCATCCAGAGGATTTCCTGCGGAGCGCCGTACTGTACATAGCGGAGGCGGATATACTCCCTTTCCCGGGAAACATGTTTGGTGCGGCTGGTCAGTTTTCCGTCGGAGAAAGTTCCCGCCCCTCCCTCGCCGAAGGCATAGTTTGCTCTGTCCGGAAAAGGACCGCCCTTTTCAAAGGAGAGGATACTGTCACGGCGCTCCGGTGCCGGCTGTCCCTGCTCAAGCAGGGTAACGGAAAAACCGGCGCGTTTCAGAACATCTGCGGCAAAAAAGCCGGCGGGGCCGGAACCCACTACCACAGCCCGACCCTGTCCTGAACGAAGATTCACAGGGAAATAGTGCTCCGGATCCGGAGGCAGAGGAGGAGTTTCGGTGGAAATACGATATTTCCAGAAGAGCTGCGGTTTTTTCCGGGCATCCAGGCTCTGTCTGATTATACGGTAGGACCCGGTGCCGAATCGCTTGCGTACAGCCCTGTCAAGTTCCTCCCGGGAGGATCCTGCAGGAAGGCTTATCTCTGTTTCCATACGAAGTTAATTACAGGAGATCACGCACCAGAGCAGCTACTGTATCCGGCTGTTCCGCGTGGACCCAATGGCTGACGCCCTCCAGGGTTTCAAGACGGGAATCGGGAAAGCGGCTCTGAAGGAGAGAAACGTCTTCATCCAGGATATAATCCGATGCACCGCCCCGAATAAAAAGGACCGGCCCCGGGTAGCTTCGAGGAGACCGGGGAAAATCCAGCAATACCCCAAGGTTCTTCTGAAGGGCTTCGATATTCAGCCTCAGAGAAAAAACACCCTGGTTGTCGGACACCAGATTCTTTAACAGGAACAAAGCGACTGCCCGGTTTCCCAATCTTTCGATCATCCACCTCTCGGCCTCCAAACGAGTGCCGAACTCCGCAGCCGGCAGTTCTGCCAGGGCCCGTATCTCCCGCTCCAGCCTGGGAGGATAGCCTTTGGGAGCAATATCCTCCACAATCAGGGCCCGTACCAGAGCCGGACGGGACAGAGCGAGTTCCATAGCCACTTTTCCGCCGACGGAGTGGCCAAACACCAGTGCAGGAGCTATTCCGGCCTCTTCAATGAAACCGGCAATGTCCGCGGCCATAGTCTCATAACGCATGTCAGCATCATGGAAGGAATCACCGTGATTTCTCAGGTCCAGGGCATACAACTTGAAGGAGTCTGAAAGCTTCCGGGACAGTCCGAGAAAATTCTCCTTTGAGGCAAAAAGCCCATGGAGCAGAACCAGCGGGATCTGCCCGGAACCCGATTCCTTATATGCCAGATTCATAAAAAGGCACCCACATTGTCGAAGATGAAATGAGGGCGATAGGCGAATTCGGCTATTTCCTCCCGGGATGTGACCCCGGAAAGGACCAGCATCGTCTCAATCTCAGACTCAATCCCTGCAATAATGTCCGTATCCATACGGTCGCCTATTATGATGGTCTCTTCCCGGCTGCAACCCAGGCGCTTCAGGGCATGACGCATCATCAGGGGGTTAGGCTTGCCGACAAAATAGGCCTTCGATCCTGTGGCAAGCTCGATGGGAGCAATCAACGATCCGGTACCAGGCACGATCCCTACTTCGGTGGGTCCGGAAACATCCGGATTGGTACCAATCAGGCGCGCCCCGTTGAGCACCAGGTTAATGGCCTTTTGCAGGGTGTCAAATGTATAGGAGTGGGATTCCCCTACCACCACATAGTCTGGATTGACGTTATTCATGGAAAGCCCCGCATCGTAGAGGGCGTTTATCAATCCCGCCTCTCCGATCACATAGGCACTGCACCCGGGGGACTGGCTCCGGAGGAAGGCGGCAGTAGAAAGGGCGCTGGTATAAAAGTGCTCTTCCGAGACATCGATTCCCAGGCGGGCCAGTTTCTGATCGAGCTCCTTCGGCGAACGTTCGGAGGAGTTGGTAAGAAAGAGAAATCGCTTCTCCTCCTGCCGCAGCCAGGCGACGAAGTCCTTTGCCCCCGGCAGCAGGCGGTTTCCGTGATAGAGCACGCCGTCCATATCGCAGATAAAACCCTGTTTTTTCCGAATCCTTTCAGTATCGTTTGATGACGCCATCATTTTTCTCCCTGCAGCTCTAAGATGCGGTCCGCGGTTTGATGAATGCTTTCATCCGGGGTAGATGCCCCGGCGCTTATGCCGACGGTTTTGAGCTCTCCCACCTCAGGCGGTACATCGTCGGGACCTTCCACATGCCAGGCAGGAATGCCTGTGGAGAGGGCGAGATCATAGAGCCTGCGGGTATTGGCGCTGTTTTTTCCGCCAATCACCACAATACCGTCCACATTGCGGGCGAGCCTCCGGACCGCTTCCTGCCGGGAACGGGTGGCGGGACATATTGAAGACTCCACCCGGCAGTCGACTACCCGGGAACAGAGTATTTCAGCTATCTGTTTGTAGATCTCCTCATCAAAGGTGGTCTGGGCGATTACACTCACCCTGGAAGCCAAATGAACCTTCCGGGCATCCTCGAGGTCTGCGATGACCTGTACAGAGCCGGGGTCTGCAAGGGATCCCGCCACGGCAAGCATTTCACCGTGTCCGGCGTCTCCCACAAGGAGCACCTGCCTTCCCTCCGCCTCTGCCTGTTTTGCCTTGCGAATGGAAAGGGCAACCTTGGGACAGGTTGCATCCACTATTCGGGCACCCCGCTCTTCCAGTGAACGCCTGACACTGCCGGGGACCCCGTGGGCTCGAATGACTACCCTGTCGCCGCTCCGCGCCTCCGCGGGATTTTTGATACTGCGCACACCCCTGGATTCGTAGGAAGCAACCACCTGCGGGTTGTGAATAAGGGGTCCGTAGGTAGCCAGCGGCCCAGGGTTATCCTTGTCCAGTTCCTTTTCTATAAGGGCTACCGCCCTGCGGACACCCATGCAAAAGCCCATCTCCCGGGCAAAAATTACAGACATATTTCATCCTTCAGATTGTAGCGACTGTTCAGGCTCCGCAGGATATCTGAAAAGCTTCCCGTCGACACTGCGGATATGATACTCGCCGTCTTTGAGCTCGGCAATAGTATCGGCTCCGAGACGGACCTTTCCGCCTCCTTCGGGGAGATCCACAGCGAAATTGGGGAGGGCCAGGCCGGAAATTCTCGAGCTCAGCGTCCTGAATATCTCGATTCCCCTGGAAAGCGCGACCCGCAGATGCGAAGTTCCGGGAGCCAGATCTCCCTGAAAAAGATAGTAGGGTTTTACTCCGGCGGCAATGAGTTTACAAAAAAGATCGGCCAGAATCTCAGGATCATCATTCACTCCCCTGAGCAGCACGGTCTGACTCAGCATGGGGATTCCCCGGCTCGCCAGCAGATTGACGGCGGAGAGAAACTCCGGGCTGATCTCCGCCGGGTGGTTTATATGGATAACCTGCCAGACCATCGGACCACAGGAGAGAATTTCCGCGAGATCGGAAGTAATCCGTGACGGCAGAACCACGGGAACCCGGCTGGAAAGACGCATGGAAGCCACCTTTCCCGCTCTTCCCAGCTTATGAATAATGAACATCAGCTTTTCGTCGGGGAGCATCAGCGGGTCTCCGCCGGACAGAATTACCTCCCGCACCTCGGGATGGGATTCAAGATAGTCATGAACAGCCCGGATATCTTCATTCCCCAGTATTCCCCGGTTCTCCCCGGTAAAGTGCCGACGGAAACAGTACCGGCAATAGAGGGCGCAAACATCGGTGACAAGTACAAGTATACGGTCCGGGTAACGGTGTATGCAGCGAGGAAGGACCTCGTATGGTTCTTCGTGCAAAGGATCGGGAGTTTCGTAATCCAGGACTGTCCGTTCCTCAACACGGGGTACAGCCATACGACGCAGGGCCCCGCTGGAGTCCTCTCGCACAAGCTTCAGGTAATGAGATGTTATACGCAGGGGGAGTTCCGGCATACCATTACCGGAGCCGAACCAGGCCTCTTCTTCGGAGAGAAGGGAGATACTTTTTTTCAGAGTATCCGCATTTTCTATTATCTGAACAGGGGGTATAACAGAAGTTCCCATACCCTCCGGAAGGTAACATGGATTGACCATCCCTTCTACTCCCTGTAGCCTGTTTCCATGAAATGGGCGCTGGTTCTTTCCGGGGGTGGCGGCACTGGTCTCTCCCATATAGGAGTTCTCAAAGGACTCGAACACCTTTGCATCAAACCCGATCTTATTGCCGGAACCTCAATCGGGGCGGTTATCGGCGGAGCTTACGCATGCGGTATGGAGGTTGAGGATTTTGAAGAGCTCCTGAAGGATTTCAACATCTATCATTATCTGGAAGGACGCAGCTTTCAGCTGAACGTCGGAGCGGTTACCCGCTTTCTTCAGGCCCAGGAAGCGGTTAACCGCATGCTGATGAGCCGGGGGGCCGACGGGGGATCAAAGATCCTTGAACTTCTCTACCGTATAACGAATAACGCATCTTTCTCTGATACCCGGATTCCATTTTACTGCAACGCGGTGGACCTGATAAGCGGAAGGGAAATACTGATGCACCGGGGATCGGTTGCGGAAGCGATACGGGCTTCCATGGCTTTTCCGGGGGTATTTACGCCGGTGGAGAGGGACAGGCTGCTCCTCTGTGACGGGGCTGTAGCGGACAACCTGCCGGTCTGGATTCCCCGAAGTCTGGGAATAAAACGGGTAATAGCCGTAAACGTGACCCCCAGACGAACAGCCATGGATGATGATATTTCAAACGGTTTTTCGATTTTCTTACGGGCCTTCACCATCGCCTGTTACGGTCAGGCCCGGACCCACCGGGACACCCCCAGTCTTGAACTGATTCCCGGGAATATCGACCGCCCCTTTGACTTTTCATCTCCGGAGAAGTTAATCCGCATGGGCTACAACGCGGTACTGGAGCAGAAAAGACGGATCCTTGAGATTACCAGGCCCTGGTACCAGCATCTGATCCGGAGATAAAAACAGCTCCCATCCAGGAAACGAATTCCGGAGCAGGAGCTGTACTCTTCATAACAGCAGAGAATTACAGAGTCTTTTCCACGTACACCTCGAAAATCTGGCTGCCCTCAAAGCTGGAGATGTTCTTTACATAGGAGAGGAACTTTTCCGCCTCGGCTTTGTGCCGGTACGGCCCGATGCGGACCCGGAAGTACTCCGTTCCATTTATGTTCCGCGTAAAGATTACCGAATCAAACTCCTTTTCCTTGAGACTCTCCCTTGCCCTCTCCGCGCTGGACCGCTGGGTAAAGGATCCTGCCTGGATCCAGTATTCGGTTACCCTTACCTTTTTGGGGGGAGCAGGTTTCGCGGGAGCCGGGGCTGGTTCTGGAGCCCTTACGACCTTCTGTGCTTCAGGGACGGGTTTCGTTTCTGGCAGTGGAGCAGGAGCTTCCGTTTTTTCGGTTTCACCTTCCGCAGGTTTCGACGCTGCAGGTTTTGTTTCAAGATCTTCAGTGATCCCGATTACGAAGCTTGTTTCCTTTTCCGTCGGTTCCTCCGGTTCCAGAGCCAGGGGTTTATCCCCTTTTTTCAGATGCTCGGTTACATCGAAGATGTCCTCGTCCACCGCAGCGATACCCTGATCAGGCACAGAGCTCTCGGCCGGGGGGACAAATACGATAAACGCCGCAGCAACTACTACAAGAAAACCCGTTGCCAGGGCGAAAACTATCCATAAAAGTTTCTGCTGTTCCATTATCTGTCTCTCCGTATCTGCTACAACAGGTCCAGAATACGGCGCTCAAACCCGCGCCGGTTGCCATTGTTAGCTACTCTAGATATATCGACATTTTTGCTGACTTTTTGAGGATACAATTCGCGCTGGGAGAGAACTCTCTGCAGGAAGCCGTGCAGCGAGACGGAATCCCGTCTTCGGGCTCGAATAAAGCGAAGCGGGAGAGTCGCGGTAATCCAGAGAACCTTGTCGCACAGGCGATAAAGCCCCATGGGAAAGAGGAGGGCCGCGTTCACTACCACTGATTTTCCATCCTGCTTCAAGTTTTCGACCCTGCGCCGAACTTCATTAATCATCCAGGGGTGGACAATCCCTTCCAGACGACGGAGTTCCCGCTTGTCACCAAAAACGATTCTGCCCAGTTCCCGCCTGTCGTTAGTACCGAAGGCCTCCAGAATCTCCCATGCCTTGACCTCCCGGGCCTGGTGTCCCAGGGCATCCACATCGATCTCTTCATAGCCTGCGTTACGGAGAATCTCCGCCGCGAGGCTCTTGCCGGCGCAGTACAGGCCCGCCACTCCGACAATCCTGCTCAATGGACGGCACCCCAGCTGTCTCCGTCCTCGATGCTCACCTTCAGGGGCACCGAGAGCTCAACCGCCGACTGCATGGTCTGTACCACGAGGTCGGAGATCTTCCCGACTTCCTCCTCCGGGGCCTCAAGAATCAGTTCGTCATGGACCTGAAGCAGCAGTTTTGTGCGGAACCCTTCCTTCTTCAAGGCCCTGTCGAGTTTGATCATCGCTGTTTTCACGATGTCGGCCGCCGATCCCTGGACCGGTGTATTTACGGCAATCCGCTCGGCGCCGCTCTTTTCGGTTTTGTTGCGGCTGGTTATTCCGGGAACAAAACGCCGGTGTCCCAGGAGGGTCCGCACGTAACCGCTCTTCTCAGCCTCGCTGATGGTGGCGTCCATGAATACCCGCACCCTGGGATACTGGGCAAAATAGGCTTCGATAAAACGTGCGGCGTCGGAACGGGAAATCCGCAGTTCGTTGGAAAGCCTGAAGGGACTCATTCCGTAGATGACCCCGAAGTTGATGGTTTTCGCCACCCTGCGCTGCTCCGGATTGACATCCGCCTCGTCCACACCAAAAATCAGGGCCGCAGTCTGACGATGGATATCCCTGCCCTTCTCAAAGGCCCTGCTCAGAGCTTCGTCCCCGGAAAGATGGGCAAATACCGCAAGTTCTATCTGGGCATAGTCCGCGCTGATAAAACGATGTCCCCGCCGGGGAATAAAGGCGCTTCGAATGGCCCTCCCGGCTTCATCCCTGACCGGGATATTCTGCAGGTTCGGGTTCTTGCTGGCCAGGCGACCCGTTGCGGTACCAGTCTGCTGAAAACTGGTATGGATACGTCCGGTGTGGGGATTTATCTCCCTGGGGAGGGTGTCCACGTAGGTTGATTTCAGCTTTGCCAGGCCCCGATGTTTCAGAATAAGCTCGGGCACCGGATCCTCCTGGGCAAGCTGTTCGAGAACAGAGGTATCCGTGGAGTATCCGGTCTTCGTCTTCTTTACCGGATTCAGCTTTCGCTCTTCGAAAAGGACCACCTGCAGCTGCTTTGTTGAGTTGATGTTGAACTCCCTGCCGCAAAGATCCCAGATCTCCTTCTGAATACCATCCAGGGCTTTGGCAAGCTCCTTCCCGTAGCGCTCAAGGGCCTTTCCGTCCAGGCCGATCCCGGCATACTCCATCTCGGCGAGAACCCGGGTTACCGGCATTTCAAGATCATGGAAAGTCCGGGCAAGATTTTCTTCCTCGAGCCTGGGCTTCAGATATTCATAGAGCCTGAAGGTGATGTCAGCATCCTCCGCGGCATAGGCTGTGGCTTCCTTGAGGGGGACATCCTTGAACTCTTTTCCCCTGGGTACCACGTCGTCAAAATGGATGGTTCGGTACTGCAGCAACCGTTCGGCAAGGGCATCCATGCCGAAGGTATTGGCGGTGGAATCAAGGAGCCATGCAGCCACCATGGTATCGAAGAGACGGTTATGTATATCTTCAATTCCCCAATGCTTGAGAACCTTGTAATCGTATTTCAGGTTCTGACCAATCCAGGTACAGTCCGGATCTTCGAGAATCTCCGCGATTATCCGTCGGACAGTCTCCTCACCGGGGGTCTCGGTTCCTGCACACGTAAGGGGAATATACCAGGCCTGACCGGCTTTCAGGGCAATGGATATCCCCACGGGGTGAGCACGCATGGGATCCAGTGAATCGGTCTCTACGTCAAGGGCAAAGAGTCTATCCTCGAGAACAGCTGTTTTCAGTTTTTTCAGTTCGTCGGCAGCGAGAAGTGGAATATAATCCGCGGTATCCGCGGAATAGCTCTCCTCTTTTTTCTCCGCCCGAACCTCTTTTGCCGTTCCCAACTGTTCGGCAAGGCTGCTTGCCCCTTCTCTCAGAAAGAGCCGGATTACCTGCTCTTTATCGTAATCCCCTAAAACAAGCTCCTCAGGAGAGGGAAGCTCCTGCACGTCGGTTTTCAGGCTGATCAGTTCACGGCTTAAAAAGGCGTTTTCCCGCTCCTGCTGCAGCTTCTCCTGCTGTTTCGGGCTCAGTTGGTCGAGGTTCCCGTAGATTCCTTCCAGGCTTCCGAAGTTTCGGATCAGATCCACCGCTCCCTTGGGACCGATACCTTTTACCCCGGGCACATTGTCCGACTGGTCTCCCACAAGGGAGAGATAGTCCAGGATATGTTCCGGGGCAACGCCGAATTTTTCCTCCACCTCACCCGGACCAACCTCGGCATAACCCCCGCTTTTCTCCGGGACCATGGCGCTGACACTCTTTCCCACCAGCTGCATCAGATCCTTGTCACCGGTAATGATGACGCATGGCCAGCCTTCCGATGCCGCCCGCGTCGCATAGGTGGCGATGATATCGTCAGCCTCGACCCCGTTCTGCCTCAGCTGAGGAACCTTCATGGCCCTGAGAATCTCCTCGATCACCGGAACCTGGGCATGGAGGTCATCCGGGGCCTTCTCCCGGGTTGCCTTGTAGGCAGGATACTTTTCATGGCGGAAGGTCGGCGTCATGGAATCAAACACAACCGCCAGGGATTCCGGCGACTGCTGCTGCATAATGCTCAGAAGGGTACGGAAAAAGCCGAAAACCGCGGAGCTGTTATTCCCCTGGGGATTAAACAGGGGTTTGCGAATAAAGGCAAAATAGGAACGGTAGATAAGGGCATATCCGTCTACAAGATAGAGTTTTTTTGACATTGAGGGCTCCTCCGTGCGGATCGTGCCGCAGGACGGTCAGCACGAAATATCTAAAAAAGTAGTACTTTGATCGTACAATCGCCTGGGACGTGGTGGGAGGGTACCCTTTTCCAGGCGCCCCTGCAAGAGCATCTTCTTACGGGATATCCGGTCCTTAACTGTCCGCTGCTGCAGAGTTACTGCGTGAATATTCTGTTCCAGTTGTCCATCGAGAAGATTCAGACCTGTCCAGGTCTTTAATGATGCCGCGAAGCGCCGGAACAGCTCGCCTTCGAGTTTAAGATGTTCAGCAAAAGCTGAGAAGCAGTCTGTCTCAAGATCAGCCTCAAGAAACTCGAGAACCCGCCGGTACTCGGATGATACCTGCAGTATCCGTTCCTTCAGTTCCACTGAGTAGGAAGAGTCTTTAGCCTGCGATATTGACGCCGCGGTAGCTGTTGGCATTTTCGTCCATGGAAGCACTGGAGTTTGCCGAGATCTGCTGCCAGGCATCCCGCAATTCAGCCATTAATTTCCGTACCGGCTTGAGGAGCTCAGGTTTCTTGCGGATATTGGCATCCAGAAGCTGCTGGTTAAAATAGAAGTAGATATTATTCAGGTTCCTGGCAATATCGCCGCCCTTCTCGAAATCCAGGGATACCGTCAGTTCGGTAACCATATCCTGTGCCCGGATTATGGCATTATTGACCCGGTCAAGACGTTTATCTCCCTGTTCCATCAGCTCTATTGCGGTATCTATCTGCCGCAAGGCTTCGTCATAGAGCATGATCACAAGTTTAACAGGACTTGCAGTCTTAATATTGGTCTCTTTGTATGCATTCAGTGGGTTTGCTGAACTCAAAGCACTCCCCCCTCCCTGGTAATTATCAGTTATAGTATCGACG
Source organism: uncultured Spirochaetaceae bacterium (assembly GCA_964554875.1). Lineage (GTDB taxonomy): Bacteria > Spirochaetota > Spirochaetia > JC444 > Marispirochaetaceae > Marispirochaeta. Next base: position 145,182 of record CAZKQJ010000002.1, on the reverse strand, counting down.
GAGGCAGCAGTAATCTTGAGCTGTCCGCCGACCATCCAGACGGTAACTACCTGGCATGTTCCATCAGATCGCTGACGGGAACCAGTGTATACCCCAAGGATATCAGTTCGTCAATCAATATATCAAGGGAATTAAAAAGATAATCCTCCCTCTCCGGATGGGTTCTGCCAATTCGCACCGGTATGATTGATCCCGGTTTCTTGTGCCGCAGAATCCTTTCCAGTATATCCGCCGCAGGAGCATAGAGTTCCGCCAGGCGTCCGGAGCTGCAGGGCGTGATCCAGTCCAGCGGATCTACATCCCTGCCCACATACGTATAGTTCATCTCTTTGGACGCTTCAATTATATCACTGTTTACAAAATAATACGGGGCATGCCATAAAAGGGAAAGTTCGTCTCCGGTTATCCTGAAATATTCGTCCTCATTGCGGGCGAGTCCGCGTTTTATGAACTCCTTGTCCACGGCAAAACGGCTGTCCGTCATATCGAAATAGGCATAAAACAGCGAACCAACTTCGTGGCCGGAGGCAGAAAGTTCCCGTACGGCATCTGGATGCCGGCGCATAAACTCTCCGTTTACAAAAAAGGTCCCCCGAATACCATAATCCTTGAGGGTATGCAGGACCCGGGTCAGTCCCTCTATTGAGTCTATGGCGTTGAAAACAAGAGAAACTTCTCTGCGCCTGATCCGGGAGCCGTGGCTAAAGTTGGTAAAATCAAGCTCTTCCTCCTTGTCAGGAAAGGGATCGTAGCGTTTTTCCGGGTAGCGAAAAAGGGATTCGGTAACCAGACCATGCAAATCCCGCACCATGACGGTATTCCGGTAGGGCCCGCCGCGCCTGTTCTCCACATATACCCGATAGTTCGCCGTGGCCACATTGACCGGGACAATTTCTTTATTCCCGGCTGCTGTCCAGGCCTCGTCGACACGGTCCAGGGGAGACCCGTCATGCGTGAGGACACGAATTGCGCCTTCCGGGGAGAAGCCCGCGGTATCATGCTGGGAAAGGGAAATACCAGTAGAGCTTCCATTATCAAAATCGTAAAGTCTGGTCTCGTAGGCACCTGCTATAATCAGTTGGGTGTCGCTGCGCCACAGAACATGGAGCGGTCTGTTGTACCTGACGGATCGGAGAGTGTTGAAGGAATAGTAGTTCCGTATATCTACCCGGTCCGGAAGGAGAAGGGCGCAGGATTCGCCTTTCGGGGAGAGAACCATGTTCTCCACCTCATCGATATCGACCCGGCTGAAACGGGTATCGCCTGCGGAAAGGTTAAGCCGGAAAAGCCGTGACTGGTCGCTCCCTTCGACCAGTCCGTCGGTAAGCAGGGTAATGATGTCGCCGGAGGACCAGAGAACCTTTTTGACGATAGCGTTTCGGGGCAGGTAAAGATACGGCAACGTCGAGGCGTCCCCCGTACTGATATAGTCATCGGGAGAGAGGGGATAGAGAAAGATGTTCTGTCCTCCCTTGTTCAGCAGAATCTTCGAGCCCTCCGGAGATACCCAGAAACTGTCGAAGACCGGATCAAATTCAAAAGGAATCTTTCCTGCAATATGACCGACCTCGAACAGTCCGGTATAGATAGAACGGGTAAAGAATTCGGGACTCAAAACCTGATAGACAAGGTTACCTGTTACGTAGTACAAGTCACTCTTTCCCGCCCAGCGAATACTGGAGAGCCCCCCTTTTCCCAGAGCCCGGAAGCTTTCATCAATGACCCTGTCCCCCATCAACTGGTCTATGGAGAAATAGTGAAGAACTCCTCCTTTCTGATATACAAAATATCGTGAGTTCGGAGCCCAGGAGGCGTTGGGACTGTCCAGTACCATTTCGACCCTGCGGGAGATCAGATATTCCTGTTCCCGGCCCAGGTGATACAGCATCAGGTCCGCATAACCGTGGCTCGTTGAAATTAGATAGAGCAGGTAGCGGCCGTCAGGCGAGGTCCCGATGGTATTTATTTTCCCTGTCTGTATTTCTGTGCCGTTTACGAAGGCATTAAAGGTACTGAGAGGACGCATGTTCCCGAGGGAGTCGTCGCTGCGGAATACCCCGAAACGGTTCTGGATCTGAAGGCTCTCTCCACCGTTAATCAGGGCCACCTGCTCCGGGAAAAAAGTGAGCTGCCTCATGTGCCCGGTGGACAGATCGGCCTGGAAGAGGGTTGAATAGCTGCCAAAACTCGGGGAAGCTGCATCGGCTTTAAACAGCAGGATGTCGTCAGAGGAGAGCCGCAGATCCGAGAAGCTCACTTCTCCAAACAAGGTTGCCATGAGGAGCGACAGGAGAAGCAGAATAATGGAATACCTGTACTTCATATCTTTTTCATTGTCGGCATACGCATGCCAAATCGTTACAGCAGTTCCGCCGCCAGTTCCGCCAGGGCACTGCGCTCCGATTTATCCAGGGTTACATGGCCAAAGAGGGGCTGCCCCTTCATGGCCTCCACCAGGTAGGTCAGTCCGTTGGAGCTGGAATCCAGGTAGGGACTGTCAATCTGGTAGGGATCTCCTGTCAAAACCACCTTGGTTCCCTCCCCTGCCCGGCTGACGATCGTCTTGATCTCATGGGGTGAAAGGTTCTGGGCCTCATCAATGATGATGTACTGGTCCGGCAGGGATCTTCCCCGGATATAGGTCAGAGCCTCCAGTTCCAGAAGATTGTTATTAAGGAGGGAATCCACACTCTTGATGTTCTGCTTTTTATACACCGAAAGAATATATTCCAGGTTATCAAATAGAGGCTGCATCCAGTGGGAGATCTTCTCGTTTTTAGCTCCCGGCAGATACCCGATGTCTTTCCCCATGGGAACTACCGGCCGGCTTACAAGGACCCGTTTGTAGGCAGTCTGCTCCAGAACCTGGGAGAGTCCGGCTGCGATGGCCAGCAGAGTTTTTCCGGTTCCTGCCTTGCCCACCAGACTCACCAGCCGGATATCCGGATCCTGCAGCAGCTCCAGAGCCATGCGCTGTTTTTCGTTCAGGGGAACAATACCGCTGACAGCCTCCATTTCTCCAAGAATAGGCTGCACCATACCGTCCCGATGCTGACCGAGTATCCGGGTCTCGCTTTTTGGATGTCCGGCAAGGACAAACTCATTGGTAAAGAGCTTCTGCTCCCAGGGAACGCGTTCCCCCTGCTGCAGCTGTTCAAGGATATCCATGGAGGTCTCAACCTCTCGCCATCCGGGGTATAGTTCCAGAATATTGACTTTCTGGCGCTCATAGTCCACTGCTTTCAAACCCAAAGCCGTGGCCTTTACCCTGGCGTTTATATCCTTGGAGACAAAGAAGACCTTTTTCCCTTCGCTCTTCAGGGACATTGCCGTCAGGAGTATTTTGTTATCCACCTTCTCACGGCTGAGATCCGCGGGAATCTTGTTGGCCTGGGCAAAGGAAACTTTCAGAATAATCCCGTCCCCGACCTTGGCCCCTTTGTTCAGATCTCCGTGTTTTCCTACCTCGTCCAGAAAGCGTATGGCCTGACGAGCGTTGCGCCCTTTTTCATCACTGAAGGTTTTCAGCTTGTCCAGTTCCTCAAGAACCCAGAGGGGAACCACCACTTCGTTATCACGAAAAGAGAGTATGCAATCCGGTTTATGAATGAATACATTGGTGTCGATGACAAAGGTCTTCATATCATCCCTGGCCATGGGTACTCCTTTTTACAGTCTCTACAGTTCGTCGGACAGGGCATGTATCCACCCCTCGATTGCAGCAGAGTGAAGGTCAAAGGCTTCGAGTCTACCGGCAATCTCAACAAGACAAAGCTCCTTCCCGTCAGGGATTACAGCCAGGGAATAAACATATTCCTCCTGTCCATAGGGAAGCAGCCAGCGAACCATAAAGCCTTTCTGGCCGGTTCTGCCGAGACGAGTTACATTTCCACGCTGTTCATAGCCCGATTCGACCAGATGCTGTATCACCGCGGACTGCCAGAACGAGAGCCCCATGACAGGTTCGGGTTTAAGTACCCTGACCCGGATACGGACCCCATCCGGGGATACTGCACGAAAAAGCCGGGAATCCCGGTAAACGGAAAAACCCTCCGGTCCCTCATTCACGGGACCAAAGCGGGGCAGCCAGCTAAAACGCCGCTTTCGAGGTTCGTCCTCCATAAAGGAGTAAAAATCCAGGCTGTTTATCCAGGCAAAGCTGGACACTTTTCCACTGCCGGGAAAATGCCCCTGGCTTCGCAGATTCAGATGAACTACGGCAAAGCGGATACTGTCTTTCAGCCGGTTTATCTGTACACGAAGCCGCTCTATCTCGCCGATAAGATCGCGTATCTCCCGCTCAATGGCCAGGGTCCCGGAAAAATCAGCTCCCCCCAGGAACTCCAGATTCCTGGACAGGACCTCCTCCCGTGATGCGAGGGATGCTTCGGCTCTGTGCAGCTCTTCGCTTACATCAGAAGCAATCAGGGTATAATCCTGAAGTTCCTCGCCAAAACCTTTGAGCCGCTCCTGTATACCTTCGAGCATCCCCGAGGGAATGCGTCCTTCCACATATTCTCCGTGACGGGCAGTAAAGTAACCTCCCGAGGAGTCAAACCAGTCCACGATACGGTCACCTGCGATATCCGAATCATAGACCACCAGACGCGCTTCTACATAATAGGAAACTGAAGCATCGGTTGTGCTGTCGGTAAAGGAGAGGGGCGAAACAAGCAGAAACAGAAAAACAAGGATTCCCGATATACCGATTCGTCCCTTCACGGCAGTGCCTCCGTAAGCGCAGTACGGAAGCGTTCCACCAAAACAGGAGAATCACTTTCCGGAAAAACCCCTTCAGCAATGTAGAGCTCTCCTTTACGAGGCACCGCGTAAACCTCATAGTGAAATCCCGGACTGCCGGGAATACGGCAGCTTACCCCATAGATCGGTTCGTTCCCCTGTAGTTCCATGGGGACGACCTCGGCAAAAAGAGGCGTAAGATAGTAGAGCATGCTTTTCTGCCAGAACAGGGCATCCCCGTCCGGTTCATTCGAGAGGCTTCCGAGCCTCACAATGGAACTCCCTGCACTTTCGGCATAGAAGGCTTCCCCTTCGGGGGGGTCTTTAAACACCGCGAAATCGGCGCCCAGATCGAGGGGGACGCGCTTTTTCAGCTGCGGCAGGGTAACGGCGAAAGGGTTCAGCTCCCGCATCCAGGGAAAAGGTATCCTTTCCCTGACCGCCCCCGCAGAAGCAGTACGGGACTTCAGAGCAACGCTTACCCTGGAGTAGGCGATCCGGGATTGCAGAGTCGCAAGCTGTGCCTCATGGGCCTCGATGGTTTCTGTCAGACGCCGGATTTCCCGCAGGATCTTCAGGCGCTCATCCGTATCTTCAGTTTTTTCAAGCAGCAGATAGAGTCTCTCCCTGGCATCCCGGGCAAGACGCAGCCGCGTCTGTGTATCTGCAAGACGGTCGCTTACATCGAAAGCATCGATGCGTTTGTCAAGGACCTTTCCCACGGACGCCAGGTCCCGGAGAAAGCCCAGAAAGTTATCCGCCGGCACCCGTACGATGATACTCTCCGGATAGATACCGTCGATCCGGCCATTAAGCTTGACTGCCATGGATTCGATTGCATCTATAGCTTCATCCTTTCTGGTGACTTCCAGCTCGACGGAGGCTGAATATATTCTCTGTCGCGGGACAGGTGCAGGTTCGGGGGCTTCAGCAGCATTGGAAAAGGAGACTGCTATAGACTCGGATGCAGTCTCCGGCATCGGGGCTCTTCGTCCTGCGGATTTGTCCATCGAAGGAGCTCCAAACTCCGCCTGGAGAGTATCCTGAGGGGGTGAAGCGACGCAGGAAGCAAGCAGCAGTACCGATAGGACAAAACACGCGAATACTATCATCCGCACGAAACGGGAAATCGCTTTTATCATGCTTTAACTATATCTCATAATACCTGATAATGGAACAGCCGTCCTCAGGAGTTCTTTTCCAGCCGTGACCTCTCCTTCATGGCCGCTTTTACAGCCTCGGCGGTAATGAAGCCTTTGCGTACAGCAATACGTCCAAAAGCTTCGTAATCGTCCTCATCCAGATTTTTCTGCTCTGCAGCTACGGCCCGCTCCTCTTCCACTGAGAGCAGTCCCCTGGCAACCAGAAACTTTCCGATGGGTACTCTTTTCTTCTTCATAATCATCGCTCCTTTACGCATTACGCGTATTTCTTTCGACCTTTATTGTTTGATTGTCGTCAGCTCACCGGCCCGGGTTGACACCCCTTGAGACAAGCCGGAGTTACCATCTATAGTACAGCAATGCCAATGATAACTGTTCGTGCAATCCCCCTTCCCCACTGTGAAGATCTCCTTTCTGCAGAGATCAACCGGATGGGAATCACCCTTACCGCATCAGGTCCCCGGGGAGTGGAGTTCTCCGCGGAACACGAACCGGTATACCGCTTCCTCATGGAGAATCGTAGCGCAACTCGGCTAATATTTCCAGTTTCATCTTTTATTATAGATACTGCCGATGAGCTCTACAGGCAAATTCGCGAGCTTCCCTGGGAGGACCATATCTCCCCGAATTCGAGCTTTCGCATAGATGGAAACGTAAAAAGCAGCCTCTTCCGTCATACGAATTTTCCAGTGTTGAAGATCAAGGACGCCATAGTGGATCGACTGCGGGATCGCTTTGGGAGCCGGCCGGATGTGGATACCGAAAACCCCGATACGATTCTTGCCGTCCGAATCCATCAGCAGGAGGTGGATATCTCCGTCGACATCGGCGGCGGAAGCCTTCATCGTCGAGGGTACCGCGGAAAAGGCGTCCAGGCTCCTTTGAGGGAAAACCTCGCGGCGGCTGTACTTTACCGTGCGGACTGGCCCGGGATCGCCGCATCCGGCGGGGGTTTCTACGATCCCTTCTGCGGCAGCGGCACCCTCTGCATGGAAGCCGCTCTCATGGCGGGAGAGATCGCGCCGGGCCCCCTTCGCCCCGATCAGGGAGGTCAGGGCTGGCGGCAGCACGACCGGAAGCTTCTTGAAAGGATCCGGGAGGAATACCGTCAGGCCAATCAGGAGGCCTATGCCAGGCTGGAGAAGATGCCAGTCAGCATCGACGGCAGCGACAAGAACCCAAAAGCCGTGAGCATCGCCCGTAAAAGTGTCCGCTGTGCCGGACTTGAAGGGATTGTGCAGATTCACGAATGTCCGGTTCACAAGGCTGCACCCAGACCCGGAACAACACCGGGACTGATCGCGACAAACCCTCCCTACGGAGAACGGCTTGAGACATCTGCCCAGGCAGAGCTTATCTACACGGACCTGGGACTCAGCGCCCGTCGGACCTTTCCGGGCTGGAGAATAGCCTTTCTCTCCCCCGACAAGGAGATGGGCCTCGCCACGGGAATACAGGCGGAGAAGATTCATAAGCTTTCCAACGGGCCCATTCCGGTACAGCTTGTCCATGCGGCAATTAAAGAGTACAGCCCTTCCCAGGGTACGCAGATGTTCGTGAACCGGCTAAAAAAGAACCGCAAGGCCCTGAAACACTACCTGAACCAGGGGCCGGTCAGCTGTTACCGCCTCTACGATAAGGACATGCCGGAATACGCCTTCGCCGTTGATATCTATGAAGAAAAGTGGTGCCATCTGCAGGAGTATGCCGCACCGCCCCAGATTGAAGCCCGGGCTGTACGACGTCGCCGCAGAGAGGCCGTTGAAGGGCTGATACAGTATCTGGGCATCGGTTCGGAAGGGATATTTCTGAAGGAACGCCGAAAACTGGGCGCCAGCGACCGATACGGAAAACAGAAACCGGCTGAAGGTACTTCGGACCGCCTGATCTGCCGTGAAGGGGATCTCCGTTTTTTTGTCAACTTTTCCGAATACCTGGATACCGGCCTATTTCTGGACAGCCGGGAGCTGCGACGGATTATCCGGAGACTTTCGAACGGAAAACGTTTCCTGAACCTCTTTGCCTACACCTGCAGCGCCACCGTTGCGGCCGCTGCAGGCGGTGCCGTATCAAGCCTGAGCGTGGATGCCTCTTCCCGTTACCTTCGGTGGGGACAGGACAATTATCGTCTCAATACTATGGACATGGGTACACACCGTGTACGCCAGGCGGACAGCATCGAATTTCTCCGTTCGGCGGCCAAAGAAGCGGAGCGCTTTGATCTTGCCTATATCGACCCTCCCACCTACTCGAATTCAAAGGACAGGCGGCGGGACTTTGATGTACAGAGGGACCACGGGACTCTCATTGATCTGACTTCGAGAATCATGCGCCCTGGAGGAACAATCATTTTCTGTACGAATTTCAGCCGTTTTGAACCGGATGCGGAACTTTTTGAGCGGTACAAGGTAGAAGAACTCAGCTCAAAGAGCATTCCACCGGACTTTGCCCGGCGCAGCAGAATTCACCGGTCCTTCCGTATCGATCTTTCATCATAGAACTAGTGTTCAGAATCGTGGGGTTGCAATGAATCCATCCCCACGGTTCTGAACACTATAAGATCCTTGCACAGATTCTGTCAGGAGAGTAGGATAGGAGAAGCATGAAAGAGAATAATTTGGAAAAGCTCGCGGTGCTCATCGATGCCGACAACGCCCAGGCCTCGATTATCGACGGGCTCCTGGCGGAAATCGCCAAATACGGGACCGCCAGTGTAAAAAGGATATACGGCGACTGGACAAGCCAGAAACTGCGGAGCTGGAAGGAGACTCTTCTGGACTATTCCATCCAGCCGATTCAGCAGTTCAGTTATACCACCGGCAAAAATGCAACGGATTCGGCAATGATCATTGATGCCATGGATATGCTGTATACGGGGGATATCGACGGCTTCTGCATCGTCTCCTCTGATTCTGATTATACCAAACTCTGCGCCCGGCTGAGGGAAGCGGGAAAAACGGTATACGGCTTCGGCGAAAAGAAGACACCCAAGCCCTTTGTCGCCGCGGTGGACAAGTTTATCTATACAGAGATACTCCGTGAATACTCCGATGAAGAAGAGGATGACGAAGAGACCAGCAACAAGCGGCGGATGACCATAAACGAACTGCGCCAGGACTCCAAGCTTGTCCATATTCTGCGAACAGCAGTAGAGGCCTCTGCCGACGATTCCGGGTGGGCCTATCTTGGAAATATCGGACAGAACATCGCCAAAAAAACCCCGGACTTTGATCCGCGAAACTATGGTTTCAAGAAGCTGAGCGATCTGATAACCGCCACCAATCTTTTTGAAATAGAAGAAAAAGTCCAGAACAACGCCCCGGGCAAACAGATTTACTTTAGAAGAGCGCCGCGGAAAAAGCGGAAATAATATCTTGAGTCCTGATAAAAAAAATAAGCCGGTCGAACGACCGGCTCAGGCTCCCTCTTGCTGATCCTCCAGGGGATCCTTCTCCTCGCTGTTCCATCTAAAGAGTCCGAGGAAAATACATCCGAAAATACTTCCAAATAGAATCATATAACCCACAGAAAACGCTGCATCGAGCATTAACATTTCTCCCTGGTCTTTTTAGCTAAATAGAGCATATCACACTTTATGGAAATAACAAAAGATGTTTATGTGGATATATTGTGAATACCGTGTTGATACCTGAACGTGCGTATAGTTTGCCGTTGTTTCCACTTGCCTATGCAAAGAAGGAGGAGTAGACTGTTTCCTGACAAAGACTCTGCTTTCAAGTGAGGGATTTTCATGAAGATCGTCTTTGCTACCGACACCTATTGGCCCCGATGCAACGGAGCAACCGTCTCCATAGACGCATTTAAAAGGGAATTTGAAAAGATGGGTCATGAAGTCCATATCATCGCCCCCAAATACCCAAACATGGAGAACACCTCGGACCCCACTATTCACCGTTTTAAATCCTTTCAGTTTATCTTCAGCCCGGAGGACCGTCTGGTCTGGAAAACCGAACGATGGAAAATATTCCGGCTCCTGAAAAGGATTCAGCCCGATATAATTCACTGTCAGACCGAGTTCGAACTTTCAATGATGGTTCTCAAATACGGACATAAACGTAATATTCCGGTTGTTTTTACCTGCCATACCTACTGGGAGGAATATATCAATCTCTACCTCCCCTTCCCTGACAAGATCGGGCGCCAGGTGGCCCGCACCATGCAGCGCACTGCCCTCAAGTCGGTGGACCGGGTAATAACCCCGACTGAACCAATGAAGCAGGTGCTTCTCTCCTACGGTATTAAAAAACAGATTGATGTACTTCCTACTGGCGTTCCGGAAGAGGAGTTCGGTAACGTCGACCGCTCTGAAGCCAGAAGAAACTCCTTTCTATTCGATGAGTATCCTTTTCTTAAAGGACATCCCATTCTGCTCTATGTCGGAAGGGTCACCCGGGAAAAGAACATGGATTTTCTTCTGGACCATTTCGGACTCATTCAAAGAACCCACCCGGAAACGCGTTTCGTAATAACCGGCGGCGGACCATACCTGGCGGATCTGAAGAAAAGGGCCATCAAGGAAAACCTCAGCGAAAAGATAGCTTTTACAGGCTATGTACCGAGAGACAAAGTCCGGGATCTTTATGCCCTGGCGGATGTGTTTATTTTCGCGTCGAAAACTGAAACCCAGGGTCTGGTAACCATAGAAGCAATGATGAGCGGGACCCCTGTTGTTGCCATTGGCGAGATGGGTACCAGGATTGTAATGAACGGAGATAATGGTGGTTTCATGGTTCCCGAGGATCTTGAGATTTTTACCGCCAGGGTGCGTGACCTGCTGGATGACCCGGATTTATGGAAGCGTAAATCTCTGGAAGCCATGGAGTATTCCAAAAACTGGAGCAGCCGCAGCATGGCAGAAACCCTCAACGCAATTTATCTTGAACTGATTGCCAGGAAACAGGAAGAGCAGGCCCAAACATCTTGACAGACCGGGGACAAGACCGGAGAGTAGGAGTATGGACAAGCTGCGTAAATGGCTGGATATCTCCCTGCCCGGAGTTGTAAGTCAGATAGAAAAAAGCATCAACTCGGAATATCATCTGGAAGACGACGATTCCCTGTCGATTACCGCCCGGGACGAGATTTATCGAATTCTGGACACCCTGCACTCTGTACTCTTTCCCGGCCGTTACGGAGTACGCTGTCCCACCACCGGTGAAGATCTCCACTTCTTTCTGCATACCTCCCTGCTGGAGGCAGCAGCGCTCCTGAAACAGCACCTGAACAGGATTTTTTCCAGGGAAACAAAGGACGAGGACCGGCGTGAGGACCAGGTAACCCAGGTGATATCGACCCTGTTTCAGGATCTGCCGTTGATACGCGGACAGCTTATCGAAGATATCCGCTCAGCCTATGACGGAGACCCCGCGGCAGCCTCCTTTGACGAGATCGTTTTGAGTTACCCCTTCATCGAAGCCATAGCGACCCACCGGGTAGCCCACTGCCTCTACACCCAGAGAGTTCCGATCATCCCGAGAATCATGAGCGAACGGGCTCACTCTAAAACCGGAATCGACATCCACCCCGGCGCACGGATTGAACCCGGATTTTTTATCGACCACGGTACCGGCGTGGTAATCGGAGAGACCTGTACCATAGGCAGAAATGTTAAAATCTACCAGGGGGTTACCCTGGGGGCCCTCTCTCCCTTCGACAAGGACGGTACACCCAAGCGGGGATTGAAACGCCATCCTGACATTGAAGACGATGTAATTATCTACGCCAACGCCACGATTCTGGGAGGCAAAACCGTCATTGGCAAGGGTTCGATAATCGGTGGAAACACCTGGATCGTCAGCTCTGTAGCCCCGGGCTCCGTTATATACAACAAGGAATGACAGAAATACACAAACCTACAGCAATGTACAAAAAGCCTTAACAGGCTACAATAATGTAGGTTAAAGAAAATACGGACACATTTCCGAAGGTAGTACAAACTGCAACTTTAACAAATTCTCCCTATCTATTACTTGTACAACAAGGACTTATCCATTCATACACAATTTCAGCAAAACTTGGCACGTCTCCTGCTTTTACAAGGATGAATTGAGCACATCCTTTGTGGAGGAGTTTATGAAACGAGTCTTCGTAATTGTTGTCCTGCTTGCCCTGGCATCCATGTCCGTGGTTGCCGATGAGACAAGCGAAACCCTCGCCCTGTACAGTGACGCCTTCGACATGATCTGGCTGATACTGTCAGCGGCTCTGGTATTCTTTATGCAGGCCGGTTTTGCCATGGTGGAAACAGGATTGACCCGGGCAAAAAACGCCTCGAACATCCTCATGAAGAACCTGATGGATTTTTCAGCCGGTGCAGTTGTCTTCTGGGCAATCGGCTGGGGTCTGATGTACGGTGCCGACGCTCTGGGCGGACTGATCGGTTCAAACGGGTTTTTCCTTTCCTACACCCCGGAGTCAATGGAAGGCTACGGCGTCTCCGACATGTCGGCCATATTCCGGGACTGGATGTTTCAGGTCGTTTTTGCCGCCACTGCCGCTACTATCGTCTCAGGGGCCATGGCGGAACGAACCAGATTTTCCGCCTACATCGTTTATTCGGTGTTTATCTCGGGCCTGCTCTATCCTGTATCCGGTCACTGGATCTGGGGAGGCGGATGGCTTGCGGAACTTGGGTTCCACGATTTTGCAGGGTCCACCGTGGTACACTCCGTTGGTGCCTGGGCGGCCCTTGCCGGCGCCATGGTTCTCGGTCCGCGGATCGGAAAATACGTCAAGGTCGGTGACAAGGTAACCGTAAAGGCCATTCCCGGGCACAATATGCCCCTTGCCGCCCTGGGTGTATTCATTCTCTGGTTCGGCTGGTACGGTTTCAATGCAGGGTCCACCCTTTCCGGCACCGACCTGTCCATAGCCGCTGTCGCCACAACTACAACCCTGGCTGCATCTGCTGGAGCAATCCTGGCCATGGCTACCTCCTGGATATGGTTCGGTAAGCCCGATCCATCCATGTCCCTGAACGGCGCCCTGGCAGGACTGGTTGGAATTACAGCCCCCACGGGGGTAACAAGCCCCGGAGCGGCGGTCATGATCGGTGCGATTGCCGGAATTCTGGTCGTAGCCAGCGTCGAGTTTATCGACAAGGTTCTGCACATCGACGATCCGGTGGGAGCCATCTCCGTTCACGGGGTCTGCGGAGCATGGGGAACCATGGCTGTAGGACTCTTCTCGAGCAACCCCGATGTAGGTCTGGGACTGTTTTACGGCGGTGGAGTATCACTTCTGGGTGTTCAGTTGCTTGGTATAGCTGCGGTCTTCGCCTGGGCTTTTCTGGGTGCCCTGCTGCTGTTCACGGTAATTAAGGCAAGCATGGGTCTGCGGGTAAGCGAAAAAGAGGAAATGCAGGGACTGGATATCGGCGAGCATGGAACGGAGTCCTACTCGGGCTTCCAGATTTTTCAGAACATGTAAGGAGGTTGGGGATGAAGTTGATTATTGCATATATTCAGCCCGACAAACTGAACGAAGTAAAGCAGGAACTCTACCGCGCGGAGGTCTACAAGATATCCGTAACCAACGCCCTGGGCTGCGGTCAGCAGATGGGCTTTACCGAAACATATCGCGGAGTCGCGATCGAGGTTAACCTTCTCAAGAAGGTCCGGATCGAGATCGCCGTCAACGATGATTTTGTCAAGAAAACCACTGACGCAATCATTAAAGGGGCCAAGACGGGAAATATCGGCGACGGAAAGATATTTATCGTGCCCCTGGAAGAAACTATACGTATCAGAAGCGGAGAAACCGGTTCCGATGCAATAGGATAAATAAAGAGTATTTAAAAAAACGCCGCCATGCCCGCCTGCCAAAGGCGGGCTTTTTCGCTTCCCGGCCTTCCGTAAGAACGGTATTTTCGGTAATGTGAAGCAATGAACTTCCTTGAACGAATCAAACAGGGTCCCGTTGTTTTCGACGGGGCAATGGGAACACAAATACAGAACCTGGACTTAAGCGATGCCGACTGGGACAATAAACCCGGCTGCAGCGAAATCCTGAACCTGACACTGCCGGATACCATAGAAGATATACACCGCCGCTACCTTGAAGCGGGAGCAGACGTAATAGAGACTAACTCCTTCGGCGGAAACAGGGTCGTCCTTGCGGAATATGAGCTTGAAGATCGGATTGTCGAGATAAACCGCGCCGCCGCCCGGATCGCCCGGAAGGCGGCGGATGCATATTCAAGCCAGGAAAAACCGCGCTACGTTGCCGGCTCTATGGGCCCGGGGACCAGGCTTCCGTCCCTGGGGCAGATCAGCTTCGATGATCTCTACGAATCCTACAAACTGCAGGTTAAGGGCCTGATCGAGGGAGGTGCTGACCTCCTGATTATCGAGACCTGCCAGGACCTGCTGCAGATCAAGGCCGCCCTTATTGCAGCGATAGATCAGCGTGCAGAAATGGGGACATCCATTCCGGTAGGAGTCTCGGTAACCATTGAAACTACGGGAACCCTGCTTATCGGCTCCAGCATCGGGGCGGTAATTACGGCTTTAAGCCCCTTTCCCCTTGCCTTTCTTGGACTCAACTGTGCCACCGGACCGGACAGGATGCGCAGTTATATCCACGAGGCCTCCCGGTTCTTTCCGGGACCGGTTTTTGTCATGCCCAACGCCGGTATGCCGGAAAACCGGGGCGGGCAGACAGTCTATACTCTTGAGCCCGCAGACTTCGCACGTCCCCTGGCGGAGATGGTCAGTTCCGAGGGGGCGGCTATAATCGGCGGCTGCTGCGGTACGGACCCATCCTATATTGCCCAGCTTTCCCGGCAGATTGCCACCGTTACACCCGCGGCCAGGAAAATTCAGGCCATGGAAGCCGTCAGTTCCCTCTTTTCGGAAAAAGAGCTCTCCCAGGAGCCGCCCCCCTTTCTCATTGGTGAGCGCACAAACACCAACGGCTCGCGGCTGTTCAGGAACAAGCTGCTGAAGGAGGACTGGGATGGGATTCTCGATGTAGCCCGGGAGCAGGCAGCCTCCGGCGCTCACGCCCTGGACCTGTGTGTCGCCTACACCGGGCGTGACGAGGTCAGGGACATGAAGGAAGCCCTGTCGAGAATAGTGACCCAGGTGGATCTTCCTCTGGTGATCGATTCCACGTCGCCGGAAGTTCTGGAAGAGGCCCTCAAAATGATCGGTGGCAAGTCCATCATCAACTCCATCAATCTGGAAGACGGAGAGGAACGGGCTCGACGGATATGTCGTCTTGCAAAACGCTACGGATCGGCCCTGATCGCCCTGACCATCGACGAAAAAGGGATGGCCAAAGAGGCCTCACGAAAAGAGGAGATAGCAAAGCGCATCTACCGGATAGCCGTGGAGGAGGAGGGAATCCCCCCGGGAGACCTGCTCTTCGATACCCTCACCTTTACCCTGGGCAGCGGTGATGAGAGCCTGCGTACTGCAGGTATCGAGACAATGGAGGGAATCCGGCGAGTCAAGAAAGCCTGTGCTGGATCGCGTACCGTATTGGGTGTAAGCAACATCTCCTTCGGACTCTCCTCATACTCCCGGGAGGTATTGAACTCCCTTTTTCTGGATGAGGCAATCAGAGCCGGATTGGACGCGGCCATCGTCAATGTTCGAAAGATCATGCCCTTGAGCTCAATCCCCGAGGACGAAAAGAAGCAGGCCCTGGATCTTATCTACAATCGGGGCAAAGATCCGCTTTTCGGCTTTATCCGTTTTTTCGAAGGCAAGGAGGGAACGGAACGGGAGGAGATTGACGACTCTCAGGGTTCTGTGCAGGAACGACTCTCCAGAAGGGTTATCGGCGGCAGTAAATCCGGTATCGAAGAGCTTCTTGAAGAGCTGATGAAGGAGATATCTCCAACTGAAATAATCAATACCCTTCTTATTCCTGCCATGAAGGAGGTAGGAGAGCTCTTCGGTTCCGGAAAGATGCAGCTTCCCTTTGTACTTCAGTCGGCGGAAGTAATGAAAAAGGCTGTTTCCTGCCTTGAACCCTTTATGGAAAAGACCGAAGCCCAGGCTTCTTTTCAGATAGTCCTTGCCACCGTCCGGGGAGACGTCCACGATATTGGAAAGAACCTGGTGGACATAATCCTCAGCAACAACGGTTACGTGGTCCATAACCTGGGAATAAAATGCGAGATAGAGACCATCATCCAGAAGGTAGAAGAAACCGGCTCTCAGGCCGTGGGATTGAGCGGCCTATTGGTAAAATCCACCGCCATCATGAAGGAGTACCTGGAAGAGATGGAGCGCCGGGGGATTCATGTTCCCGTTCTGCTGGGAGGAGCTGCTCTTACCAGGGACTACGTAGCCAATGACTGTGTCCCCGCCCTCTCTGCACCGGTTGTCTACTGTCCCGATGCCTTTGCCGGTCTGGCGGCCATGAACAGCCTGAAGGACGGGACGCTGCAGTCCACCAGGGCGGCAGAGAAAAAAGTCCCCCCACAACGGAAGGTATCTTCAGGCGTAAAAGCGGAAGCGCCAAAGAAAGTCAGCGTGCCCCAGGCACCCTTCTACGGCTCCCGGGTGGTAAAGGAGATTCCCCTTACGGAAATCTACCCCCTCCTCACCGAGCAGGTCCTGTTCCGGGGACGCTGGGGATACCGCCGGGGCGCCTTATCGGCGGAAGAATACGAGGGACTGCTGCAGACGGAGGTTCGGCCGCTTTTTGAAGATTTGAAGGAACGGGGAATCCGCGAGGGGCTCTTCAATCCCAAGGTGGTTTACGGTTATTTCCCCTGTTACAGCGAAGGAAATGACGTGGTTATCCTGAATCCGGAAACGGAAAAGGAGCAGGGCCGCTTCAGCTTCCCGCGTCAGACAGAACCTCCCCACCTCTGTGTGGCCGACTATTTCCGTTCCCGAAAAGAGGGGCCGGACCTGATTGCCCTTCAGGTGGTAACCATAGGAGAGACGGCACAGAACAAGTCTCGGGAACTCTACGCCTCGGACAAATACAAGGAGTATCTGCTGTTTCACGGCTTATCGGTAGAGCTGGCCGAAGCCCTTGCGGAATACTGGCACCGCCAGGTGCGCCTGGAACTGGGTATTGCCGAAGAAGACGGCTCCGGAATCGATGCCTTTGTAGTTCAGGAATATCGGGGTTCCCGCTACTCCTTCGGTTACCCGGCCTGTCCGGACATGAAGGGAAACGAAGTTATTTTTGATCTCCTGGCACCGGAAAAGATCGGCGTAAGCTTAAGCGGCGAGGGACAAATGGTCCCCGAGCAGACAACCTCAGCTTTTATTGTCCATCATCCCGAGGCCAAGTATTTCAAGGTATAGGATTTGCATACAATGGAGGGACGAGGATGACCAAATACATCTGTACAAACTGTGGCTACATTTACGACCCGGAAGTCGGCGATGACACCCAGGGGATTCCTCCCGGGACACCCATCGAGGATTTACCGGATGACTGGACCTGCCCCATCTGCTACGTTGGCAAAGAATTATTTGATCCCGTATAGACGGAGGGTATAAAAATACCCCCAGTCTGCAGGACCAGGGGTTTTCTGATACGAGCCGGAGAATCTTATTCCTCCGGAGAAAAGTCTTCCTTACCGACTCCGCAAACAGGACAGGTCCAGTCATCGGGAAGGTCTTCGAAAGCAGTACCAGGTTTGATTCCGTTGTCGGGGTCACCTTCTGCAGGATCATAGATATATCCGCAGGCATCACACACATAACGCTTCACATCAGACTCCTTTTTCCTCAGGATTTCCATAAACCATGAACATTGCAGTGTTCACGGGCACTTACATTATCGGCGCTAATACAGAAATTTGCAACTGGTTCGTCTCCCGGTTTCAGGTACTGGATATACGAAACACCATCGGCGATCAGTTCGATCCACTGAATATGATGCTCTTCTGTCATCGGGTGTATGGTGCTTCCAACAGTGACCTTGTAACCGTCGGCGGTCTTTTCAATTACCGGAACATGCTTTTCCGTAGTCTTGTCAGCGGTCTTCTCCTCGAGAAGGGTCATGGGTTCTCCGCAGCAGACCAGCTCGCCCACGCTTCCGTAGAGTACTTCCACGATGTTTCCGCATTGTTCACATTTGTACACTTCCATTCTTTTAGCCATAGGAATCCTCCGTTCTATATATCTCTCCTCCGGTATTGTACATACCGGAGCCGAAAAACTGAATTGCGCTATTTGTCTTTGGCGGAACAGTCGGAGCATACCCCTTCCAGGACAAGGGAGCCTCCGTCTATCACCAGCCCTTCAAGAGATTCAGCCTCAATGATATCCGTCCATGCCGGAGACTGCCCGTTCTTCCACTTCAAATCCGAAACCCGACGGCAGCGGGTGCAGAAGAAATGGGGATGAATCTCCGGATTCGGGTCAAAATGGGCATGGTCTCCGCCGACCTCCAGACGTTGAATAATTCCCTTGTTCGCCAGTACGTCAAGATTTCTGTACACCGTACCCAGGCTGATGCGGGGAAGGACCTGCCGTACTTCAGAGTAGATTGTATCAGCCCCGGGATGATCGACGTGGGTCTGCAGCTGTTCCAGAATCACCTTTCGTTGTATCGTTGTTCTCATTATTATTAAGCGCCTTAACAGGTAGGAATTGTTATTAACAATATAGGGAAAAAGCGGAGATCTGTCAAATCTATTTTTCTTGCTTCGACGGAACAGTGTTCCTGCCCATGGCATAGCCAACCGAGACGATCCTCGACAGGTCAAGCTCCCGATACGCATTTTTCCCGTCATCGAGAAGGCTTATACAAATCAGGATTCCCGGAGATACGCTGTTCATGCGGATATCACTGATCAGGCAATTCAGGATAAGCGTTTTTTCTCCATTAAAGAACTCAAGCCGAACCGGGCGTGTACTGAGCCACGCCTCACCAATACGTTCAAGCTGTTCCCAGTAGGCAGGCCTGTCCTCCCTGTCTGTCACGTCAAGGGTATCGGAAAGATCATCTAAATGTTTGCCCAGGGCCGGGGAGTAAGCTTTTACGAAAGAGGAGAGTTTTCGGATAGCCGCAGCCCCTTCCGGAAATCGGTACAGCGCCTTCTCGGCAAAGGACCTGAGACCAAGATAAAAGCTCAATCCTTCCAGCAGTCCCATATGTTCCAGCTGACTGGATTGTGAGGGCTGGATTCCTATACGAAAATCCTGTTCCCAGAGGGGAATACGGGCACTCAGATCGTCGATGTAGCGTCCTGCAGTGGCCCGATGCACCCCTAAGCGGCGGGCGATTTCCGCCCTCCTGAGCCCCTCGGGATGAGATAGCAGAAGCAGTTCCAGCTGAATCAGACGTTCACTCTTATTGCCGGTAGATTTCATCCAAAAGTCCCTGTCATGTAGCTGATAACTCCTCTTGTCCACTATATTTATAACCGCACTGTGTTGCAGCTACCGCAACAAAGACAAACGAATCAACATTATTTTAGTATTTTGAGTTATTTGGTGATTATAATAAATAATACTTATATAGTAAAGAGAACTATTCCCCCTAAGAAAGGGGGAATAGTTAAAGGATCATCAGGATTAAATATTCGGTGTACGGAAAATCAGGACTCCAGGCGAGGCACCTCGAGAATTTCTACCAGCTCTTTCGGTTCAAGCCGGAAGGCAAATCCCTTTCCTTCGTAAAAACCGTGTTCCCGGATAAGGTGAATATGCAGGTCGGAATAGGAGATATCCTTGTTGATCCTTTCGTTGCGTACGGTCGTGGTGGTTTTCTCGAACAGCCCCTGATCTTCGAAAGGGCACGGCAGTTTACCCCGTACCGAATCGACCCGGACAAGGATTCCGGGTTCAACAGTTACGAACTCTCCCAGCCCCTTTTCGCCTCCGTCCCGAAGAAACTGCATCCGCCTGGCTATTGTCTCGTGGCTGACATCCAGACGCTGAACGACAGCCTCATCCTCTATGATAATATCCAGCAGGTGGCGCTGATCCCTGCCCAGAAAACCTTCCAGAGTCAGCACGCCGGGAGCCATGTTTGCCTGGGCCCGCTTCATTTGCTGGGTCTGTTTCATGGTATCGCTCCTCCTCTCATTCAGAATATGAAAACTGCGGATCAGCCGAACTTGTCAAAATAGATAAGTTCATCGGGAACACCGTTTTTTGTGAGTACATTCACGCAGGCATCGATCATTCCCGGGCTTCCGCAGAGATATCCTTCCACATTGTCACCGCTCTCCATGTGACGGTCCAGTACATCAGTAATAAGTCCGACCTCACCATCCCATTCATCCTCCGGTTCCGGCTCCGAGAGGGCAGGAATGAACTGAAAGTCGGGCAGTTTCTTTTCAAGTTCCCGCATCTCATCAATCAGGAAGAGGTCTTTTTTGGTACGGGCGCCGAAGAAGTACCGGACCCTGCGGTTGATGCCCTTATCGAGCATATCAAGCAGAATCGACTTTATCGGAGCCATACCCGAACCGCCTGCTATGCAGACGACCTCACGGTCCGTATCTCTCAGGAAGAAATCTCCGTAGGGACCATTGATGGTTACCTGGTCTCCCTCTTTCAGGTATTTATGCACGTAGGTGGTACAGATTCCGTTTGGAACCAGCCGGATCTCCAGTTCGATTTCTCCTGTACTTGAAGGCGGCGAGGACATGGAATAGGCCCGATACACCGGCTCGTCGGTGAGCTCATATTCCGGTACCTGAAACTGGACAAACTGTCCGGCGACCATATCGATGGTATTAGGTTCATTCAGAGTAAGAGTCACCTCCTTGATATCGTGGGTGAGATCCCGAATGCGCTTGACGGTCGTGTCATACTCTTTGACATTGAAAAGCTCTTCCGGGATACGTATCCGCATGTCCTGCTTTACCTTCAGCTGACACGAAAGACGGACGCTCTTTTCCCGTTCTTCTTCGCTTATCCAGGGCAGCTCAGTGGGCAGATACTGCCCGGCGCCTTCCTCCACCACGACCTTGCACAGGCCGCAGGAACCCCGTCCTCCGCAGGCGGAGGGAATAAACACCTCCTGTTCCATCAGAGTCCCCAACAACGGTTTACCTCCGCGAACTGTGTATTCGTGGTCATCGTTAATGGTAAGTTTTACCTCGCCGTAATTCGCGATTGTCGCGTCGGCTATTACCATCAACAGGGCAAGAAAACCGGAAATAGCCGAGACAGCTCCAATACTGATCAAAAATGCCGACAGGGGAAACATAGGGCCTCCTTCAGTTGATGTTGATCATGCCGGTAAAACCCATGAAGGCCAGGGCCATCATGCCGGTGATAATCAGGGTGATTCCCGCGCCTTCAAGTCCCCGGGGAACCTTTGCCTTGGCGAGCTTCTGCCGGATTCCGGCCATTGCCATTATGGCAAGCCACCAGCCAAGTCCCGATCCCAGACCATAGAAGAAGCTCGAAAGCAGGGTGTACTCCCGGATCACCATGAAGAGACTGACTCCCAGGATCGCGCAGTTAACGGTAATCAGAGGAAGAAAGATACCCAGCGCAGCATAAAGGGGTTCGGAAACCCGTTCGATTATCATCTCCACCAGCTGAACAAAGGCCGCGATGACAATGATAAAAACGATAAACCGCAGGTATGTCAGTCCCAGGGGGTCGAGGATGAAGTAGTAGACCAGATAATTCAGGAGACTGGTAGCGGCCATCACAAAGGTGACTGCGGTTCCCAGTCCCAGAGAAGTCTTGATTTCCCGGGAAACACTCAGGAAAGAGCACATCCCCAGGTAATTAGTAAGAAGAATGTTATTGGTAAAAATGGCGCCAAAGAAAATCGCCATTGCCATGCCCCAGTCCATCATGCCTTGGCCTCCTCTTTCTCTTTCAGGAAAACGCCTTTAACAACCCAGATAAAAATCGCCAGCATAAAGAAGGCTCCCGGGGGCATAACCATGATCGCCCAGTTGGTCCACCAGTCTCCCATGACCTGGAATCCGAAGATTGTGCCGGAGCCCATGAGCTCCCGGAAAAAGGCAATTACCAGCAGCACATATGAGTAACCGATACCTGAGGCCACTCCGTCAATCAGTGAAATTCCCGGAGGATTGTTCAGAGCAAACGCTTCGGCCCGACCCATGATGATACAGTTGGTAATTATCAGACCGACATACGGCCCAAGCTGACGGGAGATATCCGGCAGATAGGCCTTCAACACTATATCAACAATAATTACATAGGATGCGATAATGAGGGTCTCCGCCATCATTCGCACCCGACCGGGAATCTTTTTCCGCAGCAGGGATACGGTAAATCCCGAAAGACTCGTAGTAAAAAGCACTCCCAGGCTCATTACCACGGTATTCCTGAAATTGTTGGTAACCGCCAGGGTTGAACAGATTCCCAGAATCTGGGCAAATACGGGGTTATCAGCGCCTATGGCGCCGACAAATACTTTCTTGGCCTGTCCTCTGGCCATCAGCGCACCTCCTCAAGCAGTTCTGCCGCCTGGCCGGGACTCCTGTTTATCATGTCCCGGATATAGTTTGATGTATTGGTCGCCCCGGTAATGGCATTGACTTCATCGGGGTCAATGTCCTCCTCATCCTCCCGGACCAGAGAGAAGGGCGGTGTCTTTCCTCGGAACTGGGCTTTAAACCACTCTTCCTCGATGCGGGCACCGAGTCCGGGTGTTTCATTCTGCTTAATAAAGTCTATACCTGTCATGGTCTTCAGGTCTTCATCAAAACCGATAAGGGCTTCAATTTCTCCCCACAGGCCCGGACCGCTTATGCGAAAAGCGTAGCTTTCACCTCCATTGACCTCGAAAACCCCGGGCTTTCCGTTGACCATATACTCTTTTACACGTTCAGAGTAGACACGGTTTATTTCATTGTTGCTCTCGGGAACCGGAATACCGGCACTGAATAGTACAGCCCGCTTCAGAAATATGGTTTCGTTCTCTTCCACCAGAGAGGCCGTCTGCAGGTAGATTCCCGATATGGCCGAGATAAAAACAACGGTAAGAAATACCATAAAGAGGATAGGATAGACCCGTTCCTTGAAAAACGATACTTCCTGCATCATGCTGCTCCTTCTGCTTTGGCCTTCTGCCGCTTTCGAGTTTCAACTATCGTATAGTTAAGAAGCGGGGCAAACATGTTCGCAAGAAGAATTGCAAATGTTATTCCTTCCGGCCAGATTGAGAAGATTCGGATAAGAACCGTGAGTATCCCGATAAAAGCACCGTAAATCCAGCGGCCAAGGTTTGTGGTCTGCGCCGACGAGACAGGATCGGTAGCCATGTACATTAATCCGTAGAGAATGCTGCCGGCGAACAGTGCATAGTGGGGCGCAATGGCTCCTTCCACCCCGGAAAAAAACAGGATGCTCTGCATTCCAAGAAAACCAAGAAGCCCCGGCACCACAATATGCCAGGAGGCTGTCTTTTGAATCATCAGAATCAGGCCGGTTATAATAATCAGCACCGCCGAGGTTTCTCCAAGGGATCCGGCAGTGGAACCGAGGAACAGCTCCATTAATTCAACCGGCTGCCCGGCAGCCATATCGGTTAACGGCGTAGCCTGGGAGACAGTATCTACCGCGGGCTGCCAGGCGACAAAGCCCCCAAGAGTTCCGCCCACAGGCTGGACAAAACGCGATGTCAGGTGATATCCGAAACTGGCGTAGATAAATGCCCGGCCGGAGATTGCAGGATTGAACACGTTGCGACCGAATCCACCGAAAACCATCTTTCCAAAGATTACCCCG
Organism: uncultured Spirochaetaceae bacterium; assembly: GCA_964554875.1. GTDB lineage: Bacteria > Spirochaetota > Spirochaetia > JC444 > Marispirochaetaceae > Marispirochaeta. The sequence goes on along the minus strand of CAZKQJ010000002.1, from coordinate 121,607 downwards.
AAAGCTATCCCAACTCCGGCCATCCAGAAAGGAATCGTAGGAGGAAGAGAGAGGGCAAATAGAAAATTGGTCACAAAAACCGCAGAAGAGACTTTTTGTTTACCCCCCCTGACAAAGACGTATTCCGATAGAAAACCGACAACATTCACAACCACCAGAACCGCCAGGGAACGCCAGCCGTAAAAATAAACTGAAGCGATCACCAACGGAACAAGAGCATAGACAACCTTGAGCATGATAGGCTGTTTCTGAATAACGCTATTAATTTTTGCCATTTTCATCCCTTTACTATATAAGACTCCCGTGAAAAGTCAATTTAAAGCCTGGTATCTGCTTCAATATAGATGTACGGCAAGTTTAACGTCAAAGGAAAAAGAGAATTTCCCACGGGGAATTATTATTAGTACCTTAACGGTGAAAGATGTTTGCCGGTAAGACCAATTCTTACTACTTTTATCAGGTTACTTCCGGCCGGCCCGGCATCTTTTTGAAAATATGCCAGATAAACAGGAGAGTAGAATGACAAAATCGGCTTTCATGCAGGAACTCGAGAACATGCTGGATATCTCAAGGACCGCGGTCCTTGCAACGGTAAGCAGCGACGGTTCGCCCGCAATGCGATGGATGACCCCGACGGTAATCCGCGGTCGATCCGGCGCGTTGTACGCAGTTACATCCCGGACCTTCGCTAAAAGCGAGCATCTGGCGAAGAACGCCCAGGTTCAATGGCTGCTGCAGAGCAAATCCCTGGACAAAATCATTAGCCTCGACGGCAAGGTCAACGTGATCGAAAACTCAGCCATGAAGGCGGAGGTCCTTGAAGCTATCGGTCCGAGACTCCCTGTATTCTGGCGGGTCAATCCGGATCCCGCTAATCTGGTAGTTCTGGAAACCGTTTTGACGGAAGGTACCGTTTTCGTTCCCATGAGGGGCGAAAAGGATACAGTAAAATTTACTTAAGCCAAGGAGGCTCCATGAGTCTGGTAAAGAAATACGGAAAAGAGACTTCCCTCTCGCTGCTGCAAAACATGCTGCTGATGCGGCGCTTCGAAGAAAAAGCGGGCCAGATGTATGGTCTGCGAAAGATCGGCGGCTTCTGTCACCTGTATATAGGACAGGAGGCAGTCGCGGCAGGGACCATCGGAGCGCTGGATTTAAAAAGCGATTACGTAATTGGAGCCTACCGCGATCACGGCCATGCTCTTGCTGTGGGGATGGACCCCAAAGAGATTATGGCTGAGCTGTATGGAAAGGCTAGCGGCTGCTCGAAAGGTAAGGGCGGCTCCATGCACATGTATTCCGACGAAAAGCATATGCTCGGGGGCAACGGAATTGTAGGCAGCCAGATTCCCGTCGGAACCGGGGTGGCCTGGAAAATCAAGTATATGGAAGAAAAGGGAGTTGTGCTCTGCTATTTCGGCGACGGGGCCATACACCAGGGAGCATTTCACGAAAGTCTCAACCTGGCAAAGATCCACGACCTGCCCATCATCTATATCGTGGAAAACAACCAGTACGGTATGGGTACTGATTTTAAACGTGTGTCTTCAGTCCACGATCTGGCCCAAATGGGATACGCCTACGACATACCGGGTAAGCAGCTCAACGGAATGCAGGTGATGGAAGTCTATGACGAGTTTGTAAAGGCAGTTAAAAGCGTCCGGGAAGAACCCCACCCTCTATTCTACGAAATCAAGACCTATCGCTACCGGGGACATTCCATGAGTGACCCGGCCAAGTACAGAACACCCGAGGAACTTGAAGAGTACAAACAGCAGGACCCCATCCCCATACTCCTTAAACAGTTGCAGGAAGAAAAATTCATTACAGAGAAGGAGTATAAAAAGATGGACGACGAAATCAAGGCTATCTGTGACGAGTCGGTGGATTTTGCGGAGAAGAGTCCCGAGCCCGATCTGTCCGCGCTTTACGAAGATGTTTTCGCTGAAGCATGAACCGGGAAAAATATACCACCGAAAACAAGGAGGAGACGAAAATGCCGGTAATTACATTCAGAGAAGCATTACGACAAGCCATGGACGAGGAAATGGCCCGGGACGATCGGGTCTTTCTATTGGGCGAGGAAGTAGCCCAATACAACGGTGCATACAAAGTGACTCAGGGTCTGTGGGAAAAATACGGTGATAAACGGGTTGTCGACACACCCATTACCGAGGAAGGCTTTACCGGCCTAGGAGTCGGCGCCGCCATGGTTGGTTTACGGCCCATCGTTGAATGGATGACCTTCAATTTTGCCCTTATGGCCTATGATCAGGTTGTGTCCAATGCAGCCAAGACCAGGTATATGTCCGGCGGACAGTTCAAGCTGCCCATGGTCATGCGTGGCCCCAACGGCCCGGCTGAGTATCTTGCGGCCCAGCACTCCCAGGCCCTGCAGTCAATATTTGCCCATATTCCGGGCCTCAAGGTTGTTTCTCCCTCTACCCCGTATGATGCGAAAGGACTGTTAAAAACCTCGATTAGGGATGACAACCCGGTAATCTTTCTCGAAGGGGAACTGATGTATGCCTGGAAGGGGGAGGTCCCTGAAGAGGAGTACCTGATACCCCTGGGCAAGGCGGATGTAAAACGGGAAGGCAGTGACCTTACTATTGTCAGTTACGGAAAACCGATGCGGATAAGCTTTGAAGCAGCAGAGAAACTTGCGAAAGAGGGAATAAATGCAGAGGTAATCGATCTTCGCAGCATCAAACCCCTGGACGAAGAGGCGGTTTACGCATCGGTCAGAAAAACGCACCGATGTGTTATTGTCGAGGAGTCCTGGCCCTTTGCGTCAGTTGGATCCCACCTGGGATGGCTGATTTCGAAGAATGCCTTCGATTACCTGGACGCCCCGGTTGAGATGGTGGCGTCAGAAGAGGTCCCCATGCCCTATAACCACAGACTGGAACTTGCGGTGCAGCCCCAGGTACCTAAGATTGTCGCCGCCGCCAAAAAGGTCCTCTACCTGGACGACTGAAGGCAGAAAGGAGTAGGTAGCAGTATGGCAGAAAAGATATTAATGCTGGCCCTCTCGCCAACAATGGAGGAGGGAACCATAGCAACGTGGAAAAAGAAGGAAGGAGACAAGGTATCGGAGGGAGATATAATCTGCGAGGTCGAAACCGACAAAGCGACCATGGATTACGAGAGCATTCAGGAAGGGGTGCTCCTTAAAATCCTCGTTCCGGAAGGTGGAGACGCCGCCGTTGGGGTGCCCATCGCCATTATCGGAGAGGAAGGCGAGGACATCTCCACCCTTGAAAAGGAGGCCGCCGAAGCCGGCGGAGAAACGGAAAAAAGAGCGGAAGCCTCCGGGGAATCCGCTCCCGACGAGCCGCCTGAAGCTGAAAAAGAAAAACAGGAAAAACCGAAACCTGAAGAAAATACGACAGAACAAGAGGGAGCGAGCAAACCCGCCGCCGACGGATGGGTCAAAGCCTCTCCTCTGGCGCGGGAAATGGCCCGGCAGCGGGGAATCGATATTTCCGCTATAAAAGGCAGCGGACCCGGGGGCCGGGTCGTCAAAAAGGACGTCGAAGCGGCTCCTGCCAGAGGCGGGCGACAGACGGCTTCCGGATTTGCTCCAGCCCGGGCTGCCGGGGAAGACCGGACAGTCAAGGTCTCCAAGATGCGCAAGGCCATTGCGGGCCGCCTGGCTGAATCCAAATTCTCGGCTCCCCATTTTTACCTGAATGTCTCGGTCAGGGGCGAAACCCTCATGGAGGCCAGAGACAGGATAAACAAGACCCTGCCGGAGAAGCTGTCGGTGAACGCTTTTATCATGAAACTGTCAGCAGAAGCCCTGAAGCGTCACCCCCGGGTCAATGCAAGCTGGGAGGAGGATACAATCAGGGAGTTCGGTTCCGTTGACATCGGACTGGCTGTGGCCCTTGACGACGGCCTGATTACCCCGGTGGTACGAAACTGCGGCAACAAGGGAATTGTTGAAATCGACAGGGAACTTAAGGAACTGATTCCCCGGGCTCAGGAAGGAAAACTCGCTCCCGAAGAATACAGCGGAGCGGGATTCTCTGTCAGCAACCTGGGTTCCTTCGGCATCGAGGAGTTCACCGCCATTATCAATCCCCCGGGCTCAGCGATCCTTGCCGTGGGCGCACTGAACAGGGTGCCGGTTGTACAGGAAGACGGGAGTCTCGGAACTGGTCTCGTAATGAAGTTTACCCTCTCCTGCGACCACAGGGTAATCGACGGCGCAGAGGGTGCCCGCTTCATGGCTACCCTCAGGACCAACTTTGAAAACCCCATGTCGGCACTGCTTTAGGCAATAGGCCGATGGCGACCGTAAAGAAGCGAAAGGACGGGTCCCCCGGGCTTTCGCGCCAGGCAAAGCGGACCCAGCTACTATTTTTTATGGTAAAAAATAGTAGCTGGGGACCGTAAAAAGGAGTACTGAATGAGTGAGATAAACACAGATCTTGCAATCCTGGGTGCGGGACCCGGCGGCTATGTAGCCGCCATCCGCGCAGCCCAGCTGGGTCTCAAGGTAACAATAATCGAAAAGGACAAGCTCGGGGGAGTCTGCCTTAACATCGGCTGTATCCCCTCCAAGGCTCTGATCCATCAGGCGGAGGTTTTCAGGCACGCCGCAGAGGCGGAATCCCTGGGAATCAAACTGGATATGTCCGGTTTCGACTACAGCAGGGTCTTCAAGAAATCCAGGTCCGCCGCCGACCGGCTCTCCAAGGGGGTCGGGTTCCTGATGAAAAAGAACGAGATTCAGGTTGTGAACGGTACGGGGACTATTCTGGAGCCCGGCCTTATCGAAGTCGCCGGACCTGAGGATGGAAAAACACACGTAAAGGCAAAAGACATCATAATAGCCACCGGGTCCCGGCCCCGGTCCATACCGGGATTCGATTTTGACGAGGAGGATGTTCTTTCCTCCACCGGTGCGCTGATGCTGAAGGAGCTGCCGGAGCGGCTCGCGATTCTGGGGGCGGGAGCGATCGGATGTGAATTTGCTCACATTATGAGCAGCTTCGGCACGAAGGTTACCCTTGTTGAGATGCTTGACCAGATCCTTCCAACCGAAGATCCGGATGCGGCCAAGGTCCTGGCGGCGGATTTCAAGAAGCGAAAGATCGATATTCACGTAAAAACCAGGGCCCTGGGTTATAAAAAGACAAAAGAGGGACTCAGCATCGAGCTTGAAGACCCGGAGGGAAACAAGAACACCCTCAAGGCAGACAAACTGCTGGTGGTGGTAGGCAGGGTTCCCAACACCGGCGAGATCGGTCTGGAGAACCTGGCAATTACCACGGAAAAAGGGGTTATTCCCGTTGGGGATTACTACCAGACCAGTTTGCCTCACATCTACGCCATCGGCGATATTGTATCGACACCCCTTCTTGCCCATGTAGCCAGCAAGGAGGGAGAGATCGCCGTGGAGCATATTGCCGGACACTCCCCTGCTCCCCGAATTAATCCCGACCTTATTCCCTCCGCCGTCTATACGGAACCCGAGATCGCCAGTTTCGGACTGACCAGGGAGAAGGCGATAATGAAGGGCTTTTCCGCCGCTGAAGCCAGCTTTCCCTACCGGGGAGCAGGAAAGGCGGTTGCCACCGATGCCGCAGAAGGAATGGTTAAGATAGTCTACGACACCGCATCGAAGGAGATTCTGGGTGCTCATATTGCCGGCAGCAGGGCAACGGAGATTTTACACGAAGTTCTTCTGGCAAAGTCATCGGAACTGTTACCGGAGGATATCGCATCCATGATCCATGCCCATCCGACCCTGTCGGAGACGGTAATGGAATCCATGAAGATGATAGAAGGCGCGGCGATACATATTTAGTGGTCCCCCGGGGATTACTTTATTATATTGATAAGGATTATAAATCAGTATAAGGAGACTTTTATGGAACGTTCTGTTTCAACCATGCACGGAAACGCAATAACTCTTGTAGGACAGGAACTTAAAGCGGGAGACAAGGCCCCGGATTTTACTGTCTTAGACAACGACCTGTTACCCAAAAGCCTGAGTGAATATTCCGGAAAAAAGAAGCTCATCAGCGTCGTCCCTTCCCTGGACACCGGCGTATGCGATGCCCAGACCCGCAGATTCAACGAGGAGGCCGCAAAGCTGGGAGATGATGTTGTCATTCTCACCATCAGCATGGACCTTCCTTTCGCCCAGAAACGATGGTGCGGCGCCGCCGGGGTTGACCAGGTAATAACCCTATCCGACCATCGGGACGCCGATTTCGGCCAGCGCTACGGTATGCTGATAAAAGAGCTCAGGCTGTTGAACCGGGGGATCTTCGTTGTTGATGAAAACGACGTCATACGCTACATTGAGGTAGTAAAGGAAAACACAAATCACCCCGACTATGATGCCGCTCTGGGTGCTCTGAAGGCATTATAGTTCTTTCCCCGGAAGGGGATTCCGGGGAAAAGAGGGATCAATGATTGCGACCAGCTTACGTAATAATGTATACGCAATAACAGTAAACGACCGGACCACAGACCTTTTCGAAGGTCTGTGGCCCATCAGTCAGGAGGGAGTCTCCTATAACTCCTACCTTATCCAGGACGAAAAAACGGCGTTGATCGACCTTACCAAGGAGTTCAAGACAGATGAGCTTTTCGACAACGTGGGAATGATCAAGTCTCTGAACGAGATTGACTACCTTGTGGTCAACCACATGGAACCCGACCATACCGGGGCCATGAAAGCCCTCAACCGTCTGAATCCGGATATCACTATCCTCTGCACTCCCAAAGCCCGTCCCATGATAGAAAACTATTACGGAATTACCGAGAACGTCCGGGAGGTATCCGACGGCGAGGAGATATCCCTAGGGACAAAGACGCTGAAATTCTTTCACACCCCCTTTGTACACTGGCCGGAAACCATGATGACCTACCTGGCGGAAGACAAGATCCTCTTTTCCTGCGACGGTTTCGGCGGCTACGGAGCCCTTACCGGGGCGATTTTCGACGATCAGATACGGGACCTGGATTTCTACATAAAGGAGTCACTTCGCTACTACACGAACATTGTTGCCAAGTTCACGAAACCAGTTCTGAATGCCATAGAAAAGCTGGCGGACTTTCCCATTGAGATAATAGCACCTTCCCACGGCCTTATCTGGCGGGGTAATCCAGGAAAAATCGTGGAGCTGTATCAAAAGTGGTCCGAATACGGAAAGGGAGACAACGAGAAAGGAGTTACCCTGCTCTACGGCAGCATGTACGGTAACACCGAAACCATGATGAACTATGTAGCCAGGGGACTCGGTTCCGAAGGCGTCCCGGTTGATATATTCGATGTAGCCCGGACCCACATGAGCTATATCCTTCCCTCCCTCTGGGTGAACCGGGGAGTCATAATCGGGGCCCCGACTTACGAAGGCAGCCTGTACCCGGCCATGTCCCTGGCGCTGGAAGAGGCTTCCATAAAACGGATCCTGAACAAGAAGGCAGCCTATTTCGGCAGCTTCGGCTGGTCCGGCGGAGCACTGCGGCAGATACAGAAGATGGTTGAACCCCTAAAATGGGAAATCCTGGATACCCTGGAGTTTCCCGGCGGGCCCACCGACAAGGAGCTGGAAAAAGCCTTTGAGTTCGGCGCTGCTTTCGCCCGGTCCATCAAGTCATAGTAACATCTATCGTGATCATCCGACTGTCGGGACCTGAGCTTCCGACAGTCTTTTTTTTATGTTCGTCCTGTCCGTCCGCACATAAAAAAACCGCCCCTCAGAAGGGGGCGGTACAGGAATATAGCGTTTCTACTTCCGGTAGAGCGGCCGGGGTGAGTAATTGGTGTGAAGCAGCTCATGTGCCTTCTTGCTGAGGGGCTTACCAAGGAACTCCTTGTAGATCTGTTTAATCTCCGGGTTCTGATGGGAACAGCGGATGACGGACTTTTCGTCATCCTGATAGATTCCGGCAATCCGTTTTTCGCGAACATCGTCGGTCGTATTGTAGGGCTGACCGCCGCCGGCGATACAACCGCCCCGACACGCCATAACCTCAATGAAGTGGTAAGGAGGTTCATCGCCCTTCTCACGGGCGACCTGAATCTCCTTCATGACATCCCGTACATTGGCCATTCCATGGGCAACTGCGACACGCACTTTTTTCCCCTCGATCTCCACCTCCCCGCGGCGAACGCCTTCCATACCACGTACGGCACTGACGTTTACATCCTCCAGCTCCTTACCGGTAACTAGGTTGTAGGCAGTTCGGATTGCCGCCTCCATGACACCGCCGGTGTTTCCGAAGATGGTACCGGCTCCGGAGTATCGTCCGATGGGAGAATCAGCGGCTTCGTCGGGAAGAGCGTGGAAATCAATGCCCAGGGCTTTTATAAGACGTGCGAGCTCCCGGGTTGTAAGCACAAGATCAACGTCCTGCTGCCCCGAGGAGTACATCTTTTCGCAGCGGGTAATCTCGTACTTCTTGGCGGTACAGGGCATGATAGCCGCTGAGAAGATATTCTCCGGCTTGATACCCGCCCGGTCAGCGTAATAGGTCTTGGTTATCGCACCCTGCATCATCATGGGACTCTTGGCGGTGGAGAAGTGGGGAATCATGTCCGGGAAATACTTCTCCATGTAGTCGGTCCAGGCAGGACAGCAGCTCGTTATCTGAGGCAGTGTACCGCCTTCAGTCAGGCGTTTAACCAGTTCGGTACCTTCTTCCATGATGGTCAGGTCCGCAGAAAAGTTGGTGTCGAAAACCGCGTCCACACCCATCATCCTCAGGGCGGCGTAGATCTTCCCGGTGCTGATGGTACCGGGTTCCATGCCGAAGGCTTCTCCGATGGCGACCCGCACAGCAGGAGCAATCTGAACCGCAACGTGCTTTTCCGGATCCCGTATCGCCCTCATCAGAGTGCGGGTTTCATCCTTTTCGTAAATGGCGCCGACAGGACAGTGAGCCGAGCACTGACCGCACTTGATACAGGGGGTTTCGTTCAGAAGAACATCCCCTGCACCTGCCATCCGGGTACCGTCGCCGCGTCCGATAAACTCAAGGGCCCAGACATCCTGCATCTGCTGACATACGTTTACACAGCGTCCGCATTTTATACACTTTTCTGGATTCAGAATTATCGACGGGGTTGAATCATCCAGAGGGATTTCGGGGACCCGATGCTCGAAAGGAACCTCCCGGATGCCAAAGTCCGCAGCCAGGGTCTGAAGCTCACAGTTTCCGTTCCTGGGGCAGCTCAGGCAGTCATTGGGATGGGTAGACATGATCAGCTGAATTACGGTGCGCCGAATCTCGTAGAGTTCCGGATCGTGGGTTATAATCTTCATTCCGTCCTGAACCTGAGTAGCACAGGCGCGGAAAAGTTTGGGCGACCCTTCCACCTTTACAACACAGATTCCGCAGGCTGCCCAGGCAGGCAGGTCTGCATGATAACAGAGGGTCGGGATCTTGATCCCCACCATTTTAGCCGCTTTAAGAAGAGTCGTTCCCTTTGCAACCTCAAGGGGCAAACCGTTAACCGTTATATTTACCATAGTACTGTTCTTCTCCTTATTTTCACCGGGTATCCTAGACCTTCAGTACCGCGTCGAATTTACATACCGTAAAACACTCACCGCATTTTATACACTGACTCTGGTCAATCTCGTGGGGTGCACGCTTCTCTCCGCTGATGCAGTTAACCGGACAACGTCTGGCACAGAGACCGCAGCCGATACACTTCTCAGGATCGATTTCAAAACGCATCAGCTGCTTACACTTCCCGGCGGGACATTTTTTATCCTCGATATGGGCCTGGTATTCATCAAGAAAATACTTGATTGTCGACAGGGTCGGATTCGGAGCTGTCTGCCCAAGCCCGCAGAGGGAGGCCCGCTTCATGGCCGCACCGATGGTCTCCAGCTTTTCGAGGTCCTCCATCTCTCCCTGACCCTTTGTAATCTTGTCCAGGATGTCATACATCGTTTTGCCGCCGACCCGGCAGGGAGCACACTTACCGCAGGACTCATCGACGCAGAAACCAAGGTAGAACTTGGCGACGTCCACCATGCAGTCGTCCTCGTCCATGACAATAAGACCCCCGGATCCCATCATGGAACCAAGCTTGATGAGATTGTCGTAGTCAATGGGGGTATCAAGAAAATCATCCTTGAGCACACCGCCGGAAGGTCCGCCGGTCTGGGCAGCCTTGAACTTCTTACCGTCCTTTATTCCACCGCCGATATCAAAGATAATCTCCCGCAGAGTGGTACCCATGGGGACTTCCACCAGACCGGAGTTGTTGATTTTGCCGGTAAGGGCGAAAACCTTGGTTCCGGTGGAACCTTCGGTACCTATCTTGGAGAACCAGTCGCCTCCCTTGGTGATTATGACCGGGATATTCGCCCAGGTCTCGACGTTATTGATAACCGTCGGTTTACCCCAGATTCCCTGCACTGCGGGAAAAGGAGGCCGGACGCGCGGCATTCCGCGCTCACCTTCCAGAGAGGCGATCAGCGCTGTCTCTTCTCCGCAGACAAAGGCCCCGGCGCCAAGACGAATCTCTATGTCAAAGTTGAACCCGCTTCCCAGGATGTTGTCTCCCAGCAGGTTCAGATCCCGGGCCTGCTGCATGGCAGTTTTAAGGCGTTTGATTGCCAGGGGATACTCGGCACGGATGTATATGTAACCCTTGCCTGCACCGACTGTCCGGCCGGCTATGGCCATGGCCTCGAGAATTGAGTGGGGGTCACCCTCAAGGGTCGAACGGTCCATGTAGGCACCCGGGTCGCCCTCGTCGGCATTACAGGCTATATACTTTTCATCGTCTTCCACATCCTTGGTGAACTTCCACTTCATCCAGGTTGGAAAACCGGCTCCTCCGCGGCCCCGGAGTTTGGACTTTTTCAGTTCCTCCAGGACATCGTCAGGTTTCATTTCAAAAAGAACCTTTTCGAGAGCCGCATACCCGTCGCGGGCAATGTACTCGTTTATATCATCGGGATTGATGAATCCGCAGTTCCTCAGGACAATTCGGAACTGTTTCTGATAGAATTCGATGTCCTCGAGACCGGTACGGCTCATACTCAGGGACTTATCGTAGAGCAGCCGGGGCACCTCCCGGCCTTTTACAAGGTGTTCAGCAACGATTTCCCTGGCATCATCCGGCTTGACCTGGACATAAAAAGATTCATCGGGAAGAACCTTTACGATAGGTCCCTGTTCACAAAAACCGAAACAACCGGTTTTCAGAATCTGGACCTCTTCCCGGATTCCTGCATTTTCAGCTTCATGGATAAGATTCTTGAAGATATCATCCGCCTTCGCGGATTCGCATCCGGTACCGCCGCAGACAAGTACATAATGTTTGAAGCTCATCCTATTTCCCCCCCTTCTCAATGATGTCCACGGCAGGCCGATCATAGATATGATCATTGACCAGTTCATGTGCCATTATATGTTTATGAACAATCTTGCGGGCCACAGCATCATCTACATTACCGTAAATCACTGTCGGCATGCCTGGCATCATTACCTCTACCGTCGGTTCTGCGTGGCAGAGCCCCAGGCAGCCGGTCTGCTTGACGACAACATCAGTCAGATTATTCTCTTCCAGTTCATCCAAAAAGGCTGCATGGGTTTTCCTGGCTCCGGCGGCTATACCGCAGGTACCTCCCCCTACAACAATCTGGATGCTTTTTCCTGAAACATCCCGCCTGTCCAGCTCTTTCTTTTTTTGCTCCCGCAGGGCGCGCAGCTCTTCCAAAGTCATGGTACCGCTCCTTATTTCTCTTTACCTTGTATTTCTTCTTCATGGGACGCCATGTAGCGGCGAACCAGGTTCTGGGAGACAACGCTTTCAAGTTCTCCCAGGGCTTCTATCAATTCCGACCGTGTAACCCGATAGCTCCATTCACCGGAGCCATCATGCACACTATGCAGCAGAACCGCTTCGTATTCCTTCGGTTTCAGTACGACATCGGAGAGGGTCTCCGCCAGATCTCCGATGGGGGGGGTATCGATATGATCAGCAGGAAAGGAAAAGAAGACCTCCGTCCCTTCCCCGGGCACTGATTCAATCCTGAATACCCCGCCGCACTGTTCTGCCGCGTGTATCAGAAACGGGATACCCAACCCGACCTTTCGTCCGGGATGCTTTATTCCATCGGTGTAATATGGATCCCTGATTCGCGACAACAGCTCCTGATCCATTCCTTTACCGTTATCCCGCAGGGAAACAGAAATATCCGTATCCGATTCCAGGATTTTTACCTCAATCAGATCAGCATCTGCTTCGAGTGAATTATCCACCAGATCGATGATAAAATCACCGACGGAAAAATGCATCAGGTATTCCGAAACTGGGCAATAACGTCGGGCAGAACATCCTTTGTAACCTTACCGAAGACCTCTTCGCCTACAACCATAACCGGTGCAAGACCGCAGCAGCCAACACAGCGCACTGCCTCGATGGAGAACTCCCCGTCATCGGTAACCTGATTAACTCCAATTCCGAGGAGGTTTTCAAGTTCCTGGATCAGGTCCTCGCCACCTTTCAGATAACAGGCTGTTCCCATACACACCTGAATATTGTGCCGACCCGGTTTGTTCAGCTTGAAGAAGTGATAAAAGGTAACAACACCATAGATCTTTGCCAAAGGAACATCCAGCAGGTCGGCGACCTTCATGGCCGCCTGGCGCGGGATATACCCGAATTCTTCCTGTACTCTGTGCAGGATCATAATCAGGTTCCCGGGTTTTTCTTTCCATTCCTCGATAAACTTCAACAGTTCGGAGGAGAACTGGATATCCGCCACCATTTGAGTAGACATGCAACCTCCCTTATCATACAATTGCAGTATTAGCCTAGCCGCCTGCAGTGTATCGGGAAGCGGCTATCGTGACAAGTATTTGTTATCCCGGAGGATTAAAATATTGCGATTTTTATAGAATTATTCTTGCCCAAAATACTAATTTTCATTAACGTAACCCAGTTTATGTGAACGAATTCACTTTATTGAGAAGGTAACATGAATAAAGAACTTATATTGCGCCTGACAAAATACAAACGAATACTAGGCAAGCTGAAAGCCCTCGGACTGGAACGGGTGTTTTCCAATAACCTTGGCGACGCAATCGGTGTATCCCCGGCCCTGGTACGAAAGGATTTTTCCAACCTCAATCTTCCCGGCAACAAAAGAGGGGGGTATAACATAGATGAGCTGACCGAAAGGCTGGACCGCGTTCTGGGCTATGATGAAAACCAGAATGTGATAATCGTAGGATGCGGACGCATAGGAACCGCCCTGATGCGTTTTGACGAGTTTCATCACGAGGGAATCCGAATCAAGGCCGGTTTTGACGCCGCCCCGGAACACGTGGATAACACAACGGAAATACCCGTGTACCCGCTGGAGAAGCTTCCTGAGTTTGTAAAGGAAAACAACATCCGGGTCGGAATCATCGCCGTTCCCGACAGCGCGGCATCCCAGGTATTCGACCTGATGGTATCCTCCGGAATCAAGGGCATCCTTAACTTTGCCGCGGTTGAACTGAAATGTGCCGGCGGCGATAAAGACTGTCCGGCAAACTGCACGATTCACAACGTTAATATCGGACTGGAAATCGAGCACCTGTTTTACCAGCTGAATCTCACCGAATCCGGTATGGGCTGCGGGGATTCATAGGACGGATATTCCCGGTGGAAGAAATCCAGGTATATCTGATCGCAGCCATAGCTGCTGCCGCCTTTTTTGCCCTGCTCTCAACGGTTCTTCTTTTTCAAGCCAAAAGCCGGTCCGGACAATCGGCTATGCCTGCGGAGCTGATGAGCCGGATGGACCGAATAGACTCAATAGCCCGGGAGATGGAAACCCTGACCCGGGCTTTTCTTGTACCCAGAACCAGGGGAGGTATGGGGGAGCAGCTCCTTGAGGACCTGCTCAAAGCATGGCTTCCACCCCAGTATATCCTGCTTCAGCACCGTTTTAATAACGGAACCCGGGTGGACGCTGCGGTCAGAGTCGGCGACAGGATGGTCTCTATCGACGCAAAGTTTCCCTATGAGAGCATTGCAGCTCTGCTGGACAAAGAGACCAGCACCCAAAACAAGACCAGAACCGGGGAGCTGCGAAAGATATTCTGCGGATATGTGGATGATATAGCTGCAAAGTATATCCGCCCTGAGGAAAACACCTTCCATTTTGCCCTGCTCTATATCCCTTCGGAAAACCTGTACTATCGGGCCTTTATTGAAAACCAGAACGGTCTCATGGATTATGCCCTGAAAAAAAGCGTAGTACCCGTAAGTCCAGGAAGTCTCTTTATCTATCTGCAGACCATTGCTGTGGGGCTCAAAGGTTTTGCCCTTTCAAAACATCAGAAAGAACTGATGGAATCCCTTTACATGCTGCAGCGGGACTTCCGCTCCTTCGCAAGGAGCTATACCGTTACAGGGACGCAGCTGAGAAACGCGGCCAAGAACTTCGAGGATTCCCTGGGATCCTTTATACGCCTGGAAACCAGCCTGGAGCGACTGGTAGACAAAGGCCCGGATAACGATACGGAAGAGAACTGATCTTCCGCCGGCCTATAGTTTTTCCAGTACCAGGAGCAACGGCAGATGATCAGAGTACCCCTTCATTGTCTTTGCGCTGTACGCCTGGGGAATTCCGTATTCATTCAGAAGCATCGGATCGTTCACCAGAATACACTCGGCAACATCCCAGCCAAGCCCATCTGACAGACTAGGGTTCCAGAAAAAGTGGTCAATCCGTTCCCAGGCTCCTGCGTAGTAGTAACTGCCTCCTGTCGCGATTTCCGACCAGAAAGCGAACAAGTCCAATGTCTGCTGCGATCCATCCCCGGAAGCATCTTCGTCGGAATCCACAACCCTGATTACAGGCGCTTCGCCTGGGCCGTCCTTTATGCCAAGGGCAACCTGATATCCCCTCCCCTCCTCCCAGGGGTCCTCGTTAAAGTCTCCGGCCAGGAGTATGTTGATTCCCGGAAAGGTCCTGTTCAGCTCCTCAATCCGGCGTCGAAGCAGCAGAGCAGAGCGAAGGCGCTGCGGCTCAGTGACCTCAGCCCCGCCCAGGCGGGATTTCCAGTGGTTGTTCATGAGCACGATTCGACCGCTCCTGTCGTCAGGTTCGGGATTCAGCCATACTTCAAGTATGTTGCGCTCGGATTCGCTGCCGCCGGGCCGGTGTACCAGAAGCTTCTCGACTGGTACACGGGAGAGAACGCCCGTCTGGACGGCGGCGCCACGGGCTTGCGGAGCGGCATAAAAACCGTAGCCCCCGAGAGGCAGAAAGTCCCTGGACAGACGCTCGAGAGTCCCACGGTTCTCCACCTCCTGGAGCAGCAGTACATCGGGTTCCTCCGGAGCTTTCCGGATCGCCGCCGCCAGGGCAGCAAGCTTTCCAAGGTAGGCCTCGTTGCTCCAGATACCCGAAGAGGGATCGTATTCGGGGTACTCCCCGCCATGATCGATATCATCGAAGAGGTTCTGACAGTTATAACTTAAAATAACGAGCCGGTTGTCGCTGTTTCCAAAGGGATCCATGGGACAACCGGCACATCCGGCAAGAACAAAAAGTATTAATACTGACACCCAAAGGGAATTCACTTTCACAGCTTACCTCCACAAGGAAGAACCGCGGAATCCCCCTGGGGCTTCAGGGATCAGCTCAGTTTCTTTACATATTCATCGACAGCGGCAAGTTCGTCAATATCGCCTGCTTCAGGTGTAAAAGCGCTTCCTGTAATGCCTTCATAGGCACCGACATACCGCCGGGCCGTCTCTATGCGGACCTCGTCGGGAATATCCGGGGCATCTCCGTCACCCATGAAGCCCTTCTCCATAAGCCACTGCCGCAGATACTCCTTGTCCAGCTTGTGGGGGTCTTTACCGGCTTTGAACTGCTCTTCATAGGATTCGGCATACCAGAATCGACTTGAATCGGGGGTATGAACCTCATCTACCAGGTGTACCTTCCCGTCCAGGATTCCGAATTCGTACTTGGTATCCACCAGAATCAGCCCCTGACTGGCACAGTCCTCGGTACCCCGGCGGAAAAGCGCAGCGGCCGCTTTCTGTACCGTGTCCCATACAGCGGGATCCACCAGACCCTGACGAAGTATTTCTTCCGATGAGATCGGCTCATCATGAAGTCCCTGTTCCGCTTTGGTGGAAGGGGTAATCAGTGGGGTCTCAAAACGCTGGTTCATCTGCATCCCGGAAGGCAGAGCAATTCCGGAGACTGTATTACCAGCCGTATAATCCCGCCAGGCGGAACCGGTAAGGTATCCCCGGACAACGACCTCCACCGGGAGCATCTCGCATTTCCGAACCGCCACGGTTCGGGGGGTAACGCTCTCGATTATATGGTTGGGTAATATATCCTCGGTTCGGGAAAACCAGTGCAGCGCAAGCTTGTTAAGCACTTCTCCCTTGCAGGGAATGGTGCTTAATACCCGGTCAAAGGCCGAGATGCGATCCGAGGTGGAGATAACCAGGGTATCCCCAAGATCGATGATATCCCGGACCTTGCCGTGCGATACCCTGCTGCCCCCGGGAAGGGTCTCCGGCAGACCTTGAAAGCTTCGTTTGATCTCTTTTTCCAGAAAGCTGTATTTCATGTTATTCTCCCAGTTCGGAACGGTTTGCAGCAATCCGCTGTATCAGGCCGTAATCCTGAGCTTCAGCGGCATTCATCCAGTAGTCCCGGTCGGTATCCTTTTCTACTTTTTCGATATCCTGACCGGTCTCATCGGAGATAAGCTTGTTGATCTTTGATTTGAGCTTTTCGATCTCCTTGGCGTGAATCTCGATCTCCGTTGCAACCCCGCGAACCCCGCTGAGGGGCTGGTGAATAAGATAGTGGGAATTGGGAAGCCCCAGACGCCTCTCCTTTGGTGCTGCCAGCAGAATCAGCGCGCCGGCACTGGCGACAAGCCCCATACCGATGGTATAGACCTTGGGAGTAACGAATCGGATCATATCGAAGATTGCGTATCCCGCATCTGCATCCCCGCCGGGGGAGTCGATAAAAACCCGAATGGGCTCTTCCCCTTCGGTTTCCAGAAGGAGCAGCTGACGGATTACCCTCTCGGCAAGCTCCTTGTTGACCTCGCCCGAAAGAAGAATGTTCCGGGTCTTCAGCATCCGTTCAATCAAGGGTTCCGGACCTTTTTGCTTATCCTGTTCATTGTCATCTTCGAGACGCATTACTCTCTCCTAAAAAAAACTCCCCACCAGGGTGGACTATATACATACTACCGTAAAGCACCTATTGTCAATCAAAGTGAACTAAGAGTAGGATCAGAGCCATGAAAGCAGCCTTTGCGGCCATTATCGGACGCCCTTCGGTGGGAAAATCGACATTGCTCAACACATTATGCGGGAACAAGGTTTCCATTGTGGCGCCATCCCCGCAAACGACCAGAAACACCATCCGCGGGATCCACTCCGACGACAGGGGTCAGATAGTGTTTCTGGATACCCCGGGATTCCATGATTCGGAAAAGAAGATGAACCGTTATCTGAAGGAGAACGCTCTCTCCGCCCTGGACGAGATTGACCTGGTCATCTATATGATTGACCCCACCCGGCCGGCCGGCCCGGAAGAAAAGACCCTCATGGCTCTTCTGTCTCCACGAAGAGAGACTACAATCGCGGTAATAAACAAGAGCGACCTGCCGGGGGCGAAGATCGATCAGATCAGTGAGCTCCTGCGCAGCGAACTCAATCCTGCGGAACTGCTCAGCCTTTCCGCCCGAACCGGGGAGGGTACAGAGAAACTGCTGGAGATCCTGTACCGCCGCGCACCCGAAGGGGACCTCTTTTATCCGCCGGAGTACTATACCGACCAGGAACCCGGCTTTCGGGCTGCGGAGATCATCCGGGAGTGGGCGGTTAACCGGGTAAGCCAGGAGCTTCCCCACGCCATCTATGTGGAAATCGCCGATATGGAAGAGCGGGAAGTCCTGACCTCCGCCGGAGAGACCCGCTACAAGCTCTGGATTCGGGCATTTCTGGTGGTCGAGCGGGAGAGCCAGAAAGGTATACTGGTGGGAAAAAAAGGCAAGCTGATAAACGAAATCCGCAAGGGGGCCCGCCGGGACCTGGAGACTATATTTCCCCACCGCGTGGAGCTGGATCTCCGGGTAAAGGTGAACCCGAAGTGGCGCAACAAGGATCCCCTTTTGAAACGCCTTCTGTCATAGGGAAAAACCCCCGCCTATTGCAGCATATACCGTATTCTCGGCAACAATATAGTCGTATATTAATAGCATAGACACCAACCGGCCGCGTCCGGAGGGGGCTTCCGACTCGGCCGATTACAGGTGGAGGAGGTGGAGTATGGCGGTTATATGTATATCCCGCGAACTCGCTGCCAACGGGGAAGAAACAGCCAGGGAACTTACAAAAATCAACGGATACCGTTTTATCGAGCGTGAGTTCATCGAATCCCGCATGATCGAGAAAAAGATTGAGCCCCAGGACATCAGGCATTTCGATGAGCGAAAACCCGGTCCCTTGAGCCTGCTGCCCGAGCGGCGTCTGCGCTTTCTTCAGACCCTGAAAGAGATCGTCTTCGAGGAAGCTGCGCAGGGGAACTGCATAATCCTTGGAAGAGGAGCCGGCGCAATCCTGCAGGGGATTCCGGGCGTCGTTTCTGTTCGTCTCGTAGCCCCCCTCGATGTTCGAACACGTCGGATAAAGCTGGCCCATAAATGCGATGAAAGGACTGCGGAGCACATGATCCGACAAAGCGATCATGACAGAAAGGGCTTTCTGAAGTACTTTTTCGATCTGAACTGGCAGGACGGGGACATCTATGATCTCACAATAAATACCGCTTCTCTCAACCCTGCGGGAACAGCCACTCTCATAGACAAATTTCGGGAACTCACCGTCAGCTCTGCAGATGAAAAACTTGGCATCCGGCGTCTGAAGGACAGGAGCATCGAAGCCGCAGTCATAAATGAGATTATCTATACAAAGAAAATCAGGGTGCAGGGTTTTTCTGCAGTTATGGAGAACGGGCGTCTGGTTCTGAACGGAGTGGCTTCTTCCAAAGAGGAAGCCAGGGAAGCAGAAGCTGCTGTACGCGGCATTGACGGGGTAGAGGCTCTGGACAACCAGATCGCCGTACTGCCCCATGCCACGGCAAGTTGATTAATGGGGTATCCTTTTACATAAAGCCCCGAAGGATACCCGCATTCTATTCAAAAAGGAATTCCCAGGAGACAGGTATCTCTATCCTGTTTCCTGTGGAATCGGTGAACTCTACACCCGATTTCTCAAAGCGGGCGCGAACAACCTTCCCGTAGCTTTTAGGAATCCGTGCCAGGCCCTGAATATACGGAACAGTAAGAGATTTATTCTGCTTCAAACGCAGCGATGTCGGGATACCCTGTTCGCTGAGCATGTTTTTTCTGGCGGAATGTTTCAGCCCTGCTGCAAAGTACGAGCAGACATCCTCGAGGCCGAGGCAGCAGGTCCTGCCGTTCCAGGGGACCTGATGACGGCTGCGGTTCTCCATCCACATGACCGTGGAATTGAGCAGCGCCGGGTTCTTCAAGGCAAACCAGAGATAGCCCCTGGAGGCAACGGTTGCACAGAGCCAGGCAGGTTTTCCGGGATTTTTAGGCTGACGCTGGTAGATCTGAAGAATGTCGCCAAAGCCTTCCCGGGCAGGAAAACGGGAACAGTCTGTGTAGGGTTCCTCCTTCCAGATTGTCGGGACCTTTTCTATTCTGGTAAACCGGGAAGCAGGAGACAGAGAGTAGTACTCCCGGGAGCAGTAAGCCGCTTCCGGTCTGGGAGCAACCATGCCGAACTGAATGGGACTATGGCCAATCTGGAGGCTCCCCTTTTCCGGCGGATCGAGAATCGCGTGGTGTCCGAAACTCAGGGGACCGGAGAACCCTTCAATGCAGTGCCTCTGGTAGATAACGGATTCATCTTTTTTCAGAAAGATCTCCTTCCTAATGGAGCCTTCCCTGGCCGTAGTCTTAATCCTCGTGGACAAAAAAACATCTTCCCCTTCAATGGTTACCGTTGGGGAATCCCACTGACCGACCGCCGATTCTCCATGGGATGGATGCTCCTCTTTGCGGTAGCTGTTGTCGATTCCGAAGGGGGCACAGAAAAAATCACCCCGCATGGGTCGAAGAACCGGCCGCTCAGGTATCTGGTGCTCATCCTGCCAGGGACTGATGAAGTAGGGCTCCAGAGGATTCTTCGAAGAATGAAAAAAGCTGACCGGCGCCATATGTCCGCCGAACTCAGTCAGAAAAAGCCGGACGGTATTATTCTCAAGAAACCATCCGTTTTGACCATGGGAGACGCTCTTTCGCATCTTATGCCCTCCTCATTTGTCCCGGATTACCATGAACCCCGCCGGCCAAAGGAATCAGTACATCTCCAGCAGGGGAAGTATCCGATCCTTACCGGCGCTTAGAATAAAAGCTGCCAGACGCGGCCCCTTCTCCTTGCCGATAACAGACCTGTACACCAGGGCGAAGAAATCCGGAGCCTCGAAGCCGTTCTCACCTGCTACAGCATAGATGGCCTCGCTGAGGGATTTCTCATCGTGGTCCTGCAGATTGCGGACTATCCCGGCCAGCGCATGTAAGGCAGATCTTTCTGCATCAGATACATCAAGAGGAGATGAATCAGCAGACTTCAGGGAAAACCGGAAATCCTCAGGCGCGTAGGTAGTAATCCATTTCCAGGCACATTCCGCACGCTTCCGAAGCCTCTTTATCTGATGGTCCTGAATGTCCGGCAGAGAAGCAATGGTCTGTTCTATATCGCCATTATAGGTCTGAAGCAGATTGGTAAGGTGGCGGATGGGAATTTGATAGGGGATCTTCTCCGGGGGTACATCCACCTGGGACAATTCATAGATCCGGGCCTGCTTTTCCCATTTTTTGCGCTGTTTTTCCGTCTCCGGTTTGTCGAAGAAGGTACGCTCGCACTTGTCATAGTCCTCATATATCTTGAGAACATCCAGGTCGAAGGAGATGGCGAACTCGGCGTTCGGTCTGGTCCCGGCAAAGAGGAAACGGGTTACCTCGGGGGTATAGATCTCGAGGACATCAGCGAGGCTTACAACCTCTCCGGAGGAAGAGGAGATTTTGCCTCCCCTGCCCTTTATGCGGATAAAATCGTACTGAAATGTTACCGGAGCCTCGCCGCCGAAAACAGCATGAACAATCTTCCGGGCAGTATCAAAGCTGCCGCCCTCGGAATGGTGGTCCTTTCCTGCTGGTTCAAAATCAACCCCTTCCTTGTACCAGCGCATAGGCCAGTCTATACGCCAGGGAAGCTTGACCGTCGAGGCCTTACGGAGGTCCAGGGTTTCGCTGTTGCCGCAGGATTCACAGCTGTAGTCGATCGACCAGTCGCCGTCCCAGGATTTTACTCTGGTAGTGTCTTTGCCGCAGGCGGTACAGAAGACCGAGACGGGAATCCACTCCTCCGGGAGCGGGTTTGTGCGGTGCTCGTCCAGGATAGCCCGGACAGCATTCTGGTGTTCCAGGGCGGTACGAATTTCCGCAGCATACCCGGAAGCTCCATACTGCTTTGCCTGGTAGATATACTCAGGGTTTATGCCCACCAGGGGAAGCAGATCCTCCACGGCCTTTTCGTTTGCCCGGGCGTAGCTCTTCTCCCGTCCGTGGGGATCCGGAACTTCGGTAATTGATTTACGAAGGTACTTTTCCAACTCCTCCGGATCAGGCATGTTCTTTGGGACCTTGCGGAATACATCAAAATCGTCCCAGGAGTAGATGAAGCGAACCTTTTTTCCCCGGTCTTTCAGTGCCCTGGACACCAGCTCGGTGGAGATAATCTCGCGGAAATTGCCGATATGGACTGTGCCGGAGGGAGTAATTCCTGAAGCACAGGTATAAACGGGCTTTTCACCCTTTTCTCTGATAATCTTGTCAGCGTTGACGTCTGCCCAATGAGAGGTTTTCGGTGCCATAGCGCCTACTATACCGCAGCAGCGGCAGGAACTTCAAGCAAGTGTTCAGTCGGGAAAGACATTGATAATGAAAGTGAATCTGCCCTCTGGAAAAAAACTGCCGGCCGAGATACTGCTCTTATGCTGATACACTACCGTAGTTAATCCGCTGTCATGATAAAAAACGAGATACAACAAGCCGTAGTCAGAGGGACCGTTACCAAAAACGAAGGTACCGTCCCCGCGGAGCGCATCCTTCAGCCCGTCAGCTGATATTTCCACCACGGCCAGATTTCCTGAAAGACTTGTGGTCCGACCGTTTCCGTTTATTCCCTTGGGGGCTGAAAAGGGTAGATCAAAACCGGTCGCATTGTAAGAATTATAGGCAAATGAAACACCATAACCATGGAAAGCTCCTGAACCATTTCCTGAACCGCCGTAAACAGGAATAGCCGAACTGAAAAACATGCCAAGAAATTCTGAAACCCCATGCCACATCTCATTCCCTATTCTGAGAGAACGCATGGCCGGTACTTCTGTCCCTGTAGTAAAGGGAGAATCAAATTGCAGGGAAGGGTCCGTAAAGGACCACGTACCATAGGCACTCCGCTCGTCGTCGTAATACTCTTCATAGTTTCCGGCCATGACCCTGAGCTTCGTCTCGCTTACCGCTGGCATGAAGGCGGGGGAATAGAACAGGTATTCACATCCTCCAAATAAGAGCAGCAGAAGAGAGGTCGCGAAGATAGGTAAAAATCCGAATGATGGCTTCTTCATTTCAGCTTCGCTCCGAATCCGATCATGGGAAATCCGCCTGCGGGAGAATAAAAGTACTCCACTTCGAAGAACAGCGTCATCTTCGGCAGCCGGGGCAGATCTGCGGGTACCTCGATGCCCAGAGCCGGGCCCGCCGCTCCGGAGAAGACGAGGTCCTTTATGCCTACATGCAGAAGAGCGGCAATATACGGTTCAATCGGAACATCGAAGGGAGCCGCCGGAAAGATCAGTGTTTTTGCCGTTGCGGAGGGTATGGGCTTGAGGGGCTCGAAATAATCGCCGCTGATTCCCGCATAAATATTGAAGGAGAAAAAATCCTTGAGGGCGTCAAAGCCGGCACCGGCCATAAACCAGGCCCCTCCGCCTATCTGACCCGCGGTGTAGGGTTTACTGATCCAGGGACGACTCCGTTTTTCCGTGTCCGGCAGTCCCTCTTCCTTGATCCTGCGGAGGGTGGCCCTGTTGTCCGCAGCTGCAGAGAAGGGCGAGGCGATAAGATCGTACAGAACAAAAGACCAGAAAGGAATCTGCCAGAGAGCGATACTGAGGTCGTCCTCCATATACTCCATTTCGCTGGCCCACATAATCAGTCCCAGAGAGAGGGCCGATCCCGCGCTGAGGATTCCCGAGGTCACAAGATCGTCCTGCAGGGCGTAGCCGAAACGGGGAGAAGCCGCCAGCATCATTGGCCAGGGTGGGGGTCCATCTTCGACACCAGGGAGGAACATGAAGGCCATCTGTCCGGCCGTCAGCAGTACATTGGTTGCCGCACCCAGCCAGACACTGTTCAAGGCCGGCCGTATTGCAGGATCCCCGGGGTCAGGGTAGAGCTCAAAAAGCTGGTTCGGCTGCAGAAATTCCGCCTCAAGGGGGATCAAATGCGGCCCTTCGATCCGCAGATAGTTTCCCGGCCCGAGGAGCACCGGGTCGCTTACAAGGGGGGTGCGGCCGAGAAACTCCTCCCCGGAATAGACAGCCGCGTTCCTGGGACGGGAGCTTATAACGTGTGAACCTTCCATGGGAGCCGGAGGAAAAATACCGTCATTCCAGTCAGTTAGATCCAGACCCGGAGAGACCTGTATGGGAATCAGATATTCCCGGCCCTCTTCAATATCGAGAAGATAACTTACAAGATGGTAGGGTCCGGTCTCTTCGCTATCTGTCAGCAGATATACCGAGACCTTTCGATCACCGTAGAGCACATCCCGCCGGGGAATGTTGTCTCCAGCAGGAATTCCGTCCACTTCAATCCGGTAGGATAGCCCTTTAGTCGGATTATCAAAAACCAGACTGCCATACCCGACATGGATTCCGGTAAACTCCCGGGCGGCCTGCGTTGTTGCCTGGTCTATTGCATCAAAGAGATCAAAAACGCTCTCGGCGATAATTTCTTCATGCCGGGTTTCGATCTTATTGGCGGAATCCCAGGAAAAGGTCCGGACACTATACCCTCCCTCCGGCAGTACTTCTATGGAACCGTATACTGCGTAGTCGATAAAACTCTGCCGCAGTTCCTCAAAGGCGCTTTCGGAATCAAGGGGAGAGGGAGAATCCATGGATAGGACTTTGTACCGGTCAAGAAGCTGAAGGCTCAGAACGAGAGTCTCTCCCGCTGTCTCAGCCAGGCTGTTGATTCCCGGATCATCCGAAGCAGTACTGAAAAAATAGACCGCTACCCTCGGCGGTTCCTGCTGGGAATACAGTAACCCCCCCGAAAAGAGAAGAAGGAAAAAAACGGCCCCGGCCGAAAAACCATTTTTCTGTTTCACTTATTATCATAGTAGTAGCTTTTTTACGCTTTCTCAAGAAAATTGTGCTAAAGCGTCCTCAGGCAAATTCGTCTATCTGGTGTTCCCGGCGGATCTCTTCCTCCCGTCTCCGGACTTCCTCTTCCTCCTGACGGATACGCTCTTCTTCGCGGATACGTTCTTCCTCCCGGATCCGTTCGCTCTCGGTATACTCTCTCCTGGGCGAATCAGGAGTCGAAACAGGTGTCATTGGTCCAATTTCTTCGACACTCATATGCGCCCTCCTATGGGATTTTTTCCCATTTCCTGTTAAATTTACTAACTATGAAGAGATCAGTCAAAGCGTCTGTACTCCTTATCCTGTTGGCAGCGTTGCTTTCCTTGACATCCTGGTCGCAGGACCAGCCATACCGGGAAAGCGGTGGTGCATCCTGGTATGGTCCCGGGTTTCACGGCAGGATTACCGCGAGCGGGGAACGTTTCAACACCAATGACCTCACTGCGGCCCACAAAACACTGCCCTTTGGAACACGGGTGCGGGTAACAAACACCGCGAACGGCAAAAGCGTTGTTGTCCGCATAAATGACCGGGGACCTTTTATCCAGGGAAGGATTATCGACCTCTCCCGGGCAGCGGCTGAGCGTCTCGACATGCTGAAAAGCGGTACGGCCGATGTGCTTGTTGAGACCCTTGGAAGTGCCGGAACAGCAGGGGTATCGTCAATAAAGGACCAGGAGACCGGCTCAACCTCCGGCAAATCCATTCAGGTTGCCTCCTTTGGAGACAGGAACAACGCCGAACGGCTTACCCAACGTTTAAGCGGGGCAGGTTTGGAGGCGAAAATACAGCAGTCAGGCAGCTATTACCGGGTCATAATTCCGGAGGTATCAGAAGAAAAGCTTGACAGCGTCCTGAAGGATCTCGACGGTCTCGGCTTTGCAAATCCCCTGGTACGTTAGAATGGGACGCGCCCATAATCCGGACTTATTCCGATAGTAAACGAAACTCCTTCTCTCCGTGAAAGCGGTAATAGAGTTTTCCCGTTGCAGGAAAGAAATAGAGGCTGCGCCCGATTTTTCCTCCCGTGTCTTCAAAAATAAGGGATATCCTGTTTTTCTGAAGCAGGGATCTGGCCATCTCTATATTCCCGGCTCCCACGCGGAAAAAATCCTTTCCCGCCGGAGCGACCTCTGACCCTCCTATAAGATAGGCAGAGAGACTGGAAGCGGGTAGTCCCTTGCCCGTAAGAACCTTGAGCATCTGCTTGAAAGCACAGGTCAGGTATCTGAATTTCCCCGGGTCCTCAGATAGTTTTTCGCAGTCCTCCGGACAGTCTGTGCTGCAGTCCAGGTTCTTCAAGCGCCGCTGAGGAAGCTGGGCGTGGCATATTGCACCTGCTCCCGCTTTGCGGTTAAAAAGAGCCACTGCAACGCAGAAACCAAGAAGGGTCCAGACCCGTGGCCCCGGACCGCCGGTGTGTATGTATAATTCTCCGGGATAGAGGGAGATATCCCCAGTTTCGCCGGAAGGTACTGTCTTTATTGTTGATTCTTTCACCAGTATAAGCATACACATAACGCGGAATTTAATACAGACGTGGAAAAATAAACCCTGAGCTAATAAAAAACTAACACTCTGCAGCCATTCTGAGCTCATGAAAATCAGCCGAAAACTTCAGATTGAATCGATTATAATCCTGAATTATCGGCGACCGATCCCTGCGCTGAGAACACAACCTGCATTGGTCATACGTTCTTCAATAGCGAATCCTGAACCGGCGATAAGATCGAAGGTTTCCCTGTTCAGGTGACAGTTTCCGCTGATCAGCCGCCAGAAGGGGGTCAGGGAGTGCTGCATTGCCCGGGTAAATCGAGAACATCCAAGCACATGCTCGAGAAAGATGATTTTACCCCCCGGTTTGAGAACCCGCCTGATTTCCGCAAGCCCTCTGGAAGGGTCCTGGACGGAACAGAACAGCAGGGTAAAAACAATGGTGTCAAAGGTTTCATCCTCGAAGGGAAGCTGAGTAACATCCGCTTTAACCACCTCTGCTCCGCAGCTGTAGGCCCGTTTATGAAGCAGGCGGCCGGGGCTGTGATCACTGAGAATGAGAGAAGCGATCAGCCCCTGATCATAGTACTTCAGGTTAACCCCCGTTCCGGCACCGGCTTCCAGAACATTACCCTCAGCCCGAGGTATAATTCTTCGTCGCAAGCGCGCTATTCCCGCCGCCTCCAGGGGCACCATAAAAAGGTCGTACAGGCGGCTTGATAGTAAATGAGGAGCCCCAAAGGCAGGCTGTTCAGATAATCCTCTGAGCTTCATTATAGAAAAATACTATAATCCCCGCCAAACGAGTAGTCTCGTGTATCAGGAAAGCAGCTTCGGTCCGAAAATCCGAACCAGGATAAGCCCGAGAGGTGCTGTTACTACAATGGAAAGGACAGCGACAGACAACAGGACCTCTCCTCCAGAGACACCCGCTGCCAGGGGAACTGCTCCCAGGGCCGCCTGAACCGTTGCCTTCGGCAGATAGGCCAGAAGACAAAAAATACGTTCCTTCAGCCTAAGACGTCTATCAAAGGCAGTAGCAAGCATAACACCAATGGACCGGGCAAAGAGTCCAAGAAAAATCAGGAACAGCCCCTTTGCACCAGCCTCAATCGCGGTGGACATATCCGCTGCAAGTCCGATCAGTACAAAAAGGACAATCTCGGCGATAACCCAGACCTTTCCAAGTTTCTCGGCCAGTTCATGAGCGACCGGCTCTGCACGTTCCAGAAGAATGAACCCGACAGTCATAACCCCCAGAAGAGCGGCAAGATGAAGGACATGCCCGATTTCAACAAGCACAATGGCGACCATCAGAAGAAGCAGAGTCTTTTCGGTGGCCCGTATGCGTTCATGATGACGCTTGAACCAGGCAGCAAGGGCAAATCCAAGGATTATTCCTCCTGCAATTCCTCCGATAATGGAGAGGGGAATTTCGAGAACCAGGCCCAGCGTATCCGCGGCTGATGAAGCACCTTCACCTGTAGCAAGCATCAGAAACAGGGAGAAAAAGGTTATCGCGACCACATCATCCACGGAGGCCCCGGCGAGAACGATTGTCGGGACCTCGTTTCTTTTTCCCAGCCCCCGTTCCCGGAGGTCCAACATGGAGGGAACCACAACGGCCGGAGATACAGCGGAGAGCATGAAGGCACCAAGAGCAGAAACCTGCATCGGAAAGCCGAAAAGGTGGTGGTATCCAAAGGTAAGGACCAGAGCCTCTGCCAGACAGGGAATAACCGCCATGGGCAGGGCAGCCCGGCCAACTTTCATTAAGGTCTCCTTCCTGATTCCCAGTCCGGCTCTGAGCAGAATCACTATAAGGGCAAGAGACTTCAGAAAAGGATCAAGATCATGGAGCAGATCCGGGATCGCGTCATAGGCAAAAAATCTCAATCCCAGGCCATATACAACCATTCCCAGAATCGACGGTAGTCCTGTTCTGGCTGCAATCCTGCCGGCTGTCCATCCGCCAACGAAAAACAGCACCACAAAAAGGTTAAAAGGCACCGTAGAATCTCCTTATATACTCAATATCACATAAGCGGACAGAATTGAACTGAGAACCGGGATAATAAGCCCTCCCCTGAGCCAGGCGACAAGAGCTGCCGCCGCGACCCCTGCGATACCGGCTGCGGGACGCTCCGGGAAGGAGAGAAGTACGGCGGGAAAAATCAGCGCCCCCAGGGCGGCCACGGGCATTACTGAAAGAAGGCGACGCAGGAATCCGGGTATTTTTTCCGGGAAACCGACAAGAAAGGGAATAGCCCGGGGAAGATAGGTTGCCAGAGCGGCTCCGGCGATAATCAGCAGAATATTGTCTCTCATACGGCCTCCCGGTACTCCGGTGAAGCAGGAATATAGAAAGCACCGAAAAGAGCCGCCGCAATCAGGGCGACCACGAAGGACCAGCCTATGGACAGACCGACGCCGTATACCATAATGCAGTTGATTGCCGCAGCAAGCCCCGCCACTACCAGGTTCCGTCCTTCCCGCTTGACCTCAGGAACAAGCAGGGCGGCAAAAAGTGCGTACAAGGTTCCCCCCACTGCTGCCTGAATCGGTCCGGGCAGGACAGCTCCAAAAAGATAGCCTGTAACAGTTCCTGAAACCCAACCGGCATAGGCAACAGCTTCGATTCCGGCCATATACCGGGGTTCCAGGTAGCTGCCCCGAAGCGAAGCAACCGCAAAAACCTCGTCGGTATTGCCAAACGCCGCAAGTCCGCGCAGGAGAAAACCACAGCGAAGTTTGGGACGCAGGGAGGCACTCATCAGGAGGTAGCGCAGGTTGACAAGAAGCACACCGGTTATAATCTCATAGAGGGCGGCCCCGGACAAGATCAGATTCAATGCCAAGAACTGGGAGGCCCCCGCGAAGTTGGTCATGGAAAAGAGAAGAACGGCAAAGAAATCCAGGCCTCCGTTGCGGGCAAGAAGGCCAAAAGCCACAGCAGCAGGAAAATATCCGATAAAAATCGGCACTCCCTGCAGCAGTCCCTGCCTGAAAGAAGATTGAAGCATTCGGTTGTCCACCGGCATGAGCAACACGGTACAGATATCCGGCTTGCCGTGTCAATCTGATTGAGGTATAGTCTGCCTTGAATATGATTGACCTGAAGAGTCTCGAAGAAGCTGAACGACTGATCAGCAAAAACCCCATGACCCTGCTGTATCTCAGCAGGCCGGACTGCGGAGTATGCACGGCGATCAGGCCCAAGGTGGAGGGACTTCTGAAGGAATACCCACGGGTCAGCGCCGGGTATGTCGATCTTGATCAGATTCCCGAAGCGGCGGGAAGATTTTCCGTGTATTCCATCCCTGCTATTCTGGTCTACGCCGAAGGGAAGGAGACCGTCCGGGAGGCCCGCTACATAAGCATGGACGAACTGGAAACCAAAATAGCCCGGCCCTACGGCTTCCTGTTTTCATGAGTAGCGGGACTATTGCAGGCCGCGATCCTGCTTCCCCTCTTCCCGGTGAAGACCCTGGTACACATCGGTTCTGTCCACGTAGATGATAATGCTGCAGGAGTTCGTATAACGGGACTCGATACTCAGACGCAAAGAGCTGAGACCTATCTGTTTTTCAAGTGAAGATTCCTGATTCCCGGTATCCAGGGAAAACCTGTGTTCTTCTCCTTCATAGCTGTAAACAACATTGAGGATTCCTTTTCCATCGGCAAATTTTGCCTCACCGCTTATTCCTGCCGCAAAAGGACGCCCCTTTCTGTCCGTAAAGGAAAGATCATTGCTGAAACTCATTTCATTTTTCCCGTCGGAAGAATACAGGGTTTCGCTCAGACGGAACAGCTGCTGCAGATCGTAGAGGATGGAATTAAAATGACGTTCATTGGCCCGCAGAATGGAACGGCCCCCGGGACTGACCTGGACCTCGGCAGACCAGTCATGAAAGGTCACCTCCGGAAGTTTTACGATGCCGAAGTCTCCGCCGAGATCTGTCTCCACCACGTGGGTCCCCGGACGAACCCCGGTAATTACAAAGGGGACCCTGGAATCACCGGTGGTATAAGCGATAAACTCCCCGTCCAGTCGTATTTCCGCGTCCACAAGATTGGAATAGAGCAGGATCTCCCCGGGTTTTTCATCCTGGAGAGACAAGATTGAACGACCGCTGTCAGGGTCGGTAAAACTGACCCTGCCCCCGTTGATGGCCGCCACAGCCTTCTCGGCGAGGCGATGAAGGGCATTCTCCGTTGTCCCCCGCTCCGAAAACGCTCGTACCGAGCCGGATTCCACATCGGTTATG
Source organism: uncultured Spirochaetaceae bacterium (assembly GCA_964554875.1). Classification (GTDB taxonomy): domain Bacteria; phylum Spirochaetota; class Spirochaetia; order JC444; family Marispirochaetaceae; genus Marispirochaeta. Next base: position 91,336 of record CAZKQJ010000002.1, on the reverse strand, counting down.
GTCAGGGAAAAGAGTACGTCCCCGCCCATGAAAACATAACTTCCGTGTATCAGCACATCGGCTCCCAGCAGGCGTCCGATCTGAACCGACTTCTCCTCCATTGTAAGACCTGTCAGGGCCAGGCGCTGCTCCTCCAGCACATCTTCGATGCTCCTGCGGTTTACAAGGACAATACCCGGTGCGCGGGACAGGTCAAAGAGCAGCAGGCCCTCGAAGATACCCGCCAGGTAATCATAGCGGGGATCCCCGCCGGCGTTTTCTATTCCCGACAGCGCAACAGCACTCTCGCTCCATACGGAGGATACCGGCATGGCGGTAATCAGGAACAGCAGAAGGAGGACAGAAGATATTCTTTTCACGTAAATACCTCACTTTTACATGAATCAGCTTAGCCGGAAATCGGGCCTAAAGCAATAATTACTGTCCCGAATCGTGGGGATGGATAGCGGCTAACTGTAGTTACAAGAATGGATTATCCGTCCCGCCGTTCCGTTTCCGGAGAGTTTTTCCATTGTAGCGGTGGAATTCGGCTGCACGGTGTTTTTATCCCCACGATTCGGGACACTATTTAGGCACTAATTCTTTGCTTGACAGTGTGGAGGGGCGATTCTATGGTTGAGTATGATGAAAAATTACGATGTCGTTGTTATCGGCGCAGGTGTCAGCGGCGCTGCTGTTGCCAGGCGGCTTTCGGCCTACCGGCTTTCCATTGCCCTTCTGGAGAAGGAGATCGATGTAAGCTTCGGGGTCTCCAAGGCAAATTCAGGGGTAATTCACGGCGGATTCCACCACTCTCCGGATCTTCTGAAATCGAGGCTCGAGATCCAGGGAAACCTGATGTATGACAAACTGCAGCGGGAACTCCACTTTCCTTTCCGGCGCTGCGGGATCCTGGTGGCTGCCTTTTCCACTGAAGAGATGCGCATTGTTCAGGAGCTCTACAATCGGGGCCTTGCCAATGGAGCGATCGGTATTGAACTGTGCAACGGCGACAGGATGCATATGCTGGAACCCAAACTGAATTCCGACGTGATGGGAGGCCTTTTCGCGCCCGGAGGCGGAATCGTGGAACCCTACCGCCTGGTATTCAGCCTGGTGGAATCAGCGGTCCTGAACGGTGTTGATCTTCATACGAATTTCAATGTGACGAGAGTAGACAAATCAGGGAAAAGCGGGTCCGGAGACCGGGAATATGTTTTGCACAGTTCCGACGGACAGAGCATCAGGGGGAGATGGGTGATCAATGCCGCCGGGCTCTTTGCCGACCGGATCTCCGGGCTTTTCGGTGCCGAAGAGTTCCGCATACATCCCCGCAAGGGGGAGGAGTTTCTGCTGGACCGGGAGGCCTCCGCCCATACCAGCCGGGTAATCTTTCCGGTACCAAATCCGGTTTCCAAGGGGATGCTGGTTATTCCCACAGTGGAAGGCACAACCATGATAGGACCCACCGCCCTCGAAACCGACGACAAGGAGGACCTGGCAACCAGCAGCGAGAATTTTGAAAAGGTCTTTTACTCTGCTCGACGACTGATTCCCGCCGTGTCCGAACGGGACATCATCACCTCCTTCGCAGGCCTGCGTCCCTCCCTGGAGGATGGAGATTTTTATATCGCCCGTTCCGAAATGGCGGTAAGATTCATTCAGGTTGCGGGAATCCAGTCTCCGGGACTGACCGCCGCGCCTGCAATTGCAGAGTATGTCAAAGACCTGATGAAGCAGGGAGGACTCAGCCTGACTGAAGATCCGGATTATCAGGGAGAAATTCCTGCGGTTCCCAGGTTCCGCAGCATGAGCCTTCATGAGCAGGACGCCGCCGTAGAGACGGATCCCGCCTATGGGAATATACTCTGCCGCTGTGAAAACGTAAGCGAGGCGGAGGTTGTTGCCGCCATCCGACGTGGGCATACCAGCCTGGACGGCATAAAGTTCTACACCCGCGCCGGAATGGGCCGATGCCAGGGAGGTTTCTGCAGCTATAAGATACTGCAGATTCTCAGAAGGGAGACGGGGTTGCCCTGGGAGAAGATAACAAAACGGGGGGGGAACAGCTGGATAGTCCGCGAGCGGATCAGTCCCGCGAAAACATCATGAAGCATGCAGAGTTTGATGCCGTTGTTATCGGCGGCGGGGCCTCCGGATTATCCGCTGCAGCGGAGATGAGCCGCAGAGGAGCCTCCGTGGCTGTGGTGGAGAGGGAAGAGTCCCTTGGGGGAATTCTCAATCAGTGTATTCATAACGGGTTCGGACTTCACCAGTACAACGAAGAACTTACCGGTCCCGAATACGCCGAGAGATGCGTTACAGCCCTGGATAAGCTATCCGTTACGGTCTTTACCGGCATGACGGTAACCCAAATGGAGCAGGAAGAAGGCACTCACCTGCTCTACGGCTTTTCCAGGGAATCGGGCATGCTTCGCTTCCGCTGCAGAGCCATCGTGCTTGCCATGGGCTGCAGGGAACGCAACCGGGGCAACATCGGCACCCCCGGGACACGACCTTCAGGTATTTTTACCGCCGGTCTTGCCCAGCGCCTGGTCAATATAGACGGTATGGTTCCGGGCAGGGAATGTGTCATTGTCGGCTCCGGCGATATCGGTCTTATTATGGCCCGCCGGATGACCTGGATCGGTGCCAGGGTTCTGGGAGTAATAGAAATCCAGCCCTACCCCGCAGGGATAACCCGCAACATTGTGCAGTGCCTTCGGGACTTCGATATTCCCCTGTACCTGTCTCACAGCGTAACGCGAATATACGGAAAAAACAGGATCAGCGGCGTCGATGTCGCACCAGTGGGAAAAGCCGGAGGTGAGGCTTCCGGGGCTTTCCATATACCCTGCGACACCTTGCTGCTCTCCGTCGGGCTGGTCCCGGAGAATGAAATATCCAGAAAGGCTGGAGTTCGGCTCCATCCTGAAACAGGCGGTCCGGTTGTTGATGCACGATACATGACCTCGGTGCCCGGGATTTTTGCCTGCGGCAACGTTCTTCATGTGCACGACCTGGTGGATTACGCGTCGGAAGAGGCCAGGCGCTGCGGGGAATCGGTCCTCGATTTTCTGTCCGGAGTCTCCATCGGGGAGCAGATCCGGGTCCGCACCGGACGCAACGTAAAGTATGTAGTTCCGGGACGTCTTTCTGTGACAGGGAAAAACCGCTTTTATCTGCGCAGCATGGTTACCGGAACCGGAGCTCTTCTGTCTGTCCGACTCGGCGGAAGCGAGGTCCTCAGTCGGAAACTGCCCTATGTTCAGCCCTCGGAGATGATCAGTTTTGATCTTGCTGCAGAGGAGGCGATCTCCTCCCGTTTGGCTTCCGGGGAGGAAGAAACAGATTTAGAGGTTTCCCTGGAAATCCCCAAAAAGGAGGGGACATGAAAAAAGAACTCATATGCATCAGCTGTCCCATCGGCTGCGGTCTGCTTGTGGAATGGGATACTCCGGAGAACATAAGTGTAAGCGGCAACCGCTGTCCCCGGGGCGAAATTTACGGCAGCGAAGAAGCTCGTGCTCCCAGCCGTATGGTAACAGCCACGGTGGCAATAGAATCTGATAAACTATCCCGCCTGCCGGTCAAGACCGATAAACCCATCGGCAAGGAACACATTCCGTCGCTGTTGCAGGAACTTTACTCCCTGAAGCTGCTTCCACCCGTAGGCTGCGGGGATATCATTCTCGATGACTTCGCGGAATCCGGGGTCAGTATCCTGGCGACCAGGACAATAGAAGCATAGAAGAGAGAAGAGAATCCCCCTGCCGGTATATCCGGCAGGGAAAACAGGACTATTTTTTAGCCCGCAGTCGGCCCATCTCGGCCCGCCACTCCTGTAACTGGGAAAGATCAACCTCTCTGCCTTCGGCCAGGGCCTTTCTGCAGTTTTCCAGGACCGGCATCTCCGCGTCTCCCGCCAATTTGCAGGCCGCGGCCAGTTCCGGAGCAATTTCCCGGGGAATCAGCACCACACCGTGCCGGTCGGCGGCCAGCAGGTCCCCGGGATTTACCGAAACGCCGCCGATGGTGACGGGAGTATTGTACTCCTCAATGTGGATATAGGCGTGGGTAACCAGGGTACATTTCGCGAAAAAGCCGAAACCAAGCTCTGCAACCTCATTAAGGTCCCGCACCCCGCCGTTGGTTATTACACCCACAGCCCCTAAAGCCTTATGGGTGGTGGCGTTTACCTCGCCCCAGAAGGAACCCACCGGTTCCGGATCAAGGTCCTGGATCAGGGCGATTGCTGGACGGGGAGTCTTCTGCAGCACCTCAAAATACTTCATCCAGTTTTCAAGCTGCTCCGGCGTGGGAGGTTTCGATGCGGATACCTTGGCCGTACAGGCATAGCCGATCATGGTTTTGCCGTAGGGCAGTATACACTTTATCTCCGGAGTCATGGCCCCTTCCGTGCGGGGGCGGACGTTAAACCTCTCTATCGCGTTGGCGATGGTGGGGGTATCAAACATCCGTAATCCCTCAATCTGTTGTTGCGTCAGTTCAGACAATTCAGTTACCTCCAATCTGGATATCCTATCGGGTACACAAAGTCAGAGAAATTGTATACCAAACTATTGAGCAGTGTAGCCCTCCGCACCAGGGGAGTCAAGCGAGTACATTACAGGATATGGAAAATCATTAAACAGGCGGCACCGGCAAAAAGCGGTACCGCCAGAAAGAACCATCAGGCAGGCGTCTATCCCTTTACGCTTCCCGCCATAAGCCCGCGGACAAAGAAGCGCTGAAGACCGAAAAAAACGGCAAGGGGAAGAATCATGCTCAGAAAAGCACCAGAGGTCAGCAGGTGCCAGTCCTGGCCCTTTTCGCCGACCATGGCCGCCAGAGCACTTGTTACAACCCGGTTCTTGTCTCCAAGGAAGACCAGGGCTACCAGGTAATCGTTCCAGACCCACAGAAACTGAAAGATCGCAAAGCTTGCCAGAGCCGGAACAGACAACGGCAGAACAAGACGAACAAAGGTCGTAAAGGGGGTGGCTCCGTCAAGATAGGCCGATTCGAAGATGTCCCTGGACAAGGTGCTGATGTAGTTATACAACAAGTAGATTGCCAGGGGCAGACCAAAGCCGGTATGGGCCATCCACATGGCAAGGAATGTCCCGGTGATTCCCCAGTTGGTAAAATCCCGCAATATGGGAATCAGGGCAATCTGCAGGGGCACAACCAGCAGAGCGACAACCATGGTAAAGAGGGGTCTTCGCATGGGAAACTCCATCCATGCGAAGGCATAGGCGGCAAAAGCCGCAATCAGAATGGGTATTATTGTGGCAGGAATGCTGACGGCAAGGGAGTTCAAAACAGCATCGGCAAAATTATTACCCCGCCGGGAGATGGTGTTTCCCTGGGCATCCATAAAGGAAACTTCGCCGCCGGAGAGAACATCCTTGTAGTTCTTCATTGTCAGGTTCGCGCCGAAACCGATCCACTTTTCTTCGTAGCCCCTGATGGTTCTGGACCGCTTATTTCCTATCCAGCGCAGCTGTTTACCGTCATCCACATTTACACCCTGACGCCACTGTTCAAAAGTAGCAGTGTAGCCCTCAATCGTTATGGGTCCATCAGGATCCGTATCGGCAGACAGCTCGTACTCCTCAGTCACAACCCAGTCTTTATGGGGTAAAACAGACCACCACCCGGAACCGTATATGTCCTTGGAATCACGGAAGGAGGTAACAAAAACCCCCAGGGTGGGGACTGTCCAGGAGACGACGATGGCAACAAGAATGAGTTCAACAAGCAGCCTGCCCGGAGAAAACAGTTTTTTTTCCGCTCTCTTTTTCATTTCAATACACTCCTGGCCCGGAATTGCTTCAGGTTATAGATAAGGACCGGTACAATAACCACCAGCAGAATAATCGCGATGGCCGACGCACGGCCTGAGTTATTGTAGGTGAACTGCTGCAGGTAGAACTCATTGGCAATAACGTTGGTTCCGTAGTTTCCACCGGTCATAACCCGGACAATATCGAAGAGCTTGAGGCTGAATATCAGGATCGTTGTGGTAACTGTGACGATGGTAGGCATGATTGACGGAATCGTTATATTGAAAAAAATGCGCACCGGCCCGGCACCATCCACTCTGGCAGCCTCGTTGATCGATTCCGGGATACCCTTGATTGCCGCCGAGATTATCACCATCGCATAACCGGTCTGGAGCCATACCATAATGACAATCAGGAAAAAATTGTTCCAGAAAGGCACCAGCAGCCAGGCCTGAGGTTCGCCTCCAAACGCTGTAACAATGGCATTCAGCAGTCCGATTTCAGCCACGTTGACACCTTCACCTTTGTAGGCATAGATAAACTTCCAGATGACACCGGCACCGACAAAAGAGATCGCCATGGGCATGAATATCAAAGATTTGATGACCTTCTCAAAACGGCTCTTGTCTGCGAGCACCGAGATTACTAATCCCAGGGTCACACAGGCAGAGGTTCCGAAAACAATCCAGAGAAGGTTGTTTCGAAAACTCTCCAGCATGATGGGATCGGTAAAAGCAAATTTATAGTTCTTAAAAAAAACAAAGTCCCTTCCCGCGGCGTCCATAAAACTCAGCGCGAGGGAACGCAGAGTCGGGAGGACCAGGGCCCATAGAAGAAAAGCGACCGCCGGGCCTGCAAATACAAGGGCCACAGCAACAGAACGAATTCTTCTCGGCATGGACTGGGCTATCTGATTGAGTACAAAATAGAGAAGCGCCACAGAACCGAGGCCCCAGACAACAGCGAAGAAGGTCATCAAAACCTTGGCATTCTGCAGATTCTGTAACAGCAGGAATCCTCCAAAAAGTATGAAAGCCGTCAAAGCAAGAAGAACGGTCAGTGCCACGTAACGCCACGAAGGCTTAAGGTCTTCCAGCATACTTGCCTCCTATAAAAGCTTGGTCCGTGAAGGGCCGAAAGGCCCTTCACGGAGCAGAAAAAACAGTTTCCCTGTGTCAGTTAGGCCAGGAGGCGTCGATGGCCTTCAAAGCCGCGTCAAGGGATTTTGAACCGGAGACATAGGCGGTCATCTCTTTCCAGAACGAACCTGCCCCAACAGCACCGGGCATCAGGTCGGAACCGTCGAAACGGACACTGGTAGCATTCTGAATGACCTCTGCAACCTTGCGGTCAACGATGTTGCTGTACCAGCTAAGGTCGGAATCCTTGTGGGGAGAGATTGCACCCCCGGCCCGGACCCATCCTTCGACAGAAGCGCCGGTTGCGAAGTACTGCATGACCATGCGTACCTCCGGGCGGTCGTCAAACATGGCATAGATATCTCCTGCGACCAGAACAGGCCGACCGTACTGGGGATCCACACTTGGCAGGTAGAAGAAATCGTAGTCCTCGCCGGCCGTCAGGTTGTCGGGAAAGAAAGAGGTAATAAAGTTACCCTGCTTGTGCAGCCATGCTTTGGGCGGATCTTCGAACATGACCTTGGGGGCATCCCCAAAGCTTGTCGTCGCGATACTCCTGCGGCCTCCGTGGACCATGCCGTCTGCGAACCATATATCAGCCATGGTTTGAATTGCCTTGCGGACCTCGGGGGAGTCGAATTTCAGCTCTCCGGCTACCCACCTGTCATAATTCTCAAGACTTGTGGTGCGGAGCATCATCTCCTCTACCCAGTCGGTGGCAGGCCATCCGGTAGCAGCACCGGATTCGATTCCAACGGCCCAGGGGCTGTCGCCGTCCGCCAGTATGGTGTTCTGCAGTTCAACCAGCTCTTCCCAGGTTTCAGGAACCTCGTAACCAGCTTCGTCAAAGGCCTTCTTGTTGTACCATACCAGGGATTTACCGTTAACACGTCCCCAGACACCAGCCATAATGGGGCCGTCGGGAGAATCCATGGTGGCCATGTCGAGCCAGCTCTGAATGTAATTTGACCGCACCTTGTCCATATCCAGGACCTTGTTCAAGTCGATAACATAACCCTTGCCGGCGAAGGTCTCCAGTAGACCAGGCTGGGGGAAATCGACGATATCCGGAGGATTTCCACCTTCGACACGGATGGAAATAGAAGCCTCAAACTCCTTGCTTCCCTCATACTGGATATCGATCCCGGTCTCTTCTTCGAAGGATTTTATGGATTGCTCAAACTTGATGGCATCGTTGTCCGTGAAAGGCCCGGCCATGGTAACAACCTTTCCCCGAACCTCTGCATAGGGATCATCGGCAGCAGTCTGTTCCGGCGCTGCCGGCGTCGAAGCTGCCTCTTCGCTCTTGCTGCATGATGTGAAGGCCATGAGGAGGCCCGCAATCATGATGAGAAACATGATTTTTTTCATGTTTTTCACTCCTTTTGCTATTTTTTAATCCCTCCAACGGAGGGTTTTCCACCAAAAACTAGGTCCTTCGGTTTACACCGCAGGACTCCCTGATGACCAGTTCCGGCTTGATCATCTCCTGCAGCAACGAATCACCGTTTCCATCCACGAGCCGCACAAGACGTTCACAGGCGTCACTAACCAGCCGTTCCCGGGGCTGGTGCACCGTTGTAAGAGAGGGCCGGAAAATACGGCCGAATTCGATATCGTCATACCCCACAACAGCAACATCATCGGGTACGCTCAAACCCATATCCAGCAGGGCCGAGATAGCCCCCAGAGCCATGATATCTGCCTCGGCGAAGACTCCGTCTATGTCGCTCAGGATCCCCCGGTGATCCATGATTGTCTGATACCCGAACTCGTAGGTGCAGGAACCGTACAGGATGTTTCTGTTTACAACGGGAATATCATATTCAGTAAGGGCCTTTTTATAACCGGACATCCGCTCAATAAACTGGAGCTCCGATGAATCTTCGTTAATGCAGAGAATATTCCTCCGTCCATCCCGTATAAGATGTTCAGTAGCCAGATACCCTCCGTATTCATGGTCCACGAAGATGTAATTCATATCGTTATAGCTTACATTCTGGGGTTTGAAATGGAGGACGACGTAGGGGATCCGCCGCAGATTGATAAACTGCCAGTCTTCGCTGCTGATATTCGGGTGAATTAGCAAAAGCCCGTCGACCTTGCGTCGGTTAACCAGTTTTTGTATATTGCTCTCTCCGGTATAGCTATTCCTTGCAAAGGTGATAATCGTATCCATGGAAGCCTTCTCAAGGCTTTGCCTCACCGAGCGCATTAGAAGCTCCATGTAATAGAAAGATCCGAAACGCTCGAAGATTTCCGGACATATTACACCGATAGTACCCGTTCGGTTGGTAGACAGGCTGCGGGCGTTGGCATTGAACTCAAAATTCAGATCCCGGGCGATGCGCTTGATCAGCCGTTTAGTCTTTTCCGATACATTCGGGCTGTCATTCAGGCTTCGGGATACCGTCGAGTGGCTGACCCCGGCGATTCTTGCAATGTCTTTAATTGTTACCTTTTTCATCACTATTTGCACATACTATGCACACGTCTGCATACCTGTATTCACTTTAACGCTGCCAGGGCTTGTTGTCAAGAAAATTATATTTTTATAATTATATACAGGATAAGGACTTAATATTCTATTTTAAAAGGACCGAATATTCTTTTCTACTGCCCCCCCCAACCATGGCAGTCAATACACCCTTTGCACACGTGTGTATTTTCTATATACTTGCTGTGAAGACAGTTGCAGACAAGGAGGAACGCATGATCAGCGCGGTAATATTCGACCTGGACGGTGTTATTGTCTCCACTGACGAGTATCACTTTCGGGCATGGCAGGAACTGGCAAAAGAGTTAAGCGTACCCTTTACACAAGAAGACAACAGCCGACAGCGGGGAGTCAGCCGTATGGAAAGCCTGGAGGTCCTTCTGGAAAAAGCGGACCGAAATTTCAATCAGGACGAAAAACTGACAATGGCAGAGAAAAAAAACGCCATATACCGTGATCTTCTGAGCCGTCTTTCACCGGACCAGATTCTTCCGGGGGCCATGGACTTTGCCGAAGAGGCTCGCAGACTGGGCCTAAAAATCGCTGTGGGCTCATCCAGCAGAAACACCCCGTTCATTCTGAAAAAAATAGGTCTGGCCGACTACTTCGATGCCGTTGCCGACGGGAACGATATTCAGCGCTCCAAACCTGATCCCCAGGTTTTTCTGATCGCCGCTGAGCGTCTCCAGACCGCTCCTGCGGAATGTCTGGTAGTCGAGGATGCCGACGCAGGAGTGGAAGCCGCCAAAGCCGGCGGCATGTTTACCCTGGCTGTAGGCGCCGCGAAGAAACACCCCGGCGCGGATCTGAGAGCCGATTCTCTGGAAGGACTCAGTCTTGCAGAGCTGCTTCAGGAGCTGGCCTGACAGCCTTTGCTCACCTTGCTCCGGGGACTGCCTGAATGTTATAGTTGACAATATGCTTGATCGGACTTCTTCCCTCATCCAGTGGGGGCGTTACTATACCGGCAGAGGAATCGAAACCGGGATACCCTTTACGGCCGCTGCTGAAGAGTACAGGCGACTGATCGAAAGCGGTTGCGCCACTGGGGAGACAATAAACCTCGCTGCGGAGTTTCTCTTTTTCAGCAGCCGCATCGATCTGCTGCTGGAACTTGAACCCCTGATGACCAGAGAAGATTCACCGGCAGGATCAGAAGTCTTTGCCCTCTGCGCCTACGCCTGGGCTCGAACAGACATTGACCGTGCAGCTGATCTCATAAGAAGAGGGCTCGATCTCTACCCGGAGGATCCAGAACTCAGCAACGATCTTCTGCGTCTCAAGCTGATTCAGGGAGCTTCGGCTCTGCCGGATATCGATGAAGATTCGGAATTGCCCGTCGGCGCCGAGAGTTTTACCGGACTCCGCTCCAGCATTTACCTTTTATTCTACCTGGCGGAAAACAATCTTCTGGAATCCCTTCCTCCGGAAATCGAAGCTGCCGTGGAAGCCCTTGAGAACATTGCAGCTGACAGAACTGAACGACGGGAAGCACTCCTTGCAAGGATCGATTACGCCGGCATGCAGGAACATGAAGAAGCGGAAATTCGAGCCGTTGATCAGGCCATCAGGGAGTTTCCTGAGGACTTTGAGGTTGTCAACGCCGCAGCCAGGCTGGGAACACGAAATCTCTCGCTGCATAATGCGGAAAACCTGGACAGAGTCCTTGGATTTGCCGACAAACTGCGAAAACTGAGGCCATGGCACCCAGAAGGGCACTCCCTGTATGGTACTCTCATGCTCCTGCTGTCGTCGGAGGAGATTTCTTCATACCGAAAAGACTCCCCTTCCGATCTTCTTACGAAGGGAATCAGCGCCTTCGAACAGAGTCTCGCCATCGAAGCCCGGGATCGGCGGGGGTGGGAGGAACTCTTTTTGTCCCTGACATCATTATACAAAGTGACGGAATCACCGGTAGAGATAGAAAATATTCAGAAGCGAACCCTGAAGTATCTGGAACTGCTGCCGGAGGATTTCCGCTTACAGGCAGATTTTCTGGCCGAGATAGGCAGAAACCTTTTTGAAAGCGGAATGGAGGAAGCAGGTGATTCAGTTATCCGCCGGGCTGTTGAGCTGGCCCCTTTTGATCCGGGAGTAATGCATGCTTCCGGCACGGTGGCATTCCTCAGGGGACTGCGAAGCGACAACACTCATGAACGTCAGGAACTGCTCTATGCGGCTGCCCATGCCTTCCGTGGTTCCTGGCAAACAGAAGAGGATCCTTTTGAAAAAAGCCGTTACCTGATAACCCTGGGGAGCGTTTACAACGAACTGGGAGAAACGGACGAGGAGCTGGAAGTGCTTAGCGAAGGGCTCAACGAAGAACTTCCGGAGGATGAGATCTACCTGCGGATATCCGAGCTGCTGCATCAAAAAGGAGAGATTCATAAGGCCGTAAAAGCCCTTGAAGAGGGATTCAGGCTGCTGCCCGCATCCGCGGATCTGGGTATCGAAACAGCCAGATGCTACTCCCGGGACGGGCGTTTTGCCGAAGCCCTTGCAATAATGGACAGCCTCCTTAAACGCTACCCCAACACTCCATGGATTTGGAACCAGGCAGGCATAATTCAGATAGAGAAGGGAAACAGCATTCTCCACAATTCAGAAGAACAGCTGGCTGCATACGAGGCTGCAGTCCGGGCTTATGATCAGGCTAGAAGGATGGCTCCTGAAGAGTATACGTATCTGGGGAATTACGGAGATGCCCTCCGTCTCTGCGGGAAACTCGCCACCGCTCTAAAAACCCTGAAAAACGCTGCTGAACTCAACAAGTCGGACGCCTTCAGCATGAACTCCCTGGGACTTGTGTACAGCGAGATGGCCAGACAGGAGGATTCCAGGGAGAGGCAGGAGGAACTGGTCCTGGAAGCGGAGCATTATTTCTACAGAGCAGCGGACTGCGATCCGGATAACCAGATATTCCTGATTAACCTGGCGGACCTCTACTTTGATCTGGGCTTCTTCGAGGACACCATCGATATTTACCAGAGGATTATCGAGACTGATGAGGATCCATGGCAGTACTATGATATAATCGGCCTCTGTCATTATAATACGGGACATCTGGATGAGGCCATCCATTGGTTCAGTCTGGCCATGGAAAAGGAACCCATGGCACCTGAGGTGGTCAACTCCCTGGGACTCTGCTACTACGGGGCAGGTAAGATTGATGAAGCCATCGAGTTTTTTAAACAGGCATCCCTGCTGGACCCGGAAAATCCTGTGTACCTGGACAACATTGCCATGGCCCAGTACAACCAGATCGGATACTCCGCAGACCCCGGAGATTACCCCAGAATGTAGGGACGATTCGATTGACAAAATACCCCCGCCTGTGCTTTTATTAGTGCCTGTCGGGCCTATAGCTCAGTTGGTTAGAGCAACGGACTCATAATCCGTGGGTCCCAGGTTCAAGTCCTGGTGGGCCCAGATAAAGCACCCTCATTTGCGAGGGTGCTTTTTTTATTTGCGATGCCGCAGCTTCTGCCATTATAATGAACAAAGACCGCATCACAAAACGGAGGATCTATATGGAAAACAAGCTGAAGGGAATCGAAGAGATTCTGCTCATGGGTCCCGGTCCATCCCTCACCTATCCCGAAGTGTACGAAGCCATGGCCAGGCCGACCCTGGGGCACCTGGATCCCTACTTTATCCAAATCATGGACGGCATAAAGGGGATGCTCCAGACTGTTTTCCGTACAAAAAACTCCCTTACCATACCCGTCTCCGGGACCGGTTCGGCGGGCATGGAAACTGTTCTGGTAAATCTGATAGAGCCAGGAGATCCTGTACTCATAATCGTCAACGGCGTCTTCGGCAAAAGACAGCTGGATATAGCCCAGCGCCTGGGGGCGGAGGCGGATGCCCTGGAGTTTACCTGGGGAAAACCCGTTGACCCCGATAGAGTTGCCGAGACACTAGGAAAAAAGAAATACAGGATCGTCTCCATGGTACATGCCGAAACCTCCACCGGGGTCTGCAATCCCGCAGAAGAGGTGGGCGAGCTTGTGGCCTCCCGGGGCGACGGTGCCTTTTATCTGCTGGACACGGTAACCAGCCTGGGAGGCATGGAGGTGGATGTGGACGACTGGAAGGTAGACGCCGTTTACAGCGGAACCCAGAAGTGCCTCTCCTGTCCGCCCGGCCTTGCCCCGGTATCCTTCAGTCAGCGGGCCGTAGACAGCATCATGAACCGCAGGACCAAAGTCCCCAACTGGTACCTGGACATGAGCATGGTGGCCAACTACTGGGCCGGTAAAAAGCGGGCCTATCACCATACCGCCCCCATCAACATGCTCTACGGACTCTACCAGGCTCTCTATCTGGTCCTGGAAGAGGGCTTGGAGAAGGTCTACAGACGCCATGCCAGGGCCCATGAGCGCCTGGTGGAAGGTCTCGAAAAGCTGGGCATGAGTATGGTCGTGGAGCCTCCTTACCGTCTTCCCATGCTGAATGCGGTCCGGATTCCCGAAGGGATTGACGATGCCGAGGCAAGAAAGCGCCTGCGCTATGAATATAGCATCGAAATCGGCGGAGGTCTCGGTGACTTTGCGGGCAAGGTATGGCGCATCGGTCTGATGGGGAACACCGCCCGTACTGAGCATGTCGACCGGCTGCTTAAGGCACTGAACGCGATTCTGTAGTTCAGGATCACTATCCCGTTTTCATTTGCTGTTTTTCGGGAGCAGGGGTATACTGAAGGATAAAGGTAATGTCATGAACCTCCTTATAGTATACCCGGAATTTCCCGAGACTTTCTGGAGCTATAAAAAGGCCCTGAAGTTCGTTCTGAAAAAATCCGGAAGTCCTCCCCTGGGGCTCCTCACTGTTGCAGCAATGCTGCCTACCGACTGGGATATTGAACTTGTCGACATGAATGTGGCACCCCTCAGGGACTCCAGTATCCGCAGGGCGAATCTTGTGTTTATCGGGGGGATGTCTGTACAAAAGGATTCCGCCCGAAGGGTCATTGAGCGTTGCGCCGGATTGGGTGTAAAAACCGTAGCGGGGGGACCTCTTTTTACCACCGGATGGGAGAGTTTTCCGGAGGTCGATTATTTTGTGCTGAATGAAGCGGAACTGACTCTGCCGCAATTCCTGCAGGATTTTCAGCGAGGTTCAGCAAGGCATATCTATTCTTCGGAAAATTGGGCGAACCTTGGCGATACTCCCCTGCCCCGCTGGGACCTGATAAGAACCAAAAAGTACGCCTCCCTGTCGATCCAGCATTCCCGAGGCTGCCCCTTTGATTGTGAGTTCTGTGATATAACCCTGCTTTACGGCAGGCGAACACGGATAAAAACAGCCTGCCAGATTACCGCAGAGCTGGAGAATATTTACTCCACCGGCTGGAAAGACAACGTCTTTTTTGTGGATGATAACTTCATAGGAAGCAAATCAGTTCTAAAAAAAGAGACTCTGCCGGCCATTATCCGCTGGATGGAGGACCATCGCTACCCGTTTACCTTCAACACCCAGGCATCACTCAACATCGCCGATGACGAGGAGCTGCTGCATCTCATGGGCAAAGCCGGATTCAACAGGGTCTTTGTTGGGATTGAAACCCCGAACGAGGCCAGTCTGAAGGAGTGCTCGAAGGTACAGAATATAGACAGGGACATGCTTGCCTCCATCAAAACAATCAATCAGCACGGGATGGAGGTCCAGGGCGGATTTATCGTCGGATTCGACAGCGATCCTGCAAGTATATTTGAGGACCAGATCCGCTTTGTCCAGGAGAGTACGGTGGTAACCGCCATGGTCGGCCTTCTGACCGCATTAAAAGGAACACGGCTCTATCAGAGACTGAAGCGTGAAAACCGACTTGTCAGCGAAGAGACAGGGAACAACACCGACATGTCGATAAACTTCAAACCCGCCATGAATCTGAACACACTGCTCAAGGGTTACAGGAAGATAGTATCCACCATCTACTCGCCAAAATACTATTACAAACGGGTTAAAAAGTTTCTTACGATATACTCCCCACCGGTCAGGAAATTCTTCCGGTTTCGCCCGGTTCACATCATTGCGCTGATAAAATCAGTTGTGCTTCTCGGGATCGTCGGCAAGGAGAGGCTGCACTACTGGAAGCTGATGCTGTGGACGATCATCAGACGTCCGCGCTGTTTCCCGCTGGCTACGACCCTGGCAATCTACGGTTTTCATTACCGCAAGGTGTTTGAAAAGCTGCCTCGGGTGTAATTTCCTAGTATTGCTCCTCATGCTCAACAGAAATCACGAATCCGCCGCCCATTCTCCCTTGTATCTTCGTGCATATTCAGAAGGCGAAAGTCCGGTAGCCTCCTTGAAAACCCGGTTAAAGGTGCTCTTGGAAGAAAACCCTGCCTCCATGGCCAATTCCAGAATACTGTGAGTAATCAGAGCCCCCTCCTCCACCCGGTTCTGGAAATATCGCAAGCGGTAATCGTTGACCAGGGAACAAAAGGACTCATTATAAACATGGTTTATCACATACGAAACACGATTCGGATGTATATCAAGTTGCTTAGCCAGTTTATTCAGGGAGAGATGTGTATCATGAAATGCTCCCGCATCAAGAATCTCTTTTACTTTTTCGGAAATTGCAGCTGATTCATCCTCAGAGCACAGTTCTTCTCTGCCTGAGCGTCCCCCTGACAAGGATCCATTGCCTCCTGTCAGGACCTGAGGCACAGCGAGGACAAGAAAAGAAATTACATAAACAAGCACAGCCATCGAGCTGGCAAGAATTATAAAGGGGATGCATCCGCCGGCAGCCAGCCACGCGCTTGCGGGCGGATAAACAGCGACAAAGGCATAAGCTGCGAGCACTATGGACGGCAGCACAACCAGAATCCGTAGCCAGAACCGACATGGCCGGGAAATATCCCGGGGATTACAGCCGAACACAATCCGGGCGGACAGTACCAGGTACACCACGTTCACAACAACCTTCAGCGCATTTCGCACTGGCAGCCAATAGGGCGGAGAGCCTGCGAAAACAGAGAGCACAAAGTCCCGGTACGCCGTAGGATCCATGGCGAGGATGGTCAGGGTGATGACACTGACTTCAGCAAAATAAGGGGAAAAATGGAATACAAAACCCCGGGAGTTTTTATGGTTACCAACTGCAATATTCCTGATAAACCACCAGAGCAGCGGTCCGAACAGAAAGGGGAGCGGCGTTGTCGCCGGCCACAGCCATGGAGCCTTCAGCAGGGCTCCGGCACTCCAGAACGGTATTGTTCCGAGCCGGAGAGAGAAGACCAGTACCAAAAGGGCCAGAGGAAGATTTTCATGGTGACGAAAGCGCAGTCCGATGAGTACAAGAAGCAGAAATCCCTGGGCCGCGCCCAAGCCTGCAAGGAACTCAAGAAAAGACACGTCCCGAGTATAACCCGGGACGGTTCAAAAAGCTATTGAAATGATACCGGTGCGCTAATGGCTGCATCGGCAAGGCGTTTTGCATGGATATTCCCTTTGAAAATGGGACACATAGCGCATAATTCTGATATACGATACAGTTTCATTTTCATCAGCTTGGAATAAATCTCTGCCAGGCACTCCCTTCTTCGTAATCATCGATCAGCTGGATCTGCTGGGAATCAGAAAATTTACCAAGCAGCGATTGTATATGGCGCTTCATTATTCCCAGACAATTCCTGACCAGATCCTGTCGAAACCCTCGATCACCCAGATTCATCACCATCTGAACAGAAATCAGTCGGCCCAGGATTCGGCCGAGATCGACTTTTTTGCGCTGAGAGAGGCCTGATGTCAGTGAAAAATCGAGGGACTCCCTCATCCAGACCGCCGCGCGGGAAACAAGCTCGGAGGTTTTCAGATACCGATAAACATTGGACTCCTTAAAACGCTGCATTGATTTAAGCACGGCTTCGGCGATCTGTTCATAGAGGATGTCGTTGGACCCTTCAAAAATCTGAAACGGACGGCTGTCCACCAGAGCCTGCCCGGCGATATGATCCCGACGATACCCCTTGGCTCCCACCAGCTGCAAGAATGACTGCGCTGCAGACTGCATCATGTCGGTTATAACGCTTTTTATGGCATTTGCGGGAAGAGCAAGACCGGAACAATCCTTTTCCACCCCCGCCGTACCTGAGGCGTAAGCACACATGGCGGAACTTACTGTGTAGTAGGATTGCAGCACCGCCATACGGTCCTGCACCTGATCATAACCGGAAAGGGGTTTTCCTCCGACCCTCCGACTGCGTACATGCTGCCGCGCTTCGTCCAGCAGCCGTTTTATAAAACCCATGGCCATCCCCGGAAACTGAAGCCGGCTGCGATGCAGCAGATCCAGCAGCATCCGCACGCCGCTGCCCTCCGGTTTGAGACGTCTCTCTGACGGCAGATGGGTATCAATTCTGTTGCGTCCGTAGGGGATCATCTCCAGGCCAAGGCTGTCGTAATACTCTTCCACCTCAATGCCGCCGAGACTTTTGTCCCACACGAAGAAATTGATGCTGCGATCCAGGCCCCCGTCTTCTGTTTCTCCCCGGGCGGTTAAGAGCCAGTAGTCGGCCCGACCGGTTAGCCCTCCCCAGTGTTTGATACCCCGAAGATGGTAAGCATCTTTTATCTTCCTGAAGCTGCTCCGCATCTGCAGGGCATCGGAACCAAAATCCGGCTCGGTAATCATCAGTCCGCCAAGACTCCGGTGATGTAGAAAATCGTGAAAGACTTGTTCCTGAATCTTCTCTTCGGCGTATTTAGAAACGGGTTGTAAAAAGAGGGCGCCGTTTATTCCCGTAATCAGCGAGAACGGCAGGGATTCATAGGAACAGGTTTCCAGTACCGTCAGGCATTCATGAACCTTTTGCCCCCGCCCGCCGAATCTGGAGGGAATAAAAACCGAGAACGGAGAGGCGCCCAGGAGCCCTGTACGCCAGTCGTCCGGCAGGCCGATTATAGGACTCTGAAATGCTGATTTTAGCTTCGCCTTGAGGTTTCCGATATAATCCGGGAAATTACAGTTTTCCATACACACTCACTTTGCTGTCGCTGAAACTGCACTTCGTGCCTTGTATCGACAGCTGTTGAGCCTACAGTATATTACTATTTTTGTAATGTATACCCCAGGTCAGCCGCGCAGGACTCTGCAAGGGTACAGGCTTTCTCCAGCAGCTCATCGAGGCCATGTCGGCGGCTGCGCGCGCACTCATGGGCGGGCCTGTCGCAGACAAGGCAGCGCCGTGGTCCCAGTCCCAGGGCTTCGCGGTCAAGCTGCGGAGAATCCGGGACATGCAGATCGAGGTCGAAGAGACGCCCCAGGGGATGGGTTTCCTCAATGCCGATGGCTGCTTTTTTCAGATGAAGGGGGACCCCCTCTGCAATAGCGTACCATTCGAAACCGCTGGAAGGTCTGCAGGCTTTTTCGTGCAGCGGGGTAAATG
The DNA here is from genome assembly GCA_964554875.1 of uncultured Spirochaetaceae bacterium. GTDB lineage: Bacteria > Spirochaetota > Spirochaetia > JC444 > Marispirochaetaceae > Marispirochaeta. The sequence continues at coordinate 72,531 of CAZKQJ010000002.1, read as the reverse complement.
TTTCCCGGGCCGCGCGTATGCCGGCGGTGAAGACGTTTTCCGCCCATCCGGGGGTTTTATCAGGTCCCGGAATGTTCAGGGTCAGGACAAGAAGAGGCAGCCGGTACCGGACAAGGAGGCTCCTTATTCTGCGAGTCCTTGTCTCCCTGGCCGCCAGGATCTCCTTCAGTTCAACCGCAGCCATGCATCCCCCGCCCCCTTACTGCTCTATGGACAAAAATGGTTCCCGCCAGAAGGTCGGCGCAACCTCCCGGGCTTATTCTCCGACGGATGAACTCCCTGTTCATGGCTGTCACATAATTTTTCCCTGTTTCAGTACGCATGCCACCGAGGGCAAGGGCTGTCAGGCTCGAGGTCTGCACAAATCTCAGGGCTTCGAGCCCCCCCCGATGAACAACCGTGGTATCCTCTGCGCTGCACATCATGGCGAGCAGTGCCTGAAGGGACGCGTCATTCACGGAATAGCCGCTGCTGAGCATGGCGGTATAGACCGGTAAGCCGCATTCAAAGATTACTGGAAAGCCGGCTTCAGCTTCGCCTCGGACACCGGTGATTCCATGGGAGAGAAAGAGCCTTTCACCATGGCTGAGTTCATTTTTATTATGCAGCCCATTGCCCAGCTCCTTGTGCACCATGCCCCGGATCATGACGCGGACCCCCTTCTGCAGCCCCGAAATATCTGAAGCCCCTTCAGCTGCAGCGGCGGAGACCAGGAGCATCAGCACAAAGATCTGCCCTTTGTGGGTGTTTACTCCTTCAGTTGCGGAGAACATGGCAGCTTCAGCCTCACAGCCGATCTTTCGGACCTTCCCCCACAGGACGGCATCCGGGTTTTTTCCCGCCGCCAGCGCCGCGGCAGTTGAAAAATACGGCGCTACTGCATCGATACTGCTACGAAAGCAGGCATAGTCCATATCCCCATGTGCACCCCTGTCAGCCCTGTCCACCAGACCCGGCTTTGGTGTGGTGTCAAGTTCCTGCATCATGGCATACCTCGCAATTGAAGAAAGCCGAAACGGCAGGTCCCGGTCCGTATAGGACCGGGAAGTGTGTTCAAGCCTGGGTATCTGCAGTGGCGTTCTTTCGTTTAACGACAAAATCACGTATCACCGGCCCCACAATGGAAATTATGGTCAGGGTAAACAGAACTATACAGAGGGGCGAGGCAAAAAAGATCTTCAGGCTGCCGTTGGATATGACAAAGGCCTGCCGGAAGGACTGTTCCATGTCGTTTCCGATTATCACCGCCAGAATCAGAGGCGTTGCCGGGACTTTGGCGGCTGAAAGAAAATACCCCACTACACCGAATATTATCAGCAGGTAAAAATCGATTACGCTGTAACTGATGGCATAGGTTCCGACAAAGGCCAGACCAAGCACAATGGGGTAGAGAATTTTCGGCGGAACCGACAGCACGCGCACCAGGGCACCTGCCATGGGAATGTTGATAAAGGCAAGGATGATGTTTCCAACGAACATGCTCGCTATGAGGGCCCAGACGATGGTGGACTGCTGCTGGAACAACATGGGACCCGGCTGGAGTCCCAGCATTAGAAGGGCGCCCATCATGACCGCGGTGGTCCCGGATCCAGGGATTCCCAGGGTCAGCATGGGAATCATGGCCCCTACCGAGGCAGCATTGTTGGCAGCTTCGGGTGCCGCGACTCCCTCGATCGCTCCTTTACCAAACTCATCGGAATGGTCGGACAGATTCTTCTCGTTATTGTATGAGAGCAGGGAAGCCATGGTTCCTCCGGCCCCAGGCAGGGCTCCGATAAAAAAGCCGAAGGGAGAGGAACGCAGAATGGGCCACATACAACGTTTCCACTGGGCCATGCTGATCCATATCTTTCCGAATTTGGTCTGGGACTTTTTATGTCCCTCCGCTATGTTCCGAAAACTCTTGAAGACCTCGCCAAGGGCAAAGACGGCGATTATTACGACCAGAAAATCGATACCCCCTTCAAGTTCCAGTATGCCGAAAGTAAAGCGTTTGATCCCGGACTGTCCGTCGATACCGATGGTAGCGATCATGAGTCCAAGCAAGGTGGCGATAAAACCCTTCAGGCTGTCTCCTTTGCTCATGGAGGCGGTTGCCGATAAGGCAAAGACAAAGAGCATGAAGTATTCGGCGGGCCCGAACCTGAGGGCAAAGCGGGCAACCGGAAGAGCAACCGCCACCATAAGGATCGTCGCGATTACCCCACCGATAAAGGACGCAATGGCAGATATCGCCAGGGCGGCTTCTGCCTCGCCTTTCAGAGTCATGGGATAACCGTCAAATGTTGCGGCCACTGCGGCCCCGTCTCCGGGGGTGTTAATCAGGATGGAGGACCTTGATCCCCCGTACATGGCGCCGTAGTAGACCCCCGCCATGGTAATCAGGGAGGCTGTCGGCCCCATCACAAAAGTCAATGGCAGAAGAACTGCCACACCAGTTGCAGGTCCAAGCCCCGGAAGCATACCGATTACCGTCCCGAGGATACCCCCGATGGTTACCCACAGTATGTTCAGCGGCTGTATGGCAATACCCAGTCCCTGAAACAGAAAATTAAGTGTTTCCATGGTGAACTCCTAAAACCAGATAATCGGTGTTTGCGGAAGGTAGACCCCCAGGGTCTTCGCAAACAGCAGATAGATAAAAAGACTGAAGGTGAGCGAAACCACCGTATTGATCTTCCACCTGGCAGATCCGTTGAACAGGAACAATTCCAGTTCCAGAAAGATGAAGGTGGAAAGCACATATCCAAGAGGTTTGAAGAGCAGGGCGTAAAGAACCCCGAAGATACAGGTAAATACGATCTTCGACAGAAAAGGATTCCTGGGTTCGTGCTCTACTTTTCCATTTTTTCTTATCCGGCTAAACTCCCGCAGCAGGAGATATGCGGAACAGATCACCATCAGGAACCCCAGACCCGCGGGAAAAACCTTGGGTGCATGGGGAATCCCGACGCTTGCTTCGGGCAGATTCAGGCTCATCCAGCTTACAACGAGTCCGATAACAAGGGAGACTGTTCCGGAAATCAGTGTCATATTCATTGTTTTCCTCACAAGAAAGAGCGGAGCGGATCCCCATTACTGGGCCGCTCCGCAGGATTGTACGGGAAAGGATCAGTCGGCGAGCATGCCGATTTCATCGAGAATGCCGCGATATGACTGGTCTACCTTTTTCAGGAACTCAAGATACTCCGGGCCTTCCATGTAGTAATCATCCCAGCCGTTCTTGATCTTTGCCTGCTTCCACTCTTCGGTTTTGACCATCTGGTTCAGGGTATTTACCCAGAAATCAACGGCATACTGGGGCATTTCGGGAGGCCCGAACAGTCCGCGCCAGTTGACGAAGGTTTCAGGAATACCGGCTTCCATGCAGGTGGGAATGGCGGCGACCACACCTTCTCCAACCCGGTGATCAGAGGTCTGGGCCAGTGCCTTGAGGTCTCCGCTCTCGATGAGTCCGCGGACCTCGGACAAACCGGTTGAGAAGAGGTCGATATGACCGCCCATGACCTGGGCTGCACCGGAATCGTTGAAGTTTACATAGTCGATCTGCCGCAGGTTCTTGACTCCCGCTGCTTTTGCCATGATCAGGAACTGGATATGGTCCATGGACCCCGCGGAAGAGGTACCGCCGATCTTGACGCTTTTGGGGTCCTTTTTCAGGGCATTCATAACATCCATGATGCTGTTGTACTTGGAATCCGCTTTGACAACGAATACCGCATAATCCGCTATCAGGTTTGCCAGGGGAGTCACATTCTCGTAGTTGAGATCCGTGGAACCGGAAAGCTTGGTAAGGATGAGAGGCGGCGAATACACAGTAATGATGTTGTCCGCCTTGGGTTTTTCCTGAAGGCTTGCAAGATGTACCGCCCCGCCGGCGCCCGGGTTGTTCCGGACGGGCATGGGAACTTTTACAAGACCCGTATCCTTAAGTACCTTGGCGACGGTGCGGATAGTCAGGTCCCATCCGCCGCCGGCTCCGGAAGGTGCCACGAAATCCAGCGCTCCCTTTGGATACTGCGATTGTCCGCCATCCTTTTGCCCTTCGGCAAGGATCGGGGCTGCCAGGGAAAAGCAAACAGCAAGAACCAGCAGACTTACAAAGATTTTTTTCATACAAACTCCTTATTGGGTATTTTTACGCAGCCAGGCTGCGCGTATGCACAAGAGTTAATCCGCAATGTTACGGATAACGTCGATAATCGTTCCGTCACGGTACTCAACGAGTCCTACAATCCTGTCGCCGAATTTGATAGGTTCCGGGGTTCCTGCAACCCGTTCGGCCCGTTCCTTCAGTTCCTGAATGGTGTACAGAGGCAGTTTGCTGCCGTGGAAATAGTCGACCAGGTCCTTGCGCCGGGGATTGATGGCTATGCCTCTGTCGGTAACCAGGATATCCACACTCTCTCCCGGGGTAACGACGGTCAGGACCCTGTCTACAACACTGGATATCCTTCCCCGGATCAGCGGGGCGACTACCACGGAAAGCCCTGACCCGACAGCGGTGTCGGAGTGACCGCCGGAGGCTCCCATGATAATGCCGTCGGAACCGGTAAGCACGTTGACGTTGAAGTTCGTGTCGATCTCCAGGGCACTGAGAACTACAACATTCAGTTTATTTACCGCGCAACCCTTGTTCAGGGGGTTCGCGTAATAGGAGGCGTCTATCTCCGTGTGCATGGGGTTAACCGCGATGGAGTTGACCGCGTCCAGATCAAAGCTCTGGACATCCAGCATCCTTTTTATGAGCCCCTCCTGATGCATTTTTACTATCTGGCTGGTAATGCCCCCAAGGGCCCAGCTGCAGGTAAGCCCGCGCCTGCGCATGTAATCCGAAAGGTAGCGGGTCGTCGCCAGGGAAGCCCCGCCGGAACCGGTCTGAAGGGAGAATCCGTCTTCAAAATAGGGGGAATAGGCGATGACATCCGCGGCGTTCTGGGCAATCAGGAGGTCCTTGGGGTTGCTGGTTAAACGGGTCGCCCCGGTTGCTATGCGGCTGGAGTCCCCCACGGAATCAACAACAACGATGTGGTCCACCAGGTCCTGGTCAATACTGAAGGGAGTATTCGGGTATTCAACGAGATTATCCGTAATCAGAACGACCCTGGAAGCGTGTTTGGCGTCAACGATCGCGTAGCCCAGGGAACCGCAGGCGGAGGTTCCGGTAAAACCGTTGGCGTTTCCGTACACATCGCTGGAGGGCACCCCTAAAAAGGCGACATCGATCTTTATCTGTCCCGTCTCCACAGCCCTGGCACGGCCGCCGTGGGAATGAAACAGGACCGGCACATCCATGATCCCTGCGGAGATATGTTCGCCGAGCTTGCTCCTGAGACCGCTGGTTATTATGCGGCTGATCACCCCGTTTTTTATGTGCGGAAGCAGTTCGTCGTGAACAGTGGTAAGGGAAGAACTTGCCAGGGTCAGGTTTTTGATGCCCAGGTTGGCAATGACATCCATTACCATGTTGACGACCTTGTCACCGTTACGAAAATGGTGATGGAAGGAGATCGTCATGCCGTCTTTGAGCCCGGTCTTCAAGACAGCCTGCTCCACCGTATCCAGCAGCTTGTTCAGCCGCGGAAGGTTGCGGTTTCCTTTTTCCTGCCTCACCAGTGGGGTATTGGCAAAGGCCCCCTGAAAGGGTTTCAGCTTTTCACAGCCGGGTATTGAATCCGGGATTTCCCGGCCAATCGCGTTCTCAGACATGTAACTCCTCCTCGGGGATACGCTGGCCTGAAGCCTTGGCCATTTCGATAATCCGTTCGGCCCGGTCTACCATGGGCTTGTCCACCATTTTTCCGTCCACGGTAATAACACCCATGTTGCGCTTCTTTGCTTCGGCTATACCCCGCATGACTCGCAGGGCGGCCTCTACTTCCGCCTCAGTGGGGGCGAAAACATCGTGGACCGGCCGGATCTGTCGGGGAGATATGATCGACTTGCCGTCGAATCCGAGCTGTTTGGCCATGCGGACCTCTTCCACAAAGCCTTCCTCATCGTTCAGATCGGAAAACACCGTATCCAGGGCGTAGATTCCCGCAGCCCGGGCGGCTGTTACCAGGGCGGAACGGGCATAGAATATCTCCGAACCCGCCCGACTCCTCGAGGTCTTCATGTTGGTAACATAGTCTTCCGCTCCAAAGGCGATTCCAATGAGCCGTGAACTGGCGGTGGCTATCTGGTAGGCGTTGAGAATTCCCAGGGGGCTTTCGACGGCAGCCATCAGAGCAATGCTGCCCTCTTCAAGCCCGGCAGCCTTCTCCTCCTGCCGAATAAGCTCTTCCACATCCTGAATGTCCTGAGCAGTCTCGGTCTTGGGAAGTCGGATTATATCGGGCCCGGCGTTGACCATAGCCTTTATATCGTCCCGGCCGTAGGGTGAATCCAGACCGTTGATCCGGACCACCGTTTCCGTACCCTCGTAGTTCAGGGTTCGCAGGGCGTGGAAAACCAGAAGCCTGGCGCTGTCTTTCTCGTTCACGGCAATGGAGTCTTCCAGGTCGAACATGATGGCGTCGGAGCGGTAAATGTGGGCATCCTTTACCATGGCGGCATTGCCGCCGGGAACATACAGCATTGTTCTTCGAAGTTTCATAGCCTCAACGTCTCCATTGCAGCTGGCTTATGCCGGCGGCCCGGTAAGCGGCAGCTTCCAGGCGAGCCCTGACGGTACAGTCCAGGGCGCCCTTGTCCTGAAGGGATACATGAACGTCCTTTATTCCAAGCCCTTCCAGGACTTCGTTGACTACAGCGATAATCCGGTTTCCGAACTGCTTTTTTACTATGCTCTCCAGCTCAATCGTTACACCCGGCTCCACGGGGGGACTGACAGTAACAAGAACATCACTGGACTCCAGGGTCCCGGCAATGCCTTTTTTAGTGATCTTCACGCAGATCCTCCTTGAAGTTTCCTGCGGATATCCTCCGCTTCCGCGGAAGTAAGGTAGCTGTAGGTACTGGAAGGTACTATTTTCACCGTCTCTTCGGTTTTACCGGAGGCAATGAGGCGCCGGACCTCGGATGCGCTGATGGCTGTATTGTCTGATTCCCGGCGTTCGATTTCGACAACCTCAAGTCCGTACTCAGGAAGAATTTCATGCATGCTCTGGTTGTAGCGCCGGGTTACCGGGCAGAAAGGTTCCTGTCCCACATAGCGGCGTCGGATTCCGGCGGCAGGGGCGATGTGCTCGCCAAAGATTGTCAGGTCCAGGCGGGTGTGGGTATCGAAAACCTTTCCCTTGTCCTTGATAAAGTAGCTCGGGAAGGTGGCGTTTGAGATAATATAGTCCCCGCCGGGGATTACCCGGACATTCTCAAGGTCCCGGGTCCCCTCCTCTATAAGCTTCATTCGAACACTGAAGGGGAATACCGAGCGGTCTTCCTGAACAACAACGAGAAGCACCAGGGGATTTTCACCTGCGGCCCTTTCCACAAGATAACGGTGTCCCAGAGTAAAGGGGTTGCAGTTCATAACCAGGGAAGCCGCAGGCAGGCCATCGGGATTGAGCCTGGAGAGTCCGGAAAGAAACAGACTGAAGTTACGGCTGGTGTCTTCCAGGAGGAGGACCTCCTCCGTGGAAGCTATCTCGGCGTATCCCAGGGCAGTGAAATGTTCCCGGTTTTTCGGCAGGGTGTAGATAAACAGGGAATCGATACCCTGGTTGTGGGCCCGGATTTTAAGATAGGTCAAAACCTTGGCGGTCAGGTCCTCGCCGCGATGGCCTTCATCGACGACAACGCCTTTTACCACCTTCCCGGAAAGGGACCCCGTGGCCACCATGGTCTCACCGCTGAAGATACCGATGGAATAATCAATATCGTCCTCATAAGAGAGGCCGTGGCGAGCCAGGAAGCTATCTACCTGTTCCCGCTCCGACGGAACCCGGGGTGACAGGCTCCGGACAATTACATTTGCTCCCCAATCCATGGATTCAGTGTGGGGCAGGATGTTTCAGCTGTAAGTAAGAGTATCTTTGATTTCTTTGTAGGATTTTTCCTACATCAACTCATGGGCATCAGCTTGTGCTTGTAGACATACTGGGTAAGCTGAGCATTGTTCTTCAGGTTCATCTTTTCCAGCAGCCGGCTTCGGTAGGTGCTTACGGTCTTTACGCTTATGAAGAGTTCGTCGGCGATCTCCGAGAGGGTTTTTCCCGATGCTATGGAGAGCATAACCTGGGTTTCCCTCTCGGACAGAAGCTCATGAGGCAGGGCGGTACCGGGATGCCGGATGCTCTCAAGCAGAATGCTGGAGGTCGTTTCGTTCATGTAGTGTTCCCCCCGGGCTACCTGCCGCAGTGCCCGGATAAGCTCTTCCGGTGCTGTCGCTTTATTCAGGCAGCCGGCAGCGCCGAGTCTCAGGGCCCGGGCCGCGTACTGCGTTTCCGGCTGTATGCTCAGCATCAGTACAGGCAAATCAGGAAATTCCTGCTTTACCTCGGCCAGTACAATCATGCCGTCCTTGTCCGGCAGGCTGATATCCAGGATCAGAACATCGACGGGGTTCTTTCGCAGCATTGGAAGAACTTCGCAGCCCTTCCCGGTTTCGTATATCCCGGAGACCGAAAGGGATTCTTCCATGAGCTGAATAAGCCCCCGGCGCAGCACCGGGTGATCGTCGGCGATTAACACACGCAACATATCATCATCCTGTTACAGGGACTCTTAGAAAAACGGTGGTTCCCATGGGGGTAGATTGGATCGAGATTTCACCGCCAAGATGTTTGGCCCGTTCCCGCATGCCGATTATACCATAGGATTCAGCATCGGTAATTTTGTTTTTCGTCATTCCGACTCCGTCATCATGGACAGTTACGCAGAGAATGTCCTCATCCATTTCCAGGGCCAACGAGGCACTGGTTGCGTCTGAGTGCCGTACAATATTCGTTACCGTTTCCTGAATGATGCGGAACACCGCTGTGGCCCGTTCAACATTCATCTCCGGGGTGGGACCGACAGAGCGCTGAAAGCGCAGAGGAGTATGCCGTTCCGTCTCGTCAAGGAGCCAGTCCACCGCTTCGCCGAGGCTGAGATTGTCCAGGATAACCGGACGCAGCCGTGTAGCCAGGTCCTTTGACCAGTCAAGGGTTTCATTGATAATGCCGAGCATCGATTCGTAACGGGCCTGCCGCTGTTCCTGCCGGGATGCGGCGTTGTTGAAAAGCCAGAAGATATGCATCTTGAGGGTAGTAAGCAGCTGCCCCAGTTCGTCGTGTACATCCCGGGCTATTGCCTTGCGCTCCTCCTCCCGGATGTCCTGCACATAGTTGGAGAACTGCTGGAGCATGCGGTTCCGCTTATCGAGCCCGGCGATACGGATTCTGCCGATGACAACGAAAATCGAAACAAGCAGTCCCCCCATGAACAGAGCAAAATACCAGGTCTGATAAAAGGGGGGTACCACGGTAATTTCAAGATCTGCGTAATTGTGGCTCCATATCCCGTTGCTGTTGGTACCCATAACCTGAAGCATGTAGGAGCCCGGGGGAAGACTGGAATAGTAGAAGGTGTTCTCTGTCCTCAGATAATGCCAGTCAGTATCAAAACCGTTAAGCCGCACGGCGTACTTGTTTTTCCCCGAATCGGCATAATCCAGCGCGGCAAAGGAGAACCCGATAAAACTGTCCCCCGGATAGACTGTCAGGCTCTCTGTCAGACAGATATTCTTTTCAAGGTAGACCCGGCCCCGAACCGGCAATCCCACCGGGATCTCCTCATTGAACAGGCTGAAGCCGGTAATCCGGATATCCGGAGAATAGGAGTTGACATGGATCTTTTCCGGATCAAAGCTGAGAAGCCCCCGGGCAGTACCAAACAGAAGCTCCCCTCCTTTTCTGCGGTAATAGGCGTTGCGGCCGAACTGATTGGAGAGGGTGCCGTCGGATCTCCATAAGTTGGTAATCTGCTCGGTTATCAGATCAAAGCGGGAAAGGCCGTTGGCGGTGCTGACCCAGAGAAAACCGCTGTCGTCCGGAAGGATGCCGAAAACATTGTCGTCGGACAGGCCGTCCTGTACCCGGAAAGCATGAAAACTCCCCTTTTCGCGGTCAAAACGGTTCAACCCGCCCCCGGAGGTTCCCACCCAGAGATTTCCTTCTCCGTCCTCGGATATGCAGTTTACGCTGTTATCGCTGAGACTGCGGGAATCCCCCGGATCCCGGGTGTAATTGAAAAAGCGGTCCTCCCCCCGGACCTTCATGCTCAACCCTCCGTCCCAGGTCCCTATCCAGAGATTACCATCCGAGTCCTCATACAGGGCCCGGATCGAGTTTCCCAGCAGGGATTCCGGGCGACCGGGAATATTCATAAAACGCTCGAATCTCTCCTCTCCAGGGAGATAGCGGTTCAATCCGCCCCCTTCGGTCCCGATCCAGAGATGGCCTTCCCGGTCCACCACAAGAGCCCATACAACATTGGAACTGAGGGCAGAGGGATTGTCCGGGTCCGCGTAATACCGAAGAAAACGACCATCCCTCCTTCGATACTGCATGAGCCCGTCGCCGTCGCTGCCGATCCAGATATTGCCTTCGGGATCCTCCGCCAGAGAGTAGAGATGATCACTGCTTATGCCCTCAGGGTCATTTTCGGCATGAAGATAACGGCTTGTTCCGCCCTGTCGGTCCATCCGCAGAAGTCCCTGTCCATCGGTGGTGATCCAGAGATCCCCCTCACCGGATTCGAGGATCTTTCTGACATCGTATCCGCCCTGGAGAAGATATGTAAAACCTCTGGCCCGGGGATTATAGCGGTCGACTCCGCCTCCCCTGGTGGCGACCCAGACGATACCCGATTTATCCACGAAAATATCCCGGATAAAATCGCTGCTCAGGGAAAAGTCGTTATTCTGATCGTGGACGACGGTACGGGTCGAGTAATCCCTCTCCACAAGAACCAGTCCGCTCCGTTCCGTACCTGCCCAGATGCAACCGAAATCGTCTTCCGCAATGCAGCGTACGCTTTTTTCCCCAAAGACCTGCCGGAACACGGGTTCTCCTGATGCAGTCTCGGCGACGTACAGCCCTTCATTCTCGAGGCCCACCCAGATCTTACCCAGGGAGTCTTCAAAAACCTCCCGAACTGTACCTTTGTCAAAATAGGTGTTCAGGGAGAATCCGTCCCGATACATGGACAGCCCGCCCCCCTGCGTCCCTATCCACATGCGATCATCTGAATCGCGCAATAAAATGCGGATAACATCGCTTTCAAGACCTTCAACTTCGGTTTGGGAATACCGGATAAACTGATCCGTTTCAGGAACAAGTATGGCGATTCCCGCATCTCCGGTCCCGATCCAGATTCGCCCGGCCGCATCCTCTTCCAGGCAGAAGACCTTCTGGCTTGGAAGGGAGTTGGGATTCCCCGTTTCCGCCTGATATGCGGAAAATGAACCGTCGGAAAAGTCGTAGCGGTTAAGCCCTCCGCCGTCCGTCCCGATCCAGAGACGCTGCCTGGAATCCTCGAAGATATTGAAAATTACCGAACCGGAGATACTGTCAGGGCGCGCCTGTTCCGGTTTGTAAACCTGAATGTTCCGGCCGTCGTAGCGGTTAAGTCCCGAGAAGGTACCGAACCACATAAAGCCCAGATAATCCTGGTAAACTGCGAAAACCGAATTGTTGGAGAGCCCCTCCCGCAGGGAGAGATGGATAAACTGCATTGGCTCCTCGGCGTACTGTGGTACTGTTGAGAGCAGTACGCCGAGGATAACCAGAAGCATGGTCTTCTTCACGCCTGAATAGTACCGCATAATCAGCGGTACTTCAAACAGGAAAAATCAGGGATTCTGCCGGATCTTCTCCAGAAAAATCGCCTTTATGCCACCCTTGTCGAGGATATTCATTGCGTAGGAGGAGAGCTTCTCCCCTTCAAGGACTTTTCCCGTCCGGGGGTTAGTGACGGTCCCCTTTTCCAGATCGATCTCCAGAGTGTCGCCGCTTTTTACCTGGGAGGATATTCCCTTGCACACCAACAGCGGTAAAGCCAGGTTGATGGCGTTGCGGTAAAAGATACGGGCAAAGGATTCGGCGACCACCG
>CAZKQJ010000002.1:0-60395 GCA_964554875.1 uncultured Spirochaetaceae bacterium | reverse complement strand
GCCAGGTTGATGGCGTTGCGGTAAAAGATACGGGCAAAGGATTCGGCGACCACCGCCGCTACACCGGAATGCTTCAGGGCGATGGCCGCGTGTTCCCGGCTCGACCCGCAGCCGAAGTTTGTGCCCGCAACCACAATGTCCCCTGGCTGAACCATTGATGCGAAGGAGGGATCCGCCCCCTCAAGACAGTGCCGGGCCACCTCTTCAGGTTCCACCAGCTCGAGGTACTGCCCCGGGTAGATCTGGTCCGTGTCTATGTTCTTTCCAAAGAGGTGGGCTTTTCCGGTGTATCCGGTCTTCATGCTGATGCTCCTTTCGGGTTGCTGAGGTATGGTCTCGGGTCCGACAGGCTTCCCGCCAGGGCGGAAGCGGCCACCAGGGCCGGGGAAGCAAGGTAGATATCCGCTTCCGGGCTTCCCATGCGTCCCGGGAAATTTCTGTTCGTAGAGGAGACGCAGACCTCGCCCCTGGCCAGGATCCCTGCGTGGGTTCCCAGGCAGGGGCCGCAGCCGGGGGCATTGAAGGTGGCACCGGCCTCGATCAGGGTCTGCACACAGCCCTTTTCCATGGCTTTTTTGTATACCTCCATGGAGGCTGGAATTACGACCATCCGCGTGGCAGGGGCTATTTTCCTGCCCTTTACCACCTGTGCCGCAGCCTCCAGGTCCTCCAGACGTCCGCCGGTACAGGAGCCGATAAAGGCCTGGTCCACCTTCACCGGGGAAACCTCTGAAACCGAAAATACGTTGTCCACACTGTGGGGACAGGCAAGCTGCGGCTCCAGAGAGGATACATCGAAGAAGTGTTCGGCGGCGTACTGATAGCCCGGATCGGTCTCGTCCAGGATGTAATCGGTGCCGAAACGCTCTTCCACGTAATCCAGTACGACCCGGTTGGGCTTCATCCAGGCGGTCTTGGTCCCCATCTCCACCGCCATATTGCAGATGGCCATCCGCTCCGATACACCCAGGCTTTCTACGTATTCACCACAGAACTCCACCGCCTGGTAGACCGCCGCATCGGCCTTGAGCTTTCCGATGATGTGAAGAATCACATCCTTGGCATAGATCCCGCTCCGGGGCTTGCCGGCAATCTCTATCTTTATTACTTCCGGAACACGGAACCAGAGTTCCCCGGATATCAGTACCGTGGCAGCGTCGGTTGCCCCGATGCCGGTACCGAAGGCGCCGAAGGCACCGTGGGTGGTTGTATGGGAATCGGTGGCCACCAGGATCATGCCTGGCCGGATCAGCCCCGCCTCGGGCATAACCTGATGACAGACCCCTGCGTTGATATCAAAGTGATGGGTAAGGCCCTGTTCTCTGGCGAAATCCCGCATCTCCTTGTGAATCTGGGCGGTGCGGATCGTCGGGGCCGGGGAATAATGGTCAAATACAAAGGATATCTTCGTCGGGTCCCAGACCTTTGTGCCTCCCATCTCGTAAAACGAACGGACCACCTGAAGGTACAAATCGTTGAGTTCGATAAAATCGACCGAGCAGTTCAGGATCTCTCCGGGGGTAACGGAATCGACCCCCGCCGCCCGGGCTAGCATCTTTTCTACTGCGTGCACTGAAATCTCCTTATCTTATCCTTATCCTATTAAAGTACCGGCGATAGTATAGCAGAAAAACCGGAGTATAGCGTCATGACTGCCTGCAGAAAAACAGCGGTTTTTTACTGACTCCTATGGTATAAAGAAGAGTAGTCAACCCAGGGAGGTACCCATGATATTAGGCTGTCCAAAGGAGATAAAAAAACAGGAATACCGGGTGGGACTTACACCCCACTGCGTATCCGCCTATACCCGGCGAGGACACAAGGTTCTGGTGCAGAGAGGAGCCGGGGAAGGTTCCGGATTCGAGGACCAGGAATACGCGGAAGCGGGAGCCAGACTTGTAAACACCGCCGCGGAAGCCTGGGCGGCCGATATGGTGGTCAAGGTAAAGGAACCTCTGCCGGAGGAGTATAAGTTTTTCCGTGCCGATCTGATTCTCTATACCTATCTGCACCTGGCTGCGGCGGAGGAATTGACCCGGGAGATGCTTGAAACAAAGGTAAAGGGCATCGCCTATGAAACAATACAGACCGATGACGGCCACCTGCCCTGCCTTACCCCCATGAGCGAGATAGCAGGACGCCTGAGCGTACAGGAGGGGGCCAAGTACCTGGAAAAGACCTTCGGCGGCCGGGGCGTTCTGCTGGGAGGGGTCCCTGGAGTCGAACGCGGAAAGGTGGCGATCCTCGGCGGAGGGGTTGTCGGCATGAACGCCTGCAAAATCGCCGTCGGCATGGGAGCGGAAGTTACGATCCTGGATATAAACACCGCCCGTCTTGCCTACATGGACGATATATTCCAGACGCAGATTACGACCCTCGTGTCCAGTGAGCGGAATATTGAGAAAGTCGCCAGGGAGAGTGACGTTATAATCGGCGCGGTCTTGATTCCCGGAGCAAAAGCACCGCGGCTGATTCGGAGGGAGCACCTGAAGCTGATGAAAAAAGGCGCTGTGCTGGTGGATGTCGCCGTCGACCAGGGAGGCTGCTTTGAAACAACCAGGGCCACCTACCATGACGATCCGGTCTATCTTGTGGATAATGTAATCCACTACTGTGTGGCCAACATGCCTGGTGCCGTAGCGCGCACCTCCACCCTGGCTCTGACAAATGCCACTTTGAACTACGGTCTGCTCCTGGCCGACAAGGGGGTGGAAGCAGCCTGCGCGGAATCAGCTCCTTTGCGCAGGGGCTTGAACACCCACGACGGCAGGTGCACCCACCGGGAGGTAGCCGAGACCTTCGGTATCGCCTATACGGCCCCTGCTGCATCCTGAAGGGTGCAGCGGGGGACTGAACTCATCTTTCCTGTTTACCCTAGTTGCCCATGATGGACTTGTACATCGCTTCCTGTTCGCTCAGGAAGTCGAAGGTATCTTTGGGGGTCATATACGTTGCGGTTACCAGCAGGGTCTTGTTGGCCTCGGCTGCGTAATCGGGATTGTTGACCACATTTTTAAGGGCTGCGGTGAAGGTATTAATAACGCTGTCCGGAGTCTCTTTGGGGAAGGCATAGTAGAAGAACTTGGTGAAGGAGACGTCGTAGCCCATTTCCTTGAAGGTTGGAACATCGGAGAAGGCAGGATTCCTCTTCTCGGACATAACGCCCAGGGCGTGGAAATCACCACTTTTAATGTAGTCGGATACGAGACCGTACTGGGTACCGATAATGTCTATCTGGTTACCGAGAAGCGCGGCAGTCTTGGCAGCTGCACCACCGACGTCTACGATATTCAGTTTGACACCGGCAGCCTGCTGATAGGCCAGAAGATGAAGGTGGGTAAAGGAACCAACCTCTGTAGCGAAGGAGATGCTCTCGGGATTCTTTCTGGAGGCCTCGGTAATGTCTCTCATGTCCTTGTAGGGAGCCTTTGCACTTCCGACGAAGGCATTGGTTTCGTCAAGAACGGCAAGTCCGCCGAGTTTATAGTCCTGGAAGGAGTAGTCAACAAGACCGAGAAGCTTGTTCAGCAGAAGTCCGGGATGGAAGAAAAGAACGGTGTTGCCGTCGGGTCTGGCATCCAGAACCCTTCGACTGCCCAGGGAACCGCCGGCTCCGCCGACGTTGACTACAACTACAGGCTGTCCAAGTTCTTTTTCAAGATATTTTGCCAGAATGCGACAGTTAACATCGGTGTCGCCGCCGGGACCTGCGGGAACGATTACCTCGATGGGTTTGGTGGGCCATTCAGCTGTCTTAGCGCCAGCCTGCCCCCCCTTTTCAGACCCACCATTGGCGAAAATAAACGGGGCAACCATTACAGCTACCAATACAACAATCAGCAAGCGTTTCATCATGAAACCTCCCTTTATGGTGATGATAACAATAATAACAGCAGGAATCATGCCAGTCCTTCTGCCGGTGAAATAGGCATATTTAGCGTAAATTTCTGTTTCACTGATTGTTTCTTACTGTTACATCATGTTACACTCTGGACAGTCATTGAAACACACTGATGAAACATTCAAGGAATGGAGCAGCATGAGGAAAACCCAGGGGGACAAACGAGAAGGCGCTGCCGAACTGACGGTCAGTCTTATCCTGATTGCCCCTTTCAAATCCTTTGCCGAACGTTTTGAAGACACCTTTCATGAACATAATGCCAGGCATGTCAGCGCCCCCTATGAAGTTTACAAATACGACCTGAGTACCCTTGTTGCCTCGGGAGCCGAGGAGATAAAATCCATAGACCTGGACTGCGATGTGGTCATTGCCCGGGGCTTTACAGCCGCGGATCTCGCCGGGCGCAATACCTATATTCCCGTTGTGGAGGTTGCTGTGGAGGCAACGGATATCCTCGACAGGATGGTTGAAGCCCGGCGTCTTTTTCCTGAAAGAAAAATCGCTGTTGTGGGGTCCTCCAATATGGTAATGGGCGTTGAGAGAATATCAGCCTTAAGCGGAATTGAAGCCCGGGCTTTTACCTGTGAAGACAGGAATCAGATCGAGAAAATCGTACATTATCTGGCCCACAGCGGCTTTGGGGTTGTAATAGGCGGGGTGCGGACTATTGATTATGCCCGGAACATGGGGATGGAAGCACTTCTTCTGGAATCCAGCAGAGAGGCAATGTGGCACGCGATTACCCAGGCAAAGAAGTACGCCTACATAAACCGCAAGGAACGGGAACGCCGGCACAGTCTCTCCACGGTACTGAACCAGACGAATGAGGGCATAATCTTTCTGAACAGTGAACACAAGATTGATGTCTTTAATATGGCCGCGTCGCGTATTCTAGGTATTCAGGCAAACCGGGCCCTGGGAAAAAGAATTGACCAGATCATTCCCGGTCCGCAATTTACCGGGTTCCTGAGCAACTCCAAGGTCCAGAAGGATGAAATCATCGAGCTGGGAAAAGCCCGGCTTGCGATAAGCAAGAGTCCCGTCTACATACTGGGAGACCGTATCGGTACCGTAATAACCTTTCAGGACGAAACCCATATCCAGCACCTCGAAAGCCGGGTGAGGGTCCATCAGCATGCCCATGGCCTTGTCGCACGGCACACCTTCGACAATATCCTGGGCACAAGCCAGCCAATCAAGTCGGCAGTCAGAATGGCGAAACAGTACAGCCAGGTGGATTCAAACGTCATCATCACCGGGCAGACCGGTACGGGAAAGGAGATTTTCGCCCAAAGCATACACAACCACAGCTCCCGCAGGGACGGTCCCTTTGTCGCGGTAAACTGCGCCGCCCTGCCGGAATCCCTTCTGGAAAGCGAGCTCTTCGGATATGTCGAAGGAGCCTTTACCGGGGCGGCGAAGGGGGGCAAAGCCGGCCTTTTTGAACTGGCCCATCGGGGTACGATCTTTCTTGACGAAATCTCCGAGATGCCTCCCCTGCTTCAGGGACACCTTCTGCGGGTCGTTCAGGAAAAAGAGATCAGGCGGCTGGGACACGACCGTGTTATTCCCATCGATGTCCGGATAATCGCCGCAGCAAACCGCGATCTCGCGAGCCTTGTAAAAAGCGGCCAGTTCCGAAGTGATCTCTACTACCGTCTGCACATACTGCACCTCCACCTCCCAACCCTGGATGAACGTAAGACCGACATACCCCTCATGGTGGAACATTGGATACGATGGTACTCCCGGGTATTCGGTTTTTTCGACGTACGGGTTACCGAAGAAGCCAAGCAGGCCCTTGCAGGATACACATGGCCCGGCAATCTGCGACAACTTATGGGGGTATGCGAACAGCTTGTTGTACTGCATCAGAGGGGTACCATCGCTGCGGAAAGCGTACATGCCGTTTTGGGGGGAGACCATGTTTCCGGAATAAACAGGATTGCTCCCGATCCCGAGACAATGGTCCCTTCGGAAACGAGAGGATACCAGGCACAGCGTCCCCAGGATAAGGAGCAATCAGAACGGGAAAAGATTCTCTCCGTTCTCCAGCTTTGTGCCAACAACCGGACCCTGGCCGCACGAATGCTGGGGGTCAGCCGCACTACCCTGTGGAGGCATATGCAACGACTTGAGATATGAACCGCCTGTTTTAACCCTGAATCATTGGCATGGATATTGCATATTCTGATAACGAATCATTACCATTGACAACTGCAAGGAGGTTTGCTTAATGCTGGATTTCTTTAGAAAAAACAGGGACACCGCCCTGGGACTGATGTTCATCCTGCTGTCCATAGGGGTGTATATCGCGTCCTTTTCCATACGGGAGATGGTGGACATTTCGGTAGGTCCCCGATTTGTCCCCCGCCTGGTGGCTGTCGTAATGGCAGTACTGGGTGTTGTTCTGATCATACAGAATATTGTTATACGCCGTAAAATAGCAGAAAAGGTCGGGGACGATCTGGCTGTTGAAGCTGTTACCGAAGACCCTGATACCACTCCTGTCGACCAGATTGATCACCGTGCGGTTTTGGGAACAATCCTGCTCCTTATTCTCTACGTATCCCTCATCTGGACTTTCGGTTTTGTCCTCATGACCATACTCTACCTGTTTTGCCAGTTCTGGGTACTTACCCCGAAGGACAAGCGGCGCTGGTGGCTGCTGATCCTGATCGCTGTGCTTGTCCCGCTGGGAATAAATTACCTTTTCGTCAACTGGTTCCGGCTTATGCTGCCTTCCGGAATGATCTGGTAGAGGAGATTGTATATGTTGACTATGATTCTTAACGGTTTCAACGAAGTTTTCGCTCTGCAGCCTATGTTGCTGATTATCGGTGGTGTTGCCACTGGTATTATATTCGGTGCGATTCCCGGCCTTACCGCCACCATGGCGGTCGCCCTCTGCCTGCCCCTCACCTTCGGCATGACTCCGATTTCCGGGATGTCCCTGCTGGTGGGGCTCTACATCGGAGGCGTTTCGGGAGGACTGATTTCCGCTATTCTTATCAACATTCCGGGGACTCCATCTTCCATATCGACCACCTTTGACGGTGCGCCCATGGCACAGAAGGGTCTTGCGGGAAAAGCTCTGGGAGCAGGAATGCTCTACTCCTTCCTGGGAGGTCTTTTCAGTATCATTATACTGACCTTCGTCTCTCCGCCCCTGGCCCGCTTTGCCCTGCGATTCGGTCCCTTCGAATACTTTGCCATTGCCATCTTCTCCCTTACCATGATCGCAACGGTTAGCGCCGGATCCCTCATCAAGGGACTCCTGAGCGGCATGGTAGGCGTACTGCTGGCCACTGTAGGCGTAGCTCCCATCGATGCATTTCCCCGTTTTACCTTCGGGATGTACGAGCTGTCCGGCGGGTTTAACCTGCTGCCTGTCCTCATCGGGCTCTTCGCGATCTCCGAAATCCTGAAAACCGCCGAGGCCGCCATAAATCCGGACATGAAGGTAATTCAAAAGTACAAGGTAAAGGGCTTCGGCCTCTCCATGAAGGAGTTCCTGGGACAGACGAAAAACTTTTTCCGTTCAAGCCTGATTGGTACCGGAATCGGTATTCTGCCGGGCATCGGTGGAGGAACCGCAAATATTATTGCCTATATCTCCGCCAAGAAAGCTTCGAAGCATCCGGAAAAGTTCGGGACCGGTGTCCTGGACGGTGTGGTAGCCTCCGAATCCGCCAATAACGCCGCCGTGGGAGGAGCGCTGATTCCCCTCATTACCCTGGGTATTCCCGGCGACACGGTAACCGCAATGCTCCTGGGAGGACTGATGATCCACGGGCTCGCCCCGGGACCCATGCTGTTTGTCACCAGCGGCAACGTAGTCTACGGTATTTTCGTCGCCCTCTTCATCGCCAACATAATCATGCTGGCAATGGAGTTCTACGGCATGCGTATCTTCGTACGTCTCCTTGACATCCCCAAATACTATTTGCTTCCGGTAATCATGGCTCTCTGTGTTGTAGGGGCCTACGGCTTGAACAACCGGGTCTTTGATGTGTGGTCCCTGGTATTCTTCGGCCTGCTGGGATACGGACTCCTGAAAACGGGATTTCCCCTGCCGCCGGTCATTCTGGGTTTCATACTCGGCCCCATTGCGGAGACAAACCTGCGCCGGGGATTGATGCTGTCAAAGGGAGATTTTACTCCTTTCCTGACACGACCCATAGCGGCGATCTTTCTGGGAATTACCGTAATTTCCATTGCCCTGTCGATTTACAATGAGCAGCGCCGGGCCAGGCAGCGAATAGAAGAAGCTGCCCAGGAGTTGCAGAAATAACGGCTCCGAACCCTTATTATTGAAGGGCAGAGGATTCCCCCGGGAAACCTCTGCCTTTTTTTAACCCCCTCATCGCCCGCCTTCACAGATATCCGTAAATCGTGAATAATACCCCAGTATCGGAGGTAAAAAGATGCCGACTATCCAGGAATACCAGAAACAGCGGATGCTCATGCGAAAAGGCGATCCAAAACGGGCCGATGTACTCGGGTTGATCCTCGACACCGCCAAGAAGGCAGCAAAAGACCAGAACCGTGAAGCCACGGAAGCCGATTTTACCGCTGCAGTCAAGAAGCAGATCAAGGCCATGGAAAAGACCGTTGAACTGGTGCAGGCAAACAATGGAGATACCAGCAGCCAGGAAGCCGAAATCGCCATAATGCGGGAATACCTTCCGCCTATGATGAACGAAGAGGAGCTGGGCGCCGCAATCGACAGGATCATCGCGGAAATACCGGAAGAGGAACGGATTAAAAAGAACCAGGGAAAACTCATGGGCAGGCTCAAGGCCCTGGGAGATTCCGTCGACATGGGAATGGCGGCCCGGATTCTGTCCGGAAAACTCGGCTGATTCCTGGTCAGCAGAAGAACAGGCCGGAAAATGTGACTGCATCTGATTTTCATATTATTTTTTTTAAATTTCATATTTTAAATTCTCTAATAATAAAGTAGAATATACATACTCAGAAATACGGCGGAATTAGATATGAGTTCACTGGACGAGAAAATATTTCAAAAATTCGAAAAAGCCAGCCGGGCGGATACCATATACGAAATCATAAAGGACGGTATCCTCCAAGGGGTATGGAAGCCCGGAGACAAGATTGACGACCAGGAACTGGCAAAGAGACTTGGGGTCAGCCGGCTTTCGGTGCGGGAAGCCCTGTCAAAGTTTGTGGAAAACCTGATCATCGAAAAGCAGCACTGGAAAGGCTACCAGGTTCGACAGCTCCAGTGGAAAGAGATTGAAGGAATCATGGAAATCCGGATAGCCCTGGAGAGCATTGCAATCGAACATGTTGCCCGGAATGTAACGCCGGAGCTGATCAAAGAACTGGAAGGAGCACTGGACCGGGCTGTCCGCCACATGGAGGCCGATGACCATGCAGCTTTCAGGGTCTC
Organism: uncultured Spirochaetaceae bacterium; assembly: GCA_964554875.1. Taxonomy (GTDB): domain Bacteria; phylum Spirochaetota; class Spirochaetia; order JC444; family Marispirochaetaceae; genus Marispirochaeta. The sequence goes on along the minus strand of CAZKQJ010000002.1, from coordinate 51,078 downwards.
GGACTACACCTTTCATGAAATACTGCACCGGGAATGCGGAAATATCTGGATAACCAATATCATCAGCAACATCAGGGTCCTTATCGAGATAATCCGACAGATATCCCAGGAGGAACACTTCCGGGAGGTAGCCGCCGCGAGCATTGCCGAGCACCAGTCAGTTCTGGAGTGTCTCAAGAAAGGGGACAGCCGGGCTGCGGTCGAGACCCTGCGTCAGCATTTGCAGAAACACACCGAGCGCGTACGGGCTGAGTTTAAACAGCCGGAAGCAGCAGAACACACTGAGGATTAATCGTCGTCAGATAAACATTTCACAGAATAAGGAGTACGGCATGAGCAGCATGAAGGGACTTGTTACCTACCCTGATGGAGACATCAAACTTACGGACGTACCAATCCCCCGGATAGGCGACAACATCTTTGCTCCCCGGGATGTTTTGTGCGAGGTGGAATACTGCGGTATCTGCGGCAGCGATATCCATAAGCGGCTGTCAGAGGACAAGGGGGACATCAAGTATCCGCCAAATTCCGTCGTAAGCGGCCATGAGATTGTCTCGGTTGTAAAAGAGATTGGAACCGGGGTTACCCGCTTCACGCCCGGGGAGCGGGTGGTCCACGAGATCGTGACCTTCTACTGCGGTGAATGCCCTGCCTGTCTCGAAGGTCGTTTCAATATCTGCAACACCATTCCCCCCATGCAGGGTCGGGCCCACTTTATGACAGGCGGCGGGTTCGCGAAATACGTTATCTGGCCGGAGCAGCAGCTCCATAAACTTCCGGACTCCGTCAGCAGCAAGGAGGCGGTCCTGATGGAACCCACCGCCGGCAGCATCCACAGCGTCGTTTCAAGGATGGGTATAAAAGCGGGAGAATCCGTCGCCATCCTGGGACCGGGGGCGCGGGGCATCCTGATGCTGCAGGTCTGCAAGGCCATCGGCGCAGGTCCCATCATTATGACCGGCCTTACCCGGGACGAACCCTTCCGGCTGGCCATGGCAAAAAAGATGGGCGCCGACCGGGTCGTAAACGTTGAAAAAGAGGACATCCGGGACGTCGTAAAGGAGATGACCGGCGGAATCGGCGTCGACGCGGTACTGGAGAATACCGGCTCCGTCGAACCCATCGCTGAATCTCTGGATATCGTACGCAAGGGCGGCAAGGTCCTCTGGGCGGGGGGCGGAATCCGCGGCGGTATCGTGGCCCCGGTGGATACCTACAAGATCATCGTTAAAGAGATCGATGTTCGGGGAGAGATATCCCAGATTCCCTACGACTGGAAAACCGCGATCCACCTTGTAGCGGAAGGTAAAGTCGATCTTGCCCCGCTGGTTACCCACGAGTTCGGACTGGACGACTGGCGCAAGGGATTCGATCTGGCGGCCACCAGCGCCGAGTGCCTGCGGGTGGCCATCAAACCTTGAGGATTTTTTAGGAGCAGTCCTGCAATGACTATTTTTAACACCCTGCTGGACTCCGTCCCCATCCCCCGGATGCTGCGGGTCCGGCAGCGATTCGAACGTCCTGTGCTGAAGGATCCGGTGGCTGAATTGATCAAGCAGCTCGAATACGGCAGCTGTCTCGGCAAGGTTAAAAAAGGCATGAGCATTGCCGTCGCAGTCGGGAGCCGGGGCATCAGCAAGCAGCCGGCCATCGTAAAGGCGTTGATCACGCAGCTCAAGTCCGCCGGGGCAGAGCCCTTCATCGTCCCCGCCATGGGTTCCCACGGCGGGGCCGTGGCGGAAGGGCAGAAGTCCATGCTGGAAGGAATGGGCTTTAGCGAGGAGTATCTGGGTGTTCCGATCAGGGCCACCATGGAAACCATACACCTGGGAGACGCGGGTCCCGATCTTCCCGCGTACATCGACAGGTACGCCCACGAAGCCGACGGCATCGTCATCGTAAACCGGGTAAAGCCTCATGTAGCCTTCCGGGGTCCCTATGAAAGCGGGCTGGCAAAGATGATCACCATCGGCCTGGGTAAACAGCGTGGCGCCGAGGTGTGCCACGATCTGGGATTCGGGAAAATGGCGGAGCATATACCCGCTATCGCCGCCAAAACCCTGGAACAGAGTAATATACTCTTTGCCGTCGGACTCCTTGAAAACGCCTATCACGAAACCTGCCGCGTCGAGGTAATCCCCGCGGATGAGATCCTCGAACGTGAACCGGCGCTGCAGGAAGAGGCCAAGCGCCTTGCCCCGCGCCTGGCTTTCGACGAGCTGGAAGTCCTGATCATGGATGAGATCGGCAAGGACATCAGCGGTACCGGCTTCGATACCAACGTGGTCGGTCGTTACCATACCCCCTATGTCTCCGGAGGGCCGGCCATTGCCCGTATCGCTGTACTGGATATTACCGATGTCAGCCATGGAAACGGCAACGGCCTGGGGATCGTGGATTTTACCACGATGAGGGCCTTCAACAAGTTCCGTTTTGACCAGACCTACCCGAACTCGCTGACGTCGACTGTACCGGCGAGCGTAAAAATACCCATGGTGCTGGAGAACGACCGTCAGGCAATTCAGGCGGCTATTCGCACCTGCAACCTGATTCGCAAGGAAGAGGCCAGGGTCGTCCGCATAAAAAACACCATTGCCATGGACGAGATAGAGATTTCGGAAAACCTCATTTCCAGCGCCCGGAAAAACCCGCTGCTGGAGATCGCCTGTGAACCCTATGAACTGTCCTTCAACAAAGAGGGAAATCTCTTTTGATGTGAGAAAGGCGTTTACCCTTGCCGGGCCGTCTGCTTTACGTTACACTGCCGCGAAAATATGAAAGACTTTTTCAAGGACCTCATGGTCCTCTACTCACTGTTCTTCAAGATCGGCCTCTTTTCCATCGGCGGCGGTTATGTAATGCTTCCCATGCTGCGCCTTGAGCTGGTGGAAAAACGCAAATGGGTAAACGACCGGGAACTGCTGGACTACTACGCCATCGGGCAGGCGACCCCGGGTATTATCGCCGTGAACACTGCCACCTTTGTCGGCTATACCCGACGCGGGATCCCCGGTGCCGTCGCGGCAACCGCAGGGATGGTCAGCCCCTCTCTGATCATTATCCTGGCGATTGCTGTATTTATTCCCATGATGGAGAGCCTGCCCCTCTTCCAGAAGGCCTTTAAGGGTATCCGGGTTGCCGTCGCTGTCCTCCTGGTCTCGACCCTTGTCTCCCTTACAAAAAAGGGATGGAAAACCTGGGTAGACGGCCTGCTTACCCTGGCCGGCTTCAGCGCGGTGGTCTTTTTCGGAGCCTCCCCTTTCCCGGTTATTCTGGCAGCAGGATTCCTGGGGCTCCTTTTACGCCGCCACAGGAGTGTTGTCCAATGAGCTTTCTTTCCCTCTTCATTACCTTTTTCAATATCGGGCTCTTTACTATCGGCGGAGGGCTGGCAAGTCTGCCACTCCTCTACGAGGCGGTTGTGGACGGCGGCATGATCAGCCGCAACCTCTTTGTCGACATGCTGGCCATCAGCCAGTCGACTCCGGGGCCCATAGGCATAAACATGGCCACCTTTGCGGGATACCAGATTGCGGGGATTCCCGGCGGATTCGTCGCCACCCTGGGGATGGTCGCCCCGTCGCTGATTATCATCGTGCTCATCGCCGCCTGGTTTACCAACTTCTCATCCCATCCCCTGGTACAGGACGTAATGGGAGGCATTCGACCTGCAGCCCTGGGACTGATTGCCTCGGCAGCCTGGTTTATTTTTCGGGAAGCCCTTTTTGTCCCGGGAACCGATTTTCAGCTGAGTCTGCCTGCCGCGGGTCTGTTTATTGCCCTTGGTGTCGCATATAAACTGAAACCCGCCACCCCGGTTATTTATATTCTTGCCGGGGGTGTTTTGGGAGTTTTTCTGTTCTGAACCGGAATTCATCAAATACCGGAACCCTATTGATTATTTCCACCTGCCGGTGTAGAGTGCTGTTCAGACCTTCCCTTTGAGGGGAAGAGTTAAAAACGAATCTTAGCAGCACTTCCTGCTTCGCTATGGACGAAGCTTCAATCCTGGGTACATGGGTATATGTTTTTGCCTCATGCTTATTGCTTTCGATTGTGTGTTAGGAATCGTTAGAAATACCGTCCGCTGTATTATCACGGACGACGCACAGGCGGAAACATGACAGAATTCTCATCCCTCGGTTTAACCGAAGAGCTCCTCAAGGGGATCTCTAAACTCGGGTTTACCACCCCTACCCCGATTCAGGCCAGGGCTATCCCCGAACTCCTGAACTCCGACGGGGACTTCGTTATACTTGCAGGCACCGGCACCGGAAAAACAGCGGCCTTTGGGCTTCCTCTGCTCCAGAAACTCGATCCCGGCTTTCGCGGTACCCAGGCCCTGATTCTGAGTCCCACCAGGGAACTCTGCTGCCAGATAACAGAGGACCTCAAGCGATTCTCAGCCTTTCTTCCGGAGGTTTCCATTGTTCCCGTCTACGGCGGGGCCAGCATGGGAATCCAGATCAGGGAGCTGAAAAAGCGTCCACGGATTATCGTGGCAACCCCGGGACGTCTGATCGACCACCTGGAACGGGGCAATATTGACCTCGGTGAAATCCGGACCCTTGTCCTGGATGAAGCGGACGAGATGCTCTCCATGGGCTTCAGGGAGGAGCTGGAGTCAATCCTGGCCCTTACTCCCGGAGACAAGCAGACCTGCCTGTTTTCCGCTACAATGCCCCGGGACATCCGGGCCATTGTTCAGAACTTTCTCGATAATCCCCGGGAAATATCCTCCCTCAAGAGCGAGGAGGATGCAAGTACTGTAGACCATCACTACCTTATGGTGAACCACCGCGACCGTTTTGAAGCCCTGCGGCGCTTTATCGCGAAGCAGCAGAATTTCTACGGCATTGTCTTCTGTCGCACCAAGGACCAGACCCGGGAGATCGCGGTCAAACTGGCGGAGGACGGCCTGTCCGCCGATGCTATCCACGGCGACCTGTCCCAGATGCAGCGGGACTACGTTATGCAGCGTTTCAGGAAAGGGGCTGTCAGCATTCTGGTTGCCACCGACGTTGCCGCCCAGGGCATTGATGTAGACAGTCTGACCCATGTGATACATTACGAACTTCCCCATGATGCCGAGTCCTACGTGCACCGCTCAGGACGTACCGGGCGAGCGGGCCGGGAGGGAGTATCCCTTGCAATTGCGACTCCTGCCGACCGTCACAAACTACGATCCCTGGAGAGGCGCATCAAAAGCGGGGTAAGCCGGATGGAGGTCCCCACGGGAAACGAAATCCTGCAGCACAGGATAGACACCTTTGTGACTGAGCTGGAAAACGCAGGAGAACTACCCAGGGAATCAGCCCTCTGCATGGAGGGCGCGATTGAAAGGCTCCGCGGAATGTCCCAGGAAGAGCTGATCGAAAAGGTCCTTCATACCCGGTTCAGGGAACAGATTGAATATTTCGGTAAAAAGCAGGATATACGGGCCGCCGTCCAGGGCCCCCGGGAACGAAAGGGCGGTTTCAGGGACCAGGACAGCAGAAAACGCGGACCCCGGGGCAGGAACGAAGTGGATTACGTTAAGGTAAAGTTTTCCATGGGAAGCCAGGAGGGCCTTTCAAAATCGGAGATTATCGGCCTTGCGAACAGGGCAATGAAGGGAATGCGCTTTCCCATCGGAGAGGTGCGCCTCAAAAAGAACAGTGCAACCATCGAGGTTCCCAGGGACATCTCACTGGAACTTGCCCGCCGAATCGAGGGCAAGGTAATTCGGGAAAAACGTCAGACCGCCTGAGGGCACTCACAACGAAAGCGGGCCCAGGCCCGCTTTTTTTATTCCAGCTTCTCGATCAGATTTTCCCCGATCTCATTGACGCGGGCATAATCTCCCCTCAGCTCCGGAGGTAAAAGCAGGGCCAGCTGTTTCATCATCTGGTCGGTCAGGAGTCTCCTGCTCTCCTTGTTCACCCGTTCGGGAGCCGCCAGCTTGAAGGGTACACCTACCCTGAAACGAATCTCCGTACGTTTCAAACGCCTCAGATTTTTCCAGAGGTTCTGACTTCCGTAGTGGGCCACCGCCAGAACAGGGACATTGTTCTGCAGGGCCAGGGTAACAACCCCGGGATTCCCTTTCTGCAGGTGCCCGTTCCGGGAACGGGTCCCCTCGGGGGCCAGTCCGATAATCGCTCCCTCGGAGAGGAGTTCCCCCACCCTTCGAAATGCCGCCGAAGGCGGTGCGCCCCGTTTTAAGGGGATTCCGCCCCAGCGCCGGGCGATGCTTTTAACCACCGGCATTCTGGAAAGCTCAACCTTCATGACCCCGTACATCCTCCTCGGACGCATGAGCAGATAAAAAAGCGGGGCCTCCAGAAAGTTGATGTGGTTGAATACCACCAGGAGCGGACCATTCCGTGGGACTTTCTCGAGTTCGGAAGCCTCAATACGGCAGACAACACGAATCAGCAGATATACGAATGAGTCAAAAAGTCGTCCCAGCATGGGTTTCCTTCTCCTATGATTCTTGACAAGCCTTGAATGTGCCCTGAGAATATAAGCATATCTCAAGTATGTTGTCGAGGATGTATGAAAGTAAAGGGAGCAGCGGGAAAGTATCTTTATATAGATTGTACAACCCGGGAATGGAAGGAGTATCCGGTACAGGAAAAAGACCAGCGGCTCTACCTGGGCGGCAAGGGTCTGGCAATCAAAATCTACTATGATCTTCTAGGTGAGCGGCTCAAGGACATACCTCCCCTGGGTCCGGAGAATCTTCTGATCGTCTCCACTGGTGTGCTTCTGGGAACAAAGGCCCCCTGCTCCGCCCGCTTTGAGGTCCTGACCAAATCTCCCCTTACAAAGCTTCTTGTGGGATCATCCTGCGGCGGTCCCTTTGGAGAGGGCCTGCGTACAGCAGGCTGGGACGGTCTGATCCTCAGCGGCACGTGCAGGGAACTGCAGCTTCTCAGGATCAGCAGCGAAGGAGCAGTATTTGAACCCGCGGCACATCTCAAGAACATGGGGACAGAGGCGACCCAGGAAAACCTGAAGCTTGAAAAAGACGAAGCAAGCCTGTGCATCGGACCTGCAGGAGAAAATCTGGTGCACTACGCAAATATCCGTTCCGGTCACCGATTTGCAGGGCGCGGAGGAGTCGGGGCTGTTATGGGATCGAAGAATCTGAAGGCTGTGCTTGTCCGTGGATGGTCCTGCGTCATCGAGCCCCATGATCCGGAGGGTTTCAACAGGATTTCCACAAAAACCCGTAAAATGATTCAGCGGAATCCCGTGTCAAAGGCCTATAAATCCTGCGGAACCTCCGCAAATGTGCGCTACGGCATGAAGGCAGGCTTTTCTCCGGTTCATAACTTCCGGGACAGGTACCATCCGAAAACAAAAAAAACCACCGGAGAATACATGGCGGAACGTTACTCGCCGCGCTTTTCCACATGCAGACACTGTGTGATTCTCTGCGGACACAAAGGGGAGTATCCCGACGGCAAAACCCGCCAGATCCCTGAGTATGAGACCGTGGGAATGTTCGGGAGCAATATCGAGAACTTTGATTCCGACCTGATCGGCGTCTGGAACGAAGAGATGAATGACCTGGGTATGGATACCATCTCTGCGGGAGGATCCATCGCCTGGGCCATGGAAGCGGCGGAAAAAGGCCTGCGTCCGAGCAGCCTGCGCTTCGGAGACGTTGACAGTATATCGGAAACCATCCGGGACATTGCGTTCCGGCAGGGCGAAGGCTATGAACTTGCGGAAGGAACACGGGTCCTGAGCGAAAAATACGGCGGCCGGGAATTTGCAATCCAGGTCAAGGGACTGGAATGCGCCGCCTATGATCCCCGGGCATCCTGGGGGCAGGGGCTCTCCTACGCAGTCTACAACAAAGGAGGCTGTCATCTGGGCTCCTACCTGGTGGGACTCGAACAGATCCTGAAATACATGCCTCCCTATTCGACCCTGGGAAAAGCTTCCTGGGCGGTCTTCTGCGAAAATCTCTACGCAGCAATAAACTCCCTGCAGATCTGTCAGTTCACCAGTTACGGTATTCTTACGGAACCTCCCATTCCACGCTGCGTTCCCCGCTGGATCCTGCGGATACTCACCATACTTACTCCCCGGATATCCCAGCAGCTGATGGACTGGACTCCCCTGAACAGAATGTTCAGTACCGTAACCGGTATAAAACTCAGCAGGAACGGGCTGCTCCGGGCTGGAGAACGGATAACCAAGCTCGAACGCTGGATAAACCTCTGCATGTCCGAAACCGCCGTAGATGATACCCTGCCCGCCCGGTTTACCGAAGAGAAGCAGACCCGCTTTCCGGGCAGGAATACGACAGTACCGATTCGGACCATGGTCAAAAAATACTACCGCCTCCGCAAGTACAGTCCCGCCGGCATGCCTCAGCGGGAAGACCTGGAGCGGCTTATGGAGGAAGCGCCGTGTCCCGCACCCTTCGAATCCGAATAAAACGCTGCAGGATCCTCTATATTCGGCTTCTGCTCTGTATCCTTGGGCGGGCTGTTCCCCGGACGCTTTATCTGTCCCGTGAAGCGGGTGAGGAGGCCCGGAACTTCCCCGAGGGCTACCGTATCCTTCTTGGTCTCCGGGCTCCGGGACCGGCCCTTATCCTTGAATCCGACGGCCTGGGACAGCTCTATCCTGTCTCCGACAAGGAAAACTCCGCGGACCTGGAGATCAGGCTCAAGAGCGCCGAAGCAGCCTTCCGGCTTTTTACCTTCCGGGAGAGTACCGCTGTCAGCGAAGCCGGGGGAAGACTGATCGCTGCGGGGAACCTTGCAAAGGTTCTCTCGTTTATCCGCATTATCGATGCTGTAGAGATTCTACTGCTGCCCAGGGTCCTTGCACGGCGGGCCGTGAAACTGTGGCGAAAACCGGACCGGCTTATTCTCAAGCGCATGGTTCTCTATGCAAGCCTGCTTTTTCCTGCAGCCAAAAGGAGAGCATAATGAAACGCCGTATTCTGCCGACAGGGACTATAATCTGCGGCACCGCCGCGGTGGAACAAATCGGCTACGAGTTCGGCGTCCGCGGTATTCGGCGGATAACCGCGGTCAGCGAGAGAAAGCTGCTCAATAAATCCATGACCCTACTCTCCAATATGGAACCCGATCCCGGAACGGAGGTCATTATAATAAGCGACGATGAGGAGCTTCCGGACGACACCGGGGGCCTTATCCTCATGGGAAGCGTCCCAGTACCCCGGACAAAGATAACATGTCCGGTTCTGAGGATACCCCTGAACCCAGATGATCTGTCGCAGGAGATACAAAAGGCCGACATTCTGGTAATTGACCGTCGGCTCATACGCAGAGAAAGTGTTCTTGATCAATTCCTCCGGGAACTTTACCGGGAGAGCCTCAGCGAGGAGAGCAGCTATCCCTTCCCCCTGCATTTTCCCGGAATCTTCCAGTTTTCCGCCGATACCGAACTGATATGGGGAGACGGAACACTGGCTGAGCTTGGAGACCTCCTCTCCCGGGACAAGGTTCGGGCCCCCCTGCTTGTTACCGACCGGGGTATAACAGCAGCGGGACTGCTCAAAAACCTGCTGGATTCCCTTGACCCCGGACTGGATATTATTGTCCGGGATAATGTGCCTCCCGACTCGGACCTCAAGCTCGTCAGCAGCCTGGCGGAGGATTACCGTGCCTACCGGCGGGACGGAATTATTGCTCTGGGGGGAGGTTCCGTACTGGATACGGCCAAGGGGATGGTGATAAGCCTGGGACTCGAGGGAAAGAACGTTCTGGCCAGGGAGGGATCGAACCTGCTGTCTCCTTCGCCTGTGCCAGTATACATGATACCTACAACCTCGGGGACCGGCTCAGAGGCCACCAGGGTCGCCGTAATCGCCGATCATGATGAAAAGAGAAAACGCCTCTTTGTCTCCCAGTTTCTCCAGCCCCGGGCGGCAGTATTGGACAGCTCCCTGACCCTTTCTCTCCCGCCTCATCTGACATCCGTTACGGGAATGGACGCCATGAGTCACGCGGTGGAGGCCTTTACCTGTCTTGGAAAAAATCCCTTGAGCGACCTTATGGCATGGCGATCTCTGGAACTCCTGTCTGCACACCTGAAACAGGCGGTAAATTTTCCGGACCAGGCGGTTCACCGTCGGGGCATGGCCCTGGCATCGAACCTGGCGGGGCGGGCCTTTTCCAACTCCATGGTAGGAATGGTCCACACAATAGGGCATGCAATCGGCGGGGTATGCGCTGCGCCCCATGGAGCCTGCATGGCGGTATTGCTGCCTTTTGCACTGGAGTATAACGGAGAAAGCATCGATGAAGCCCTGGGAAAACTTCTCATCCCCCTGCAGGGCAGGGAAAACTACGAGCATACCGCAGCGAGTGTACGGGGACCTGCGGTCATCAGACATATACGGGAACTGAACAGCTCTCTGCACGAAGCCACCGGAGGAAGGCATCCATGCTCCCTGCGGGAGATCGCCGTACAACCTTCTGATTTCAATGCCGTCGCGGAAGCTGCCATGGGTGACGCTTCGCTCATGTACAATCCCAGGGAGCTGAGGTACGGGGATATCATCGATATTCTTAAAGAGGCCTACTGATTCGGAACCATGCACCTTCAGATCTGTCGGTAGGTTTCGAGAAAATCCTTCAGGGATCCGAGAACATGCTCAAGTTCATCCACCCGGGGAAGAAAAACAATCCGGAAGTGGTCCGGTTCGGGCCAGTTAAAGCCCGTTCCCTGCACCATCAGAACCTTCTTTTCCTTGAGAAAATCCAGGATAAACTTCATGTCGTCGACGATTCCGAAACGGCCGGTGTCGATCTTCGGAAAAAGATAGAGGGCTCCTTGAGGTTTTACGCAGGTAATTCCGGGAATATCCGTCAGCATTTTATAGGCGATGTCCCGCTGTTCGCGCAGACGTCCCCCGGGAAGCAGCAGATCCTTGATGCTCTGATATCCTCCCAGAGCAGCCTGGATCGCATACTGGGCCGGTACATTGGCACAGAGCCGCATATTGGAGAGCATGGAAATACCTTCCAGATAATCCTCGGCATGGCTCCTGCGACCGCTGAGAATCATCCAGCCGGCTCTGAACCCCGCCGCCCGGTAGACCTTGGAAAGTCCGTTGAAGGTCACCATCAGAATATCATCCGCCAGAGAGGCCGTAGGGGTATGAACTGTATCGTCATACAGGATCTTGTCGTAGATCTCGTCGGAAAATACGATGAGGTCGTGCTGCCTGGCAAGCTCGACGATCTTCTCCAGGATTTCCCTGGGGTAGACGCTTCCGGTGGGATTGTTGGGATTGATGATTACAATACCCCGGGTTCGATCAGTAATTTTCGAGGTCATATCCTCTATATCCGGATACCATGAGGACCCCTCGTCACAGCGGTAGTGGACGGCCTTTCCACCGGAAAGGGTCGCAGCCGCCGTCCAGAGGGGGTAGTCGGGAGACGGGATAAGTACCTCGTCGCCGTTATCCAGGAGGCCCTGCATGGCCATAACGATAAGTTCGCTGACGCCGTTTCCGATGTAGATATCCTCGACACCGACCCCTTCGATCCCGATCTGCTGACAATACTGCATAACCGCCTTGCGGGCAGGAAAGAGTCCCTTGGAATCGATGTAGCCCTGGGCCTCGTGAAGATTCAGCACGATGTCATGCAAAAGCTCATCCGGGGCGTTGAAGCCGAAGGCATAGGGATTGCCGGTGTTCAGCTTCATTACATGAAAGCCCTCCTCCTCAAGGCGCTGGGCTTCGCTTAAAACCGGTCCCCGGATATCGTAGCAGACTTCATCGAGCTTGCGGGACTTCCGTATTTCCCTCATCCGTTATTCTCCGTAATTTTCTTTCGAATCGACACCCTTGTCATTGCCTTCGGCATCATGGGCATCGAGATAGTAGAGCCATTCAACAGCCTCGTCCAGCACCTTGCCGAGAACGACAATATGAACCGACGTTCTGGCCTTTTCCAGGATTTTCAAAAATTCAGTCCGGGTATATCGGGACCGCAATTCCGCGGCCAGGGCGGTCTGATGCCGTTTTGCCTCGTCGTCCTGGACAGCACAGGTATCGAGCATGTAGGCCGTCAACAGATTCAGTATCGGAGATTTTTCTCCTCCCAGGGAGAGGAACTGGATTTTCGCCTCTTCAAGTTTTCTTTGAAGAAGAAGCGAAAAACCGTAACACCAGACAATCCAGGGACGATCTTCTCCCCGGATTTCCAGGAACTCCCGGAAATAGTTTTCAGCCCCTGGAGGATCATTATTCAGCAGGTAGGGGATCCCCAGGGAGAGAGCGAAGGATGGCATTGCGGCAGGGCGCTTGTCCCTCAGGAGTTCCTCTATTTTAGTGATTACATTCAGCCGGGAGCTTATAAGGGCGGCGTTGATTGCCATGCGGATTTCCTGTCTGCGGATGCGACCGGTCTCCAGACGGCCCAGGACATACCCGATAATTCCACCCCATTCTTCCCGTTCCAGCAGGGAAAACAGGCGCCAGTTCTGGATGAAATAGACATTAAGAACTCCCATTATCAGAAAGAATACCAGGGGTAAATACCAGTTGTCAGCCCAAAACTCCTTTGTATACTCCCAACCCAGCACAGCCAGGGGCATAAAAAAGATGATTAAGAAGGAGAACAGGATAACAACGTTGAAAAGTATAAAAATTACCTTAAATTTCACCGAAATTCTCCTATAATATAAGAAGGAGTGTAAAGAATATGTCTGGCCGGGTCAACGGCCGGCGTTTTACAGGAATCTTACGACAGAGAGGGCAGCGTAGTATCGTGAATAAGGTCGGTTTAGACAATCTGGAGGTCAATTCGTACATAGATGCCCCGGTTTTCCTTGATGACGGCTATATAATTTTGTCGCCGGATATTCCTGTTTCCGAAGAGCTGGTAAAACGTCTTTCCAGCTGGCATTACACGGAAGTATACACCGACGGACAGCCGGCGGAAAAACCAAGGAATACCGGAGACAACGCAGAAGAAAGCCGGCTCGGTTTTCTGAAAGAGGACGTCCACGAAAGCGCAGAACGGCAGGAGGTCAGCTCCTTTTATCAGCAGAAGGTGGAGGAAGTCCGAAGTATTTACGGCAGGTTTGCCGAGCGTGAGGAACTGCGGATAGACGATGTTACCGATATCGTCAAGGACATAATCTCTACCCTGAAAAGCTCCCGCCGATTCCTTCTGAGCATTCCCTTTATCTCCCAGCCCGAAGAGGATTATCTGGCGTCAAGCTGTCTGAAAACAGCAATACTGAGTCTCGCCGTGGGAGAATTTCTCAAGCTCCCGCCTCACAGGCTGATTGAAGTCGGCACCGCGGGATTGCTGCACAAAATCGGGATGATGAAAATCCCCAGAAATATCTACATGAGCGACCGACCCTTAAGTCCCAACGAAAGAAAAACAATCTATGCCCACCCCATAATCGGTTTCAAGATTCTGAAGGCCGCGGCTTTTCCCGCCACCGTCGCATTGGCGGTTCTGGAACACGCTGAGCATGTAGACGGTACCGGGTATCCCAGAAAACTTACCAGCGACAAGATATCCCTCTATGGAAAGATTGTCGCAGTAGCAACAGCCTACAACGGAGCGGTCTCCCGCAGGCCTTACAAGAAGGAAAGGGATGGTCATTCCGGTATTATGGACCTCTTGAAGGATATCGGTAAGCACTTCGATGAACGCATTCTTCGGGCCCTGGTTTACACATTATCGATTTATCCCATCGGCACCTATGTGGAACTGACCAACGGGGCCAAAGGTGTGGTCGTACGAACCAATATCAATGATCCCAAATATCCTGCCATCAAGCTTCTTCTTAATGAAAAGGGCAACCTGTACGCCGAAACCCCGATTCTGCAGACCAAGGAAGGCGACCATATCCAGATTGCCCGCTCCCTTCCTCCGGATGCAGTCAAGGAATTGGAGGAACGGCTGGGATAAATTCCCGCCCACTCGTTGACAGCCGGGGGGACTTCAGTCTACGGTGGCTCTCACGCACAACAATCATGAGAAAATCACATACCCAACACGAACATAAATCTTCAAAGATACCCATTGTCCTTCGGCAACTGCTGATTGCCGAAGAAACGCATAAACAGGACCTCAAGGAGGAGCTGCAACGCATCCTCTCCGACCCCAGGGAGCTTTTGACGTGCGGGATCCTCGATTCTGAACACAGACTCTATAAAAACGCCCAGATTGTGGATGATGCCCTCGAATCGGTTACCAACGGCATGGAGGATCCTTCCCTGCTGGAACAGCTCGCCAGGGTTCCGGATGAATCGCTGGTGGGTCCGTGGAAAAACTGCGTCTTGAGCCTCAAGGCCCTGTATGACGGAGACCTCAAAAAACTTCGCGCTCTGAAGGATCGTATTCCACCGGAGACTCCCCCTTTTAAACTCGCCGACCTTGCCATGATGATAGCTTCAGGCAATATCCCCGGGGAGGAAAAGAACAGCCTTCGCGGCTGCTTCGCCTCCGAAATACTCGAATCACCGGACTACATTGTCAGTGCCGGCGAACAGATGGAAGACGCCCTGGAGATGGGGCTGATCGACCTATTCGCGGATACAGCCGCAATGCTGGTACGGGACCTTGAACGGGACTATACAGAGGCAGCTGCGGACTTCGCTCTCTGGTGTTTCTCCCGGATGGCCATGGATGACCATTCGCCGGGTCCGCTGTTAAAACGCTTCAAGGGAATCTTCGGAGAGTCCGACACCCTCCGGCTTGCAGCCCTGGGAGTAGCCGAGGAAGACGCCGATGCCGCCCTCTATTACTGGCTGAAATACATTATTTCGCTCCTGGAGGAACGGCAGGTCGACATGGAGACCCTTGCCGCGGCCCTATCGATTGCCGCGCACCTTGGAGAACGGGGAATCCTTAAAGGAGAAGCCTCCGGCAGCGATGAACAGAGCAGCGAAGACCTTCTTCTGATGCGCCAGTTCCAGAAGCTGCTCAATAAAATCAGGGAAGAGATACAGCAGCAGTTTCCGGATATTGAAACCTTTGAGATTCGGAACCCGGAGGACTGCCGCAGAGCAGCAGTCCTTTTCAGTTCCGGGACCGACTGCAGGATCCCCGAACACGAGGGCCCACCCGAAAAAGAGGAACAGCGCATCCGCCCGGAAAAGAGTGAACCCCAGCAGCTGGAGCTCTTTGCCTGATTATACCTTTGACAGGAGAGAAGCAGAATGGCCATTTTTGTACACGATCCTTTTGCACGCCTGGGCGTCTCCCGCAATGCCGACGCCGTGACCATTGAATCGGCATACCGCCAGGCCCTGGAAAGCGCCTCGGTCAAGGAGAAAGAGGAGCTTCGGCGGCAATGTTCTCTGCTTCTCGATCCCCAGGGACTGCAGTTTGCCCGACTGGCAACGCCCGTGGGAGGAAAAAGCTTCAAGGAGCTTACGGAAGGACTTCCTGCCCGCCCTCGCTATGTGGGACCCGGAAAATGGAAAAAGGTCCTCCGTAAAATGCTTCAGGGATAAAGCTTGCGCCTTCCGGACTTTTACCCTACTCTTTTGATAGCAGCATTTCAGGGAGGCACAATCCATGCATTCGGTATATTGTACCCTGCCGTCAAAGAAGCGGATTGAACTTGACTACGGAACCAGGGTCTCAGAGGTGATCCGGAGGGAAGAAGAGTTCGCAGTTCCTCCCCGGCCAATTATTGCCGCCCTCGTAAACAACGAACTTGTAAGTCTCTCCTTCAAGATAGAGATATCATCTACCCTGGAACCGGTCTCCCTGGATTCGGAGGTGGGGATGCGGATATACCGCAACTCCCTGAGTTTTCTCCTGTCCCGGGCGGTATCGGAGCTCTACCCCCGGAGAAAGCTGATTATAGGCCACTCCCTGGGGCACGGCTATTACTTCTACTTTGACAGCGAAGAGGAGGTAAGCGCCGGAGACCTGGAAAGCATCAAAAAGAGGATGCGGGAGATAGTAAGCAGGAACGAAGCGATTATCCGCCGGGTTATATCCTACGGAGAAGCCCTGGACTACTTCATGAAAACCGGTCACCACTCCCGGGTCGAGCTTCTGCGCTTCCGAAACGAAGCCAAGATTCCCGTGTATGAAAGCGGAGAACACCGGGAAATCGGTTATCAGCCTCTGGTACAATCAACGGGTCTCCTGAACCTCTTTGAGCTCAAGCCCTATTCGCCGGGATTTCTGCTGCGCTATCCCTCATCCTCTGCTCCCGACAGGGTAGCCGCTTTTTCCGATAACCCTGTTCTCTTCTCGGTTTTCATGGAGTACAAGGCCTGGGGCAAAATACTGAACGTAAACAGCGTCGGAAAACTCAACCGGCTGGTGGAATCCCAGAAAATCGGTGAATTTATCCAGGTTGCCGAGGCCCTCCACAACAAGAAGATCGCCTCCATAGCCGACCGGATAGCCGAGCGCCGCGGGACAGTCAGGGCAGTCATGATCGCCGGCCCCTCTTCTTCCGGAAAAACAACATTTACCAAGAAGCTGGGAATCCAGCTGAAGGTCCTGGGTTTTAATCCCATTGCCATATCCCTGGACGATTACTTTGTCCCCCGGGAACAGACGCCCCTTGATGAGAAGGGTGATTACGACTTCGAGGCCCTGGAGGCCATCGACATTGAGTTGCTTAACCGGCACCTGATTAATCTGCTCAAAGGCGAAGAGATCGAGATACCCCTCTTTGACTTCAAAACCGGTAACCGCAGACCTTCAGGAAAGCACCTCAAGCTTAACAGGCGAAGCATCCTCCTTATGGAGGGAATTCACGGTCTGAACGATGCCCTTACCCCCCAGGTAGACCCGGCGGCGAAGTACAAGGTATACGTATCCGCCCTTACCCAGCTGAACCTGGACGACCGCAACCGGATTCCCACCACGGACAACCGGCTCCTGCGCAGGATGGTCCGGGACCACCAGTTTCGGGGTCACAGTGCCCTGAGGACCCTGCAGATGTGGCCATCGGTACGACGTGGAGAAGACAGAAACATCTTCCCCTACCAGAACAACGCCGATTCGGCCTTTAACTCCGCCCTGGATTACGAGCTGGCGGTTTTAAAGAATTATGCCGAAACCCTGTTAAGAACAGTTAAACCCTATCATACGGAGTATGCGGAAGCCATGAGACTTACCAGCTTTCTGCACAATTTCATCGGTATCCCCGACAGGGAGGTTCCCAGAGATTCGATACTGCGGGAGTTTATCGGCGGGTCGAAGTTCCACTATTGAAAAGCAAAATGCAGAAAGAGACTCCCGCCGTCGGGGCGGGGAAGAAAGCGGAGACTTGCCCGGGGAGAATCCCCCTCCTTTGAATCCCTGTCCGAAGGTGATTGTCCGGAATCGAAGGGGTCCGGAAAGTCCGCCAGTTCCGCAAGGGCAAGGCAAAAGGCTCCCCCCAGCCAGAACCCCAGGGCAAGGTTTCGGTTAAACTCAAAACTGTCGAAGCTCTTCTCCCAGGCGGAGTAACGCGCGGGGCTGGAAATTTCCTGATACCTGAACCAGTCCTCCAGGGCTTCGGTCCGACGCATGCCTGCCAGGGAGGCGAAAACATTCCCCCCGGAAAAAAGGGCCAGTCCGCTTCCAACCAGTACCCGGTCCCAGAAGTTTGATGCCAGCGGCACCCTCTTGCCCGGCTGTGCAGGAGCTGCCATGACAGCTGCATTTCCCAGGGTCCACAGTCCCAGAACTGTCCCCTGCCGCGCGACAAGCCATGGAAACTCCCGGTCATACTCGTCGCTGTAATAGGAGTCTGAGTCTCCCCGGGCACGCAGGTAGGCACCCTCCGCCAGGGGGTCGATGCTGTCGAGGTAGAGCAGGTGTCCCGCCATGGCGGAACCTATTCCTGCGTAGAGATACCACTTTCCCCGGGTGCTGAATCTCAAATCCCCGACGTTTCCCCCGGCAAGGGGAAACCCGGCTGTCAGGGGGGCCGCCGCATGCAGGGTCCAGGCGGCGGCAGAGGAAATGGTGTAAGCCGTGCGGTAGAACTCTTCGCTTTTTTCGTAGCTGTCTCGTTCGGACGGGAGCAGGGCGTTTCGAGCCAGGTAATCGCTGGAGACCCGTTCCCCATCGCTCATGAGGGCAAGCATATTGGCGAGACCTCCGAGCTGATACAGGCCGATTCCCGCTGTAAAGAGGCGCTCCCCGGAGCTGGTCCGTACCGGCGGCGAAAACTCCGGCTTCAAAGACGCGGCTTCAGGCAGCTCCGATTTTGCCGGCATCTCATCCGCTTCTGCTAGCCCGGATGTCGCCTCCTCTGAAGGAGTCCCAAAGGGCTCTCCGGTCTCTTCGGGAGTTTTTTGATCCGGTGCCCGGACGATCGCCGCTTCGATCAGGCCCATCTGAACAGCAAGGTCTCTTCCGACTTCAGCTACCGTGGCATCATAATTACGTATATCGATGAAGAAATCCTCGGCTCTGCCCTGTTTCGTACCGTCGGCGCTTATGCCCTGAAGGCTCAGAAGGTAGCCTCCGCCGCTCCTTGTCAGGCTGAAAAGCGCCATTCCCTCCAGGCCAAGCGCAGCGGCCAGTTCCCTGGCGCACACAAGATCGCGGCACTCGCCGATTTCCCTCTCTCCCGCTCCTTCGGCCTCTTGCAGCCTCCGCAGGTCATCCCCGGAAAGAACTGCTCCTCCAAGAAGCTCCTCGACTGCAGCGCTCACAAGACCTTCCCCAACCTGCAGCAGATAGGATGGGATACCTTCGTCCCCCATGGAGATAAGGCCGATCTCCTGGCCCGACACGGGCATGAAAAAAAACAGCCAGAAAAGAGTGAAATAGAGACGAGGTGATCCTCCGATCCGTACAATCCTGTTCATGCGGCCGCTCTTAACCTTCCATAGGGGATAAGTTCTGTTTACTCTACCATATTTCAGCTAAAAACTCCTCCCCAAATTTTTGCGTCCTCGCCCCTGCTGTTGCAGAAAGATGAGTTTTCTGCCTAGGATACCCTCAATGTGCACAGAGATTCCCGGTGACAAACTCGCCCAGTTCAGAACCGGACCGATATATACCTCCCTCGACCTGCAAGATCAATCCTCCCTGCAGAAGTTGGCCTCAAGCCGGCGGCTCTCAGTTCAGCAGTTCAGACAGGTCCTCGAGATAGCCCGGGACCTCCAGATGTGGGGAATCGGGCCAGTCTCGTCGTGGATCGAAGAGCTGCCTCCCGCTGATCCGGCGGAGGGAAAGCAGCGTGCTGCGAAGGCCGTCGACATCCTGGTTTCCCGCTGGAAGGAAGAACGTCGGCGGGGTCCGGTATACGCAGGACAAGCACCCGAGTATGAGGCTTCTCCCCGCAGCATCGTGGAGAGTTCCGCTCCCGCGACGATCCTCGGATCCTGCCCGGTTGCCTCGAAGAAGACCCGCTGCTGTAATCTCCAGACCCTGGATGCGGTAATAAACTGCGGATTCGGCTGTACCTACTGCACAATCCAGTCCTTTTACGATCAGGGCAGAATCTACCTTCACAGAGACCTGGGCAGAAGGCTCAGGGAACTTGAACTGGATCCGGAAAAGACCTACCATATCGGTACAGGGCAGTCCTCGGATTCCCTCATGTGGGGCAACCGGGAAAACCTGCTGGCCGAACTCTTTGATTTCGCCCGGCGTAACCCTAATGTGATTCTGGAACTCAAAACAAAATCAGACAATATATCCTGGCTTCTGGAGAACAGCCCTCCCTCCAATGTACTTGTCACCTGGAGCCTCAACAGCGAGCAGATGATCCGCTGGGAGGAGCGCGGTACCGCTCCCCTGGAAAAACGGCTGGATGCGGCAGCACAAACAGCCCGGGCAGGTTACCTGGTGGGCTTCCATTTTCATCCCATGGTTCCCCATAACAACTGGAGAGAATCCTACGCTGACGTTTTTTCCAGGCTTCTCTCCGACTTCGACCCGTCCAGGGTTGCCATGACCTCCTTCGGAACCCTGACCTTTATAAAACCGGTAATCAGGGCAATCCGGGAACGGGGACAGGCAACTCAGGTTCTGCGCATGCCCATGACGGAAACTGCGGGAAAGTACTCCTATCCTGAAGAGACAAAAATCGATCTCTTTCGCTTCGGCTACGAGAGCCTCGCAGCCTGGCACGGAAAGGTCTTTTTTTATCTCTGCATGGAGCCTGCCGTGCTCTGGGAACCGGTTTTCGGCTTTTCGTACCCCGACAACGAGAACTTTGAAGAAGCCATGAAAGAGGCATATCGCAGCAAGATTCTATCCCCACGGTTCTGAACACTGAGCATTGAACAGGGCTTGACAAACCTTATTTTGCAAAGTAACTTTGTATCGCAAAGCTACTTTACATTACAAATATTAGTGGAAGGAAGGAAGAATGGAACCGGAAAAAGAAAATCTCCGTAAATACCTCAGGGATTTAAAGGAAATGAAGGACCTTGCAGCCCGACACGAGGAGCGTCCTATAGTGGAATACTGGGACTTTATCTCCTGGGGAGCACTTCTTATTCTGGGGACCCTGCTGCATGCCCGCTTCTTTCCGGATGCAATAAATACAGCCCTGCTGGCAATATGGCTGCCGGTTCTTGTCATAGGCGGTCTGGTCGAAACCATGGCATGGGTCTATCTGGTTAAACGGCTGGAAATGCCCCTCTCTTCCCGGCGGAACAAGCGATTCTATCTTGCCTCCGTGGTAATCCTTATCGCGGTAATATTTATCCTCTACTATCTGATTCACCTGAACGGCCCCATTCCGGGGATGATGCTCCTTTTGCTGGCGGTACTTTTTGCCTTCGTCGCCCAGATGAGTTATCTGGGCCTGTTCATCGAAACAGTACTGACCCTGTCTGCCGGGATAGTTCTGACAATGCTGGACGTACGGGGGCCCGGAGCCTCAATTGGGGTCGGGTTTTTCGCCGGTCTGACATTCATCGTTATGGGGCTACATACAAGGATGCTGGAAAAGCGGAATGAATAAGCTCTACACCCGCTTTGACGGGGTCTTCTTTGAAAAAACCCGCCTTTCCCTTCTGACACTGATAATTCAGGAAGAGAGCGTCTCCTTCAATACCCTGAAGCAGCAGCTCGACATGAGCGACGGAGCGCTCTACACCCACCTTGAAAAGCTTGTGGCCGCCGCTTACGTAACAAAGAGACGGGAGATCGCCGGCACTTCCGTACAGACCCTCTATTCGGCCAGTGATGAGGGGAAGGAGCGCTTTCGGGAATACCTGGACTTCCTTGAAGAGATGATTACCAGCCACAGGTCAGTCGGCGATGATACCGGAACAGAAGGAGACATGTCGTGAAACATACGGGACTATTAGTGCTGATTCTCGGAGGATTTCCCCTGGGGAGCGGATTTGCTCAGGTACCTTCGGCGGACGAGCTGTTGCGCATGACGGAAGAAACCATCAACCCCGCGATCTATCACTCACAGATGAGCATTACAACGGTAAAACCCGGGCAGAGGGAGAGTACCCTGAAGATGGAGGTCTACTACAAGGAGAACACAGGAGCCTTTATCGAGATGACTGCCCCTGCACGCAGCCGGGGACTGCGCTTTCTGGAGAAGGAGGAGACCCTGTATATGTTCAACCCCAAATCCAACAGCAGAAGGCCCCTGCGCCTCTCCCCGGAACAGTCCTTTCAGGGGACGGTCTTTTCCAACAACGATGTTTCCGATCCCAAATATACCGACGACTACCGCGCATCCATTGCCGGAGACGACAGCTTTGAGCATCCCGAAGCAGGAACCGTGAACTGCCTGATTGTGCTGGCGGAGGCAAAACGGAAAGAGGCCCCCTACGGAAAAATCAGAATCTGGCTCCGGAAAGACAGCCTGCGTCCCCTGCGCTTTGATTATTACGCAAAATCGGGACTCCTCTTCAAGAGCATGATACTCAGCGATTACCGGGAACTCGCCGGCGCCTTGCGTCCCGCCCGGATGCGCATGGACTCCTATGAGATCGAGGGTGCCTGGTCGGAGGTAGTAATCGATTCCATGGAGGCCCTCGCGGATATTCCCGACAGCCGCTTCAGCACTGCGGCTCTGACCAGGTAAGGGATGGTCCTGCAATGCGTCGAAATCTTCGGGTGCCGGGATTTGTATTCCTCCTTTTAAGTCTGACGGCCGGGGGACCGGTTTTTTCCCAGGAATACTCCGTTTTCGGGGAGATCGACCTGGAAGGGAGTTTCGTTCTTACACCGGGGGGAGAAACCGACAATCACCTTGAATCCTTTCTAGGGATCGAAGCGAATCACCGTCTCGATTTCGACGACTTCAGCTTTACCGCCAGGCACAGAGCAGAGGTCGACCGGCAGGAAGAGCTGCACCATTATCTGTACGAGGCCTACATCGATTACCGGGCCGCGGAAATCCTGAGCATTAGTGCGGGAAAACAGCGCATTCCCTGGGGCCGGGGGGTTGCATTCTTCCCGACGGATGTTCTGCACCCCAGTCACACCCGGGAGGACGTGGAGGGTTTTACCGGCTTGAGCTTGATTCTGAATCCGGATATGAACCTTCAGCTTGCAGGGGCCCTTGATTTCAGCACTCCCCTCGCCGGGGCGACCCCGAAAGAAAACGAGGACTTTTACCGGGATCTCAAGTACGCCCTGTACCTGAGCCTTCTTGCAGGGAAGGCGGACCTGGCACTTTCAGGGGTGTACAGTCCAGAGGGAAACCTGCGCCCCGGACTCGGGATATCCTACGATTTTGGCGGGTTCATTTTCACCGCCGAAGGGGCCGTGGAGCTTACCAATTCCGCGGAGTATCCGGATACGGAGCTTATCAGCTTCGAAGCTCCCGACTCCTTCCGCCCCTACCCTCTGTTTGCAGCGGGAATAAGCCGAAACCTTAGGCCGCGACAGATGCCGGACCTGAACCTTTTGTTTGTAACAGAGTATCTTTATGCCGGAACCGGATACGATGACAGGGATCGGGAAGAGTACTTCAATAGTATCGGGGCTCACCTGGCTTCCGGAGGTGATCAGCCGGAGATTGAATATCTGGGACGGAATTACCTGTTTGCCCTTGCCAGCCTCGAGCTGTACATGTGCTTCAGCCTGGAACTCTCGGTTTACATGAGTCTTGATGACCAGTCTCTTTCGTACACCGCAGGAGGTACCCTGCTCAGTATTCCGGGAATGGATTTGAGCCTCGAAGGAGAGCAGCTTGTCGGAAGTGCCCACTCCGTGTTCGGTTCGCTTAAAAGCCGGGAAGGAGAGTATCGCCTCAGCCTGAAATCGACCATCTATTTTTAAAAGGAGCAGATTATGCCGGTTCTGAAAATTGAAGACATACACAAGGATTACCTTCTGGGAAAATCCGTTATTCATGCACTGAAAAAAGTAAGCTTCAGCGTGGAAAAGGGAGATTTTACCTGTGTTGTCGGTCCTTCAGGCTGCGGAAAGACTACCCTCCTGAATATCCTCGGATGCATCGACAAACCCAGCTCCGGCACCGTCTATTTCAAGGGGGAGGATCTGTCAAAACTGACGGATAACCAGGAGGCGGACATCCGGCTCAGGGAGATAGGGTTCATTTTCCAGTCCTTTAACCTTGTACCTGTACTAAGCTGTTTCGAAAACATCGAGTTTCCCCTTATTCTGGCGGGGGTTCCGAAAAAGGAGCGCAGGAGGCGGACAGCCCGACTGGTGGAACTCGTGGGCCTCGCGGATTTTGCAGAGCATAAACCGGATGAACTCTCCGGAGGGCAGCGCCAGCGGGTGGCAATCGCCCGGGCCCTTGTAAACAAGCCGTCCATGGTTATCGCGGACGAACCAACGGCAAACCTCGACTCCGAAACGGGAGGTTCGATTCTGGAAACCATGAACCGTCTTAACCGGGAAGAAAAAGTCACCTTCATATTCTCCACCCACAATCCGGAGATCATGCAGTATGCCCGGACTATTGTACGCCTGAAAGACGGCGTTGTAACCGACATAGACCAGGGGATCCCAGCGTGATCTTTATCCGCGTCGCCTGGCAGAATATGCTCGTCCACCTGCGGCGAACCATGCTTATTCTGTTCTCCATCGGGCTCTCGGTGGCGGTTATCCTGTTTGTCTCCGGGATGGCGGAGGGTCTTAAGAAGAACTTTTTTCGGGGCATGCTTGAAGAGAGCGGACACCTGCAGGTTCGTCCCCGGGGGACCGAAGATGCCCTGGACCCTTACAATCTTGACCTTCTGATCCAAAAGCCCGCAGAAATAGTCTCCGACCTGTCCGTACGACCGTGGGTACAGGGAGCTGAGAAAGTCCTGAATTTCGGGTGCATGCTCCTGGCGGAGGACAGAAATCTTACCATAGAAGGCCGGGGTACAAACAAAGAGACCCGGGTATTCTCCAAAGCCAGGGAAGGAATATACGCGGGTGATTTTCTAGAAGAAGATAAAGAGGGGAATCCGGGGATAAGCATCAGCCGAAGCATCGCAGAGCTTTTACGTGTGGACCTCGGAGACCCGCTGGTGGTTCTGGCGGAAGACAGCACCGGAAGCCCCTGGTACATCGAGTATTCTGTAACCGGGCTCTACGAAACGGAGAGCAGGGAGTTCGACGAGGGGAGTTTCTATCTGCGACATGAAGACGCCGAAGAGCTTCTCTACGTTCCCGGCACAACACGGGAGATCCGGGTGCTTCTGGAGGACCCGGCCATCGCGGATCCTCTCGCTGAAGAGCTTGATACAAACACCATGCCTTACAGGGGAACAGAGATAAAAACGTGGAGAGAGATCCACGGCAGCTACCTGGTGCTCCTCGATTTCTTCGACATCTTCATGGTCTTTATAAACATCTTTACCATCCTGGTGGCCGCAACGGTTATTACCAACTCTATCCTGATGAATGTCTTCGAACGCAGCAGAGAGTACGGCACTTTACGGGCAATCGGCATGAAGCGACGCCAGCTCTTCGGTTTTATCATCACTGAAGGTTTCGTGCAGGGCGTCGCAGGAAGCATCTTGGGGCTCACGCTGGGTATCCCTCCGGTCCTCTATTTTCAGTCTCGTGGTATGGACTGGGGAGAGATAACAGAGAGCTTCGGTCTGGGAGAAACCTTCTACTTTGCCTTTACCCCGGAACACGCCCTGGTGGGGTTCATCTCAGGGATCTCCATTGCCTGCATAGGATCCTTGTACGCCGGCTGGGTGAGTTCCCGAATGAGCATTATGGATTCCCTGTAACGGAGGATGGTATGGCACTTATACTGGTTGCCCTGAGAAACGTATTCCGTAACAAACGGCGCAGCATTCTGAATATTATCGCCCTCAGCCTGGGGACATGCCTGATGGTTCTGGGCCTTGGATGGGTGGAAGGCTACCACAGCTACGTCTACACGGCTATGCAGAATTTTGAGTCCGGGGAGGTCCAGCTGATTCCCGAGGGGTATCTGGAAGAGGAACGGCGCCTTCCCCTGGACCTGAGCCTCAGCCCTTACCAGGAACTCAAAAACCGTCTGCTGGCTGTTCCCGAGGTACGGGAGGCAACCGGGCGAATCGATTTTTCCCTGCGTCTCTCTAACCGGAAGGAGTCCATCTATCTTGTGGGTCGGGCCATCGATCCGGAAAGCGAAGCCAACACCACCGTTCTGGCGGACTATATTTACTCCGGTAACTACCTCTCATCCCTAAAGGGAGGAATCCTGATCGGAAAGGTACTGGCCGAGCGAATGGATGTACACCCCGGAAACACAGTGTACATTGTCGCCCAGGACAAGTACGGAGTGGAAAACTTCATCGACATTGAAGTGGCAGGAATCTTCAATTACGGCTTTCCCCCCATCGACAAGAACGTGGTATTTATGGATCTGGCCAGTGCCATGGATCTTCTGGATATGAAAAGCGAGGTTACCCGGCTTGTTTTACGGCTGAATCCGGGGACCTCTCCAGAGGAAGGCACAGCCCTTTTACGCAGGCAGGAGTTGGAAGGTGAAGTCTACAGCTGGAAGCGCTTTGCCCGGGCAACCGTATCGGCAGTGGAGACCGACAGCCGGAGTTTTTACATGATGCTGGTCATTCTGTATCTGCTTATTGTGCTGGGGATGCTGAATTCCATGTCCATGAGCGTTCACGAACGGACCCGGGAGATCGGATCTTTGCGGTCCCTGGGAATGAAACAACGGGAGGTGATCATACTCCTCCTTGCAGAAAGCTGCTGGATCTCCGTCATTTCCGCGGCAATCGCCATTATCTTTTCTCTGCCCATGGTCTGGTACCTGGGAAGCGTGGGATTGGATATTACTTCCCAGATACCGGAGAGTATTCCCGTTCCTTTCGGAGAACAGTTCTACGCTGATTTTCGTATACGTCATTTCGCAATCAGCATAGCTGCGGCGACGCTTACCGCAATGCTTGGGACAATCAGGCCCGCCCGCAAAGCATCGCGTCTTGTGGTCGCGGATGCACTGCGGGGAGGAAAAATCGCCTAAAGAGCCGACAGAACCTCCTCCAGAGCGGGAAACGAAGTCCGCCCTCCGTACCTGCCGACAGATATTCCAGCGGCACAGGAGGCGAAGCGAAGGATTTTGTCAAGATCCCAGGCCTGAAAAAGTCCGTAAGCGAAAGCGCCGTGAAAGATATCCCCCGCGGCGGTGGTATCAACGGCTTTTACGGAGAGAGCATCGTAGCCTCCACGCCGGTCCCCCAGGGCCCATACCCCGCCCTTTTCTCCCAGGGTAATAACGGCGCAGGTACCGTTTCTCTTCTGCAGGAGTTCAAGGGCCCGGAAAACCTGTTCGGGACTGTCTATACCTTCTCCCAGCATCGCCGAGGCAAAATCAGCGGAAGCCACCGGATAATCCACACGCTCCGCGAGTTCCCAGGTGGCACCCCTCAATGAGCCGGCGTCAAGCACCGTAGCAGCCTCGGGCCAGCGCTCCATGGCATCCAGAGCCGCGTCCAGGGAATGCCCGTCGAAGAGGAGGACCCCGGGGTCACAACCGAGAAGGGATTCCGGCAAGCTGTAGACATCTTCGGCACTGCGATGATTGACAATGCTGCGGCTGCCGCTGGCGGCATTGACCAGGATGGCCGACACGGGGGTCGGATACCCCTTGCAGGGTATAACGCCCCGGGTATCGACCCCGTATTCATCTAGCTCCTGAACAGCAAAAGAGCCGAAAAGGTCCCGGCCAACAGGACCTGCCATGGCGACGGGAACCCCCCAGAACCCCAGCAGGGCGGCTGCGTTGGCTGCCGGTCCGCCGCCTGAGAGGTTGCGTTCCGTTGCCAGGGATTTTGTATCCTCCCGGGGAAAACCGTCGACCCGTAAAATCAGATCTACCGAGGAATGACCGATGCACAGAATTTTCAAGACGGACCTCACGTATGGACAGAATAAAATACAAAAGCAGTATTTCCGCGTCTTTTTTACGGAATCTGCAAAAAATCTCTTGATCATTTACCAATTTAAAACCATTATATAGTAACTCTCGTTATTAATACAATTCAAGGAGATGGTCATGAAAAGATTGCTTGCCATTGCAATTATTCTGATTGCAACTGTCGGCCTCTTCGCCGCTGGACAAGGCGAAGATACCGTTAAAATCGGCGTTGCCGGAGCTCACTCCGGAGACCTGGCGTCCTACGGTCTTCCCTCGGTAAAAGCCGCGGAACTCGTTGTTGAAGACTGGAACGCCAGGGGCGGAGTTCTGGGAAAACAGATCCAGCTTGTCGTCGAGGACGATCAGTGTAAACCCGAAGTTGCAACCAATACCGCCGCAAAACTGGTCGGAGAAAGGGTTGTCGGTGTTATCGGTCACATATGTTCCGGAGCGACAAAGTCTGCCCTGGGAATCTACCAGGATTCCAGCATTCCCGTAATCTCTCCCTCCGCCACCAACCCGCCCCTTACCAAGAGCGGAGATTATCCCAACTTTTTCCGCACCATCGCGCCGGACGACGCTCAGGCAGCGCTGGATGTTGATTTCGCGGTCGATACCCTGGGTCTCACAAAGATCGCCGTACTCCATGACAAGGGCGACTACGGCAAGGGATTCGCCGATTTCGCCAAGGAGTACCTCGACCAGCGCTCCAATGTAGAGGTTGTCGTCTACGAAGGTATCCAGGTAGGTGCGGTTGACTATTCCGCCATCATCAACAAAGTGGCAGCCTCCGGTGCCGAAGCGATCATCTACGGCGGGTACCACCCCGAAGCTTCCAAGCTGGTCGGCCAGATGAGAACCCGCGGTATGGATACCATTTTCATTTCCGACGACGGCGTCAAGGACGATACCTTCATCAAGGTCGCCCAGGATGCCGCCGAGGGTGTTTACGCCTCCGGTCCTGTAGATACCACCTCCAACCCGCTGGCAGTCAAAGCCACCCAGGATCACCAGAAAAAGTACGGTGAGGATCCCGGTGCCTTCTTCCTGAACGCCTATGCTGCTACCCAGGCTCTTCTCAATGCAATTGAAAAGGCCGGTTCCACCGAGTACGACGCAATTGTAAAGGCCCTCCGCAGCGAATACGTTGAAACTCCCCTTGGAAACATCAGCTTCGATGAACGAGGCGATGCTATCGGGGTAGGTTTCTCCGTTTATCAGGTGCAGAACGGGGTTTACGTCGAACTCAAATAAACTTGCTAATTTTGTCATATTCATGTAATATGACTCGTTCTTTCAGAAATCTTGAGATTTTTCGGAACAGGCCCGCACAGGGCCTGTTCCTTGCTTCCGAATCAATGCTCACAACGTGTACGCAGCTTTACCGCAGGAATTGCATCAAGGCGGTTTTATTTTAGAAGGAGCCTGCAGGGAACCACCATGAATCTAGAATATTTAATTCAGCTTACGCTGTCGGGAATGACCCGGGGCAGTATCTATGCACTGATTGCCCTCGGGTATACCATGGTCTACGGTATCATTCAGCTTATCAACTTTGCCCACGGCGAAATTTACATGATCGGTGCTTTTACGGCCCTCATTATTGCCACCGTCCTTAATATGACCGGAATGCCGGGTGTAGCGGTTTTTATCATCGCCATGATTATCGCTGTTGTTTATTCCTCTGCTTACGGGGTAACAATGGAATCCATGGCATACAAACCGGTACGTCGGGCCCAGAGGCTTTCAGCCCTGATAAGCGCCATCGGAATGTCTTTTTTCCTGCAGAATTACGTGTTACTTGCCCAGACCTCGGATTTTCTCTCCTTTCCAAAGCTGATACCACGATTTGCCTTTCTTGAGGGTTCCAGGAATTTTCTGACCTCTACTCAGGTGGTAATCTTTGCCGTTACCGCCGTTGTCATGGTAGGTCTTACCTTTCTTATAAAGTTTACTAAAATCGGAAAAGCGATGCGTGCTACGGCGCAGGATAAGACCATGGCCCTTCTGGTAGGCATAAACATTAACCAGGTTATCGCGGTAACCTTCCTGATCGGCTCCGCGATGGCAGCCGTCGGAGGTGTATTGATCAGTTCCCATGTGGGACAGATCAACTTCTACATCGGTTTTCTGGCGGGCATCAAGGCCTTTGTGGCCGCTGTTCTCGGCGGAATCGGATCAATTCCAGGGGCTGTCCTCGGCAGTTTCGTGCTTGGCCTGACGGAGAGTTTCGGGGCCGGGTACATTTCGTCGGACTACGAGGACGTTTTCGCCTTTATCATCCTGGTGCTGATTCTGATATTTCGTCCTGCCGGGCTCCTCGGCCGTGCCCAGAGCGATAAGATATAAGGGATACACACAATGAACAACGCTGTACAGGAACTGAAAAAGTCCTTAATCACCTCCCTCTGGTTCATGTTTCTGACATTTCCAATCATGGTTATCAGGGTCAACACCGTTGAAAACATTATCAGATGGCGCTGGTCGAATATGATCTTTGTGGGGATCTTCAGTTTTGTAATGTCCTACTTCTGGCGGGGCATGCTGAAGAAAAAAGAACGGGGAGACAAACTGGTGGATTTCTCCAGGTTCATGCCTTCAAAGCTGAGAAACCTGGATATTCGGGAGACCCTTGCCGACAAAAAGATCGCCAAACCCGTTCTCATTATTCTCCTGCTTGCGGCACTGGTATTTCCCTTTGTAGCAGGTATGTATCAGACCAGCATCATGACTACAGCCCTTATGTACATCATTCTCGGTCTCGGGTTGAATATTGTAATCGGGCTGGGGGGAATGCTCCATCTCGGCTACGCCGCTTTCTACGCAGTCGGGGCCTACACCTATGCGATTCTGCACAGGGATTTCGGTATCGGATTCTGGGTCGCCCTGCCCCTGGGTGCCGTACTGGCAATGCTCTTCGGGATGCTCCTGGGTTTTCCGGTACTCCGTCTAAAGGGTGATTATCTGGCGATCGTAACCCTTGGTTTTGCCGAAATTGTGCGTATTGTGCTGGAGAACTGGAACGATTTCTCCTCCGGCCCATCGGGAATCGCGAACATTCCCCGCCCCAGTTTTTTCGGAATGAAGCTCCCGCTGCCCACTGCGACGATCTATATTTACATGATTACTTTGGCCCTCGTGTTCTTCACCATTTTTGTGGTCCGACGACTTGAGAACTCACGACTCGGCAGGGCCTGGGAAGCCATGCGGGAGGATGCCATAGCCTCAGAATCCATGGGAGTCAATATAACGACCACCAAACTGACTGCCTTTGCCCTGGGAGCCTTCTGGGCCGGTATGGTCGGGGTTATCTTTGCTGCGAAAACCACCTTTGTTAATCCCGCCAGTTTTACCCTTATGGAGTCTGTTCTGGTTCTCTGTATTATCGTCCTTGGAGGAATGGGGTCCACTACAGGAGTCATTGTCGGTGCTCTGATCATTGTTCTGCTTCCCGAATACCTGCGGGCTTTTTCTGAATACCGAATGCTCCTTTATGGTGCAGTTCTCGTTTTAATGATGGTCTTCAGGCCTAACGGCATAATACAGAAGGTACGGAAGCGCTATACAGTCGATATTTCAGAGCTTAGCAGCGGAGGCAGCAATGAGTAACACCGTACTGAATGTGGAAAACCTTACAATGAATTTCGGGGGACTGCGGGCTGTCGACGACGTGTCCCTCAGTATTAAGAAGAACGAGATCGTGGCCCTTATCGGACCCAACGGCGCAGGCAAGACGACCTTTTTCAACTGTGTAACCGGCGTCTATGCTCCAACAGAGGGGAAAATCACGATTACCCCTCCTGAAAAGAATACTGAAGTCATTAACGGCTTGAAACCCCATAAAATTACCGAAAAGGGACTTGCCCGAACCTTTCAGAACATCAGACTTTTTCAGAACATGACGGTCCTGGAAAACATCATGATCGGCAGACACTGCCGCCTTAAATCCGGTATCCTGGGCGCAGTTTTTCGAAGCCCCTCAACCCGGGAGGAAGAGGAAAAGCTCCTGCACGACAGTTACGCTATACTCAAGAAGATCGGGATCGAACGCTATGTGAACGATCTTGCAAAAAACCTCCCCTACGGTGCCCAGCGTCTTCTCGAGATAGCCCGCGCCCTGGCGACCGATCCATTCCTGCTGCTTCTGGATGAACCTGCAGCCGGTATGAACCCCAACGAGACCAGGAATCTTGTAGATCTGATCCTGCGTATCAGGGAAAGCGAGAATGTAACAATCTTCCTGATCGAACACGACATGAGCCTTGTGATGAGTCTTTCCGAGCGGATCTATGTTGTCGACTACGGACAGCTGATTGCCCAAGGCACCCCGGACGTGATTAAACGTGACAAAAGAGTTATCAAAGCCTACCTGGGAGAAGAGGTTCATGCTTAAACTGGAATCGGTATCGACGTATTACGGCAATATCCAGGCCCTCAAAGAGGTGAGCCTCTCTATCAATGAGGGAGAAATTGTAACACTGATCGGGGCCAATGGCGCCGGTAAATCCACAACCCTTATGTCAATTTGCGGAGTAACTCCACCACGGCAGGGACGTGTTCTGTTTCAGGAAGAGGACATTACTCACCTTTCCAGCGAAAAAATCGTTGCTCTGGGTATAAACCAGGTACCCGAGGGACGCAGGATTTTTCCCTACCTGACGGTCAAGGAAAACCTGGACATGGGAGCGTTTCTTCGCAAGAATAAAACGGAAGTACAGCGGGACATGGAATACGTGTTCGAGCTTTTCCCCAGACTTGCCGAAAGACGCTACCAGCAGGGAGGAACCTTGAGCGGAGGAGAGCAGCAGATGCTCGCTATTTCCCGCGCCCTGATGAGCCGTCCCAAGCTGCTGCTGCTGGATGAACCGTCTCTGGGGCTTGCTCCCATTCTGGTACAGCAGATTTTCAAGATAATCAGGCAGATAAACAGAGACAACAATACCACCATCTTTCTGGTGGAGCAAAACGCCAACCTGGCGCTAAAAACTGCCCATAAGGGCTATGTTATGGAGACCGGAAGAGTAACCCTGTATGACACGGCAGAAAACCTCCTGAACAACGAAGAGGTAAAAAAGGCGTATCTGGGAGGGACCTGATACCTTTCCACGCCTGACTCAACAGAGCCCTTCTGCATGCCGGAAGGGCTCTGCTGTTTCTGCTTCATTCAAGAAAAACTAAGCTGATGATATGAACCCGCGATGAGCAAATTATTAAACAGTAAATCCAGTATTAAAAGCATCCAAATCGATGAGAAAGTTCATCGAGTTCCTGCCCGAGTTCTTCGCCCCTGGACACCGGTTTCCTGCAGGTAAAGCCGCTGCAGACCTACGCTGCGGCCCCCGTCTCTTCGAAGGCATGATACCCGTAAATAAACGGCGCACAACGGGAGAGCATCTTTTCATTGGCCGAATCCTTTTTCAGAACTACAGTACGGGGAAGAAAAAGGCTGTCTATTTCTTGCAACATCTTTTCGCTCTCCACTCCATCCCCGACAATGATAATTTCTCTCTCATCGTAAGCCCCCTTTTCCGCTGACAGATAACTGTGAAAAAGACGACCGTCCGTTCTTCCAAGCTTTTTCCGGAGAAACTCCTCGGGCTCAACGGCCGTACGGAGCAGGGATGAGTCTTTCAGAACACGGGCGGCCCGGGCAAGAGCTCTCAGCATCAGTGCATTCCAGTCGGTAAGTATCTTGTCATCTGTGGATGGCGCTCTTCGTTCGTTTCTCCGAGACAAAAGAACCCTCCTCAGCTCTTCCCAGTCAGGAGAAATCTCGTTGATGGATGATCCCGGACTGCAGTAGATAATATTGCTCGGCATTCTTTCTCCGTTTACCGGATCGGACCAGTTCCCCTCATCCCGCAAACCGAAGTGGTCTGCCACAGTCGCAGCCTTCTCCTCTCCAATCATTCCTTCGAGAATTTCGACAAACTCCCTTCGGCTCCAGAGAGAATAGCTTCCCTCCCCACCCTCGCTCTCGGTATCGAGGGCGGAGTAGAAGCCCCCTTCAGGGGATCTGAGTTCTCTAAAGCAGAACTCGATTATCTCCCGAGCAGTCTTTTCAAACTCGGTCTTGCCGGTCAGATCAAAGGCATTGATAAAAAGCAGGATAAGCTGGCCCTGGTCGTAGAGCATCTTTTCGAAATGGGGAACCCTCCACTGCCGGTCGGTAGCGTAACGGTGAAAGCCGAAACCTCCCCACACAGGGTCAAAGACGTCGCAGAGACGTCCAAAAGTTTCTGCAAGCCGGGTGCGCGGAAAGTCGCCGGATCGGAAGGAAGACTCGCTGTAAGTCCCGTCAATGGCTTTGACGATTGCGCCGGCAGAGGCGAGGACTCTTAGGCGCACCTCTTTCCACAACCTCTCTGTCTCAGGAAGGATATCCAGGAGTCCCGCCCGTCCTGGCTGGCTCCTCTTAGGAATGTAGGTTGCGGTAAAGAACGGACTACCCTCCGGAGTAGCAAATATTGTCAGAGGCCAGCCGCCAGATCCGTGAAGTTTCAAAGCCGTGTCCATGTAGAAAGCGTCGAGATCAGGCCTCTTTTCTCCACATACGCCAGGCTACGGGGTTATTCGCATGCTGGAGGAGATATGGATTATTTGAACGGCTGAGTTCATTGAGATTGTCGGAAATATTGGCGTTCATGGAAAACTCCTCAGTCGATACGGCACATATCCTTACAACAATGATAATAAATGTAATGATCAAGGGAAATCAGTTTCTGCTGCTTTCCGATGACATCGCTGCGACGGGTGAGTGGCACAGCAACCCCATGAAATACAGGATAATTCCACAAGCTCCCATCAAGATCGGTTGCAGAAAGAGCTCTGCGTATTCTCATTTTGGAACTCTTACAGTTGCTAGTATATTAAAAATGACATACCTGACACAGGTACGATTTTATTCAATCGAGGAGGCAGGACATGGATACATTAGATATGCAGCAGTGTGAACCGTGCAGGGGAGATGAAGCTGCACTCACACACAAGGAGATAGAAACATTCCTGGAGCAGCTTCCCCAGTGGAAGCTATATCGAGCACAGGATAGCCCCAGAATCACCCGCAGCTTCTCTTTTGACGATTTTTCCCAGGCTCTCTCATTTACCAACAGGGTTGGTCAATTAGCCGAACAGCAGGATCATCATCCCAGGATCACCACGGAATGGGGAAAGGTACATGTCAGCTGGTGGACCCACAAGATCGGAGGACTCCATACGAACGACTTCATCATGGCGTCAAAGACAGACAATCTGTACAAGGAATCTTTTTAGAGCAGCTTCGTGATCAGAAATACGTGGCAGGGTTTATCGCCCTTCGCCTCGACCGTTTAGGGCTGCCTCAAGAGCTACTGATCCTTATCCATCAGCCTGCTCAGACCCCTGTATGTGGAAACCAGTGAATGAACAACCACCTGGGAGTCTTTCAGGGAGTCGAAAGTATTCTCCAAAGTCGAGGTACCGTCCACAAGCGCCGAACTCTCCTGCTCCAGTGCCGCGGATATTTCGCTGATGGCCTCCGCAAGCTTTCCCTCCTCCGCCTGGGCTTCGCTGAAGCTGTGACGCACTTCGGAAATATCGGTACTGAAATTACCAAGCACCTCGGTAAAGCGTTTTACATAATCGCTCATCTGCCCGATGAAGCTGGTAAACTCGTTCAGGGATTCGGTAATCTCCCGGGTAAAGCGGGCGGTCTGCCCTGCCAGATTTCTCACCTCCCCGGCAATAACCCGGAACCCTTTTCCAAACTCCCCAGCCCTGGCGGCCTCTATGGAGGCATTAATGGCAAGGACGTTGGTCTTTTCCGAGACATCCTGAATAGAGGAGGTAATTGATTTTATGGCTTCCGTACGTTTGCGTACATCATCAAAGAGACTCTCCATCTCTCCTGAAACGGATCGGACCTCAACAATTTCATCAACACGGCTTTGGAGCTCTCCGTCCAGCCGACGGGTTTCGTGGATGATTTCACCCATTTTCTGGTCAATCCGGCTGGTGTTTTCCGAAACATGCTGAGACGTGGAGCGAAACTCCTCGAAGGTCGTAACAATGGATTCCAGGGAATCCCTGATTGCATCGATATCTTGGGTGATAATCTTCATGGACCTCTCGGTTATTTCACCGAGCATTACCGATTTGTTATACCCCAGGACTATCTTTCTGTTCGCTTTGGAGTTAATAAAATCATCCACCGCTTACACTCCTGTTCGGGACTTGAGATAGTCTATTCCGCAATCCAGATTACCGAACCACTCGTAGAATTTCGTGACAAGTTCTCCCCTCATCATTGCACCGTGCTGAGGAGCAAGAATGGATACATCGAGCTTCTTGCACGCGTCAATCCAGCCGGCGGCCGCCCGGTTACTGCCCATGGCCCGCACATGAAAGGGTTCCATCAGACGCCTGTGGGCGTCAAAATCTTCCACCTCCGGATACTCCTTTCCCTCAGGAAACACGGCAGTCCCTATATCGCCGGAGAAGAGAATTTTTGAACGGGGATCATAGAGCGTAAAGTTCGCCGCGGAATGTAGAAAATGTGCGGGGACCAGTTTAAGGGAGGCCGATCCGATGTTTATACTCCCCCCTTCATCCTCAAGGGGAGTAATTCTGCTCTGGTCCACCAGACCGAAGTGAGGCACAAAACGACGCCAGATATCGTGTATGTATACCTGGGCCTTTGTCACACCGAGCCACAGCGCAATCCCTGAGGATACATCAGGATCCTGGTGAGAAAAGAAAATCGATTCCACATCATCAAGGCTGATAAAACGGCTGACAACGGAGACAACCCGTGAAAACAGATGAACTCCCCCAGGATCAAGAAGTATCCCTTTGCCGGAATTGACAATAAGATACTGATTAGTCTGAATCGCGCCGGAAGATACATCTTCGTCCCAGCCAAGCCATATTACCTTATGATCATTCTCCTCGTACAGCACGTAACCACGGGTTGTATCCATCTGCACCTCCTGTATGTAATTCATCACAAAGCAATTATGATGGATTTAACGGCATTATTCAATGATAGGAATATAGATCTATCAGGAACCGGGCCCGTTTCTTCCAGGCTTTACGCAGCTCCTCACGGTAGCCGAGATAATCGTTGTCATCCTTGTTCCGTTCCCTGCGAATAACATCCATCGCGTCAACAAGCAAACCGGAGAAGTAATTGATCTTTCGCACACCCCTGCGCACTGCTTCACGTATGGCTTCGTCCGGCACTCCCGTGGCACCATGAAGGACAAGGGGAACACCCGTTGCTTCTGCAATCTGCGAAATAAGCTCCTGCCGGATTTTCGGTTCCGCCGTGTAGAGTCCATGGGCGGTTCCCACCGCAACAGCCAGGGCATCAACGCCAGTGTCCGCACAGAACTGCACTGCTTCCCGTGGATCGGTATACACCGCGCCTTCGGCATTCACCAGTCCCGCGACGCCTTCGTCGCCGAGTATTGGACCAAGCTCAGCCTCGACAGAAGCATTGAACAGCCGGGCCCTCTGGACTATCCCTCTTGTAACTTCGATGTTAGTCGTAAAGTGCTTTCTGGATGCATCGATCATCACAGAGGAAAACCCTGAATCCAGGGCTTCATCAATAATATCCAGATCAGCCGGACCCGCATGATCCAGGTGGAGAGCGGCAGGAATATCGGCATCAACACACAGGGCACGAATGGAGGGAATAAACAGGCGGCCTCCCAGAGCCTTCCAGTGGCGTACGGCGATCCCGATAATCACCGGGCGCCGGGCTTCTTCTCCCGCTTCGAGACAGGCCCTGGCCATTTCAAAATCGACGCAGTTGAAAGAAGCTACTGCTCCCCGGGATTTTTCGAGCATTTCTTTACAATTTATCAGCATTTTCAATTCTCCTTAAAGTCCGAGGCTTTCTTTGTGAAATCCTCCGCAGCAGAATATACATTGCCTGTGTTCAATGCGTTATACAGCGCTTCCCGCAAAAGGGCTGCCTGCCGATAAAGTTCAGACCTGGAGGAATCAGGGTAAACGTAGCGGTCGTCTAAATCACTGACCGAATTAAAAGCCTTTTTATAGCACACTGCAATACCGAGACTGACCAGAGCACTGATCAAAGCACCTTTGGATGAAGCCTCGCTGCTGGGAGGAATACGGACGGTCGTTTCAAAGATGTCAGCCTGCATTTGATTAAAGAGATCGAACCTGGTCAGTCCCCCGGCGACACAAATTTCAGCAGGCTCTGCGGGAATTATCTCTCGCATCCGCTTTAATCCAGCGCCCATTTCAAGGACCAGGGATTCCAGCAGTGCCCGGGCAATATCGCCCTTGGAATTGGCCAGGGTCAAATTAAAAATGGTACCCTTTGCTATAGGATTCCAGTATGGAGCAGCGCTGCCCTTGAAATGGGGAAGAACTATGACCCCATGCGCACCCGGGGGGGATTCCCGGACCAGTTGGTTCACTTTGAGAATATCCGCCTGTTCATTCTGCCTGCCGGTTTCTCCGAATTCCCCGGCGAACCAGCTGTACAGGATACCAGTGGTAAGAACCCCTGCTTCGACAACCCACTGACCGGGAATCGCGGCTATACTGCACAGGGTTCTGGCCTCCGAGTGAAAAAGGGGTTCAGGGACGGGAGTTATCAGGAACGAGCCGGTCCCGGTGTTGGCTTCCACGGAACCTGCTTCCAGGACACCCATTCCAAGTGCGGCGACCTGCTGGTCCCCGCCCGCCAGAATTACAGGTGTATCCAGAGGGAACCCGGTTTCCTGTGCCAGTGCGACGGTTAAGGCTCCGACAGCTGATCCGGGAGAAACGAGTTGCGGCAGCTGTTCCTCCTTGATGGCGCAAGCATCCATCATTCTGTTGCTCCATTCCCTTCTGGATACATCCAGCAGCATTGTGCGACAAGCCTGGGAGTAATCTGTTACAAATTTTCCGGTAAGAACAAAAGCAACATAGTCCTGGACCCCCAGGAATTTATACGCTGCGGTATAGATTTCCGGTTTATGGTCCCGGTACCACAGGATTTTTGGGGCGGAAAAGTAGGGATCGATTCTCAGCCCGGTTATTTTGTAGACATCCTCCGCAGGAACTTCCTTCCTGATCCGGTCGCACTGTCGTGAGGTTGTTTTATCCTGCCACATGAATACCTCATCCAGGGCTTTTCCGTTCCTGTCCACCGGTACAACCGAAGCCCTCTGGGATGTCACTGCAATGGCGAGGACTTCTGCATTATTGCTTAGGGCATACTCACCGCAGGCGGATAGAACATGTCGGATACCTCTGTCCCAGTCCTCCACGGACTGCCGCACACGACCGTCATTATAAAAGATGGGAGAATAACTGTAGCTGTGAGAAAAAAGTTCCCTGCCCTGTGTTGTATACAGAGTTCCTCGGATGCTTGAGGTCCCGACATCCAATGCTAAAATAGTTTGCATGACAGATCAGTCCCGAAAACGGTTCAACCACTGTTTGAATTCATCATTCTCAAGAACCTCCGGGTTAACAATAAAGCGGGGCTTCCTGCCTTCAAGGAGTTTCTGGATATCTTCCATAAGAAGCCCGGGGGAATTAGTCAACGCCTCTTTTGTCGTTCCGGCAATATGGGTGGTGAGAGTAATATTATCCAGTTCCACAAATTTATCTTTCTCAGGAAGCGGCTCGGTGGGAAATACATCAAGTGCCGCACCGGCTATTCGTTTTTCCTTCAGCACGGAGCAGAGGGCATCGTAGTCAACGAGTCCTGCACGTCCGGTGTTGATAAAATAGCTTTCCGGTTTCATCAGGGCGAACTCTTTACTGCCGATCATTCCCCTGTTTTCATCCGTCAGTCTGGCATGGACGGTGACAAAATCACTCTGCCTGAAAAGATCTTCCATGCTTAGCGGTTTTACCCCGAGTTCCCGGGCAGTTTCCGGGTTCACATAGGGATCGAAGACCAGAATTTTCACATTGAAGCCGGAAAGCTTTCGTGCGACAAGCTGACCGATATAGCCGAAGCCTATGATTCCTATGGTCTTCTCATTCAGCTGAGGTACCGAATCGGAATTGGAAAAGGTCTTTCTCCACTCTCCCTTTTTTATGGCCAGGTGGGCCCGGGCAATATTACGGGATTCAGATAGCATCAATCCTACTGCAAAATCACTGACGGCTTCCGCGTTTCGGCCCTGTACATTGAAAACAAGAATACCCCGGCGGTTTGCTTCTTCGAGATTTACGTTCTCCAGACCGGCACGACAGACCCCGGCTATTCGGAGATCAGGCAGAGCCTCCATCAGTTTGGACGAAACAGGGACAAAAAGACCCATGACAAGCTCTGCCTCACGGTCTTCGGGACCAAGCATCTCAGGAACAATCTCGATCTCCGGCCCCTGTTTTTCAACTTCCAGTCTGCGAGACTGCAGCTTCTGCCAATCACTTTCCCAGTCGCCTGTTTTTACATCTTCAACATATTTTGCCAGGTAACGGTCAAAAGCGGGACGAAAATTTTTTCCCGGAATCATTGCGTCACCTATAATGCATGCTTTTTTTATCTTACCCATCGTTCTGTCTCCTTTCTCTCTATCTTTTCTGACGAGCCACAGCAATCTGTGACCCCCCTATTGCTTCTATGCCGCGCTCTCCGAGCTTGAAAGTCAGGACTATCGTCAATAAATCTATAATAACCAACTGCAATATTCGGGAGGTCATTGCATCCGGTCGATAGTTCATCTCGTTTGTGCTGCTCAAAAGCTGTATGCCGGTGAGCTCCGACAGGGTGGAATGGGGGTAACTGGTAATCGCCAGAGATTCCCCTCCCTGCTCCAGCACCATCCGGCAGCAGTCCAGGAGCACCTCGCTCTCACCTGAATGGGACACAAAAATAAAAAGGTCTCCCCTTTTTGCCTGTGCGCTGTGTATCGCCATAATGTGGGGATCATTGCATACGGCGGCACTCAATCCGAGGCGGATAAGTTTATGAAAAAGATCTCCGGCAATATACGCCGAGGAACCGACTCCGAAAACAAAGATCCTCGTCGCACAAAGTACCCTCTCTGTAAAGGATTCAAGAACCTCATCAGAAATAAGGCTCCTGATATCTTCAACTGCAGCAACTGTGGATGAGACTACCTTCTCCTTTATACTGCCCACTGAATCATCACTTTCGATATCCGACCATGCATATTTAGGGTTTTCTTCCTGCAGGCCCTGGGCAAGCTGTACGCGGAAGACCTGATAGGAAGCAAACCCGATCTTTCGCAGAAACCGCATTATTGTGGTCTCGCTGGTTCCGCAGGTTGCGGCAAGATCTGTAATAGACAGGTACATCGCCCGGTCGCTGTTCTGCAGAATATAATCGGCAATCCTGCGCTGTACCTCGCTGAGGCTATGGTAATTCCTGCGTATGGATGAGGGAATATCGATGGCCTTGCGTTTTTCATTTTCCATAGTCGTTAATTTTTTTCCTATCTATACAGGGTGGCGTATATTTCCTACCATCAGTCTATCACAGTTCAGTTTTCTGTCAATAAAAAAAGCGCCTCCCCGAAGGAAGGCGCTATACAAGGAATCGAAGAAATCCTTAATTACTGCCAATTTTACGGGTGGTTACGTCGAAGATGACAGCCAGGGCCAGTACCGCACCCCGGACGATGTACTGGGCGGCAATATCAATTCCCATCAGGTTCATTCCCGATGTCAAGGAGGTATAGACAATTGCTCCGATCAGGGAACTGACAACCGAGCCTACACCTCCGGCGGCGGAGACACCACCTATGTAGGCTGCGGCAATGGCGTCAAGCTCAAAGAGCGTTCCTGCTGTAGTGGTCGCAGATTGCAGCCTGGCGGCGAAGAGCATGCCCGAAAGCCCCGAAAGCATACCCATGGAACCGAATACAATAAAGGTGATTTTCTTGACATTGATACCGGAGAGTTCAGCTGCCTCCGGATTTCCGCCCACAGCGTAGATGTGCCGCCCAAGAATGGTTTTCTTCGTAACAAAACTGTATATGGCAACCACCAGCAGCACGATGACCAGCGTCCAGGACATTCCGTTATAGCCGGCAAGAATCCAGGTTACAATCGCAATCATAATGGACATGAATAACATCTGGCCGATAAAAAGATGGCGCGATACGGTCTCAAATCCGTAGAAGATTTTTGCTGTACGCGCCCTGATCTTTGTTACAACATTGAATATTATGAGGAGCAGCCCAATTACAAGGGTCAATTTATGAACACCCGGAAGAAGAATATCCGAGGCAAAGATATCCGGAACAAAGCCATTCCCCATGGCATTGAAAGTCGCGTTGGGGATAATTATCGTCCCCGTCTTGAGGGTTGCAAGAAGCAGTGCTCCGCGATAGATGAGCCAGCCGGCCAGGGAAGCAACGAATGCCGGAATACCGAGCTGTGCCACCGGATACGCAGTAATAAGCCCCGCAACAATGCCGAGCCCCAGAATCATGGGAATGACAATCCATATCGGCAGATGCCAGAAAACCATCCCTATGGCGGCTATAGCCCCCAGAAAACCCGATAAAAATCCCACCGATAGGTCTATATGCCGGATAACGATTACCAGGGTTACACCAATCGCCAGAACAGCCAGATAGCCCG
Source organism: uncultured Spirochaetaceae bacterium (assembly GCA_964554875.1). GTDB lineage: Bacteria > Spirochaetota > Spirochaetia > JC444 > Marispirochaetaceae > Marispirochaeta. The sequence goes on along the minus strand of CAZKQJ010000002.1, from coordinate 9,267 downwards.
TCTGATTGAGAAGATTCGATATATTCCTGGAGGATAAAAATATTCCGTCCGTGGCAATACCGAATATCAGAAAAATGATAAACAGGGCTATGTACATTCCGTAATCACGGATATTTCTTTTTAATTCAGTTTTCAGTTCATTAACAATCATGAACTCCTCCTTCCTAGTTGGTTGCCAGATGCATTATTTTTTCCTGGGTTGCCTCTTCTACAGGAAGTTCCCCGGTTATTCGTCCTTCGGAGACGACATAGATTCTGTCGCTCATGCCAAGAACCTCGGGCAGTTCGGAGGAGATCATGATAATGCTCATCCCCTCGGCAACCAGCTTGTTCATAATGGTATATATCTCGTATTTCGCACCGACGTCGATTCCCCGGGTCGGTTCGTCCAGTATCAGAACATGAGGTTTTACAAATAACCACTTGGCGACCTGGACTTTCTGCTGATTACCTCCGGAGAGCTTCATGACCTGCTGCTCAAGACTCGGAGTCTTGATGTTCAAAGCCTCCTTGTATTCTCTGGCGGTTTTCACCACGGCGTTATCATCGACAACACTGTTCTTTGCCAGGGCCTTCAGGTTGGCAAGGGTCACATTTTGCTTAACATCCTGGATCAGTACAAGGCCGTTTTTTTTGCGGTCCTCCGATACATAGGCAATACCCGACTTGATGGCCTCTTCGGGATGAGAAAAACGAACGACCTTCTTATTGAGGTTCATCTCGCCTTCCAGGTGATAATGATCGGGATTGCCGAAAATACTCCGGGCAAGCTCCGTTCGTCCGGACCCCATAAGACCGGCAAATCCGACAATCTCTCCCTTTTTTACATTAAAAGCAACATTTTTTAAATCATAGCGACCGGTTCTTGCGTTATAGGCACTCCAGTCATGAACTTCAAGAACGAGCTCATCTTCAACCTGGTGCTCCCGCCTGGGAAATACGTTGTTTATTTCCCTTCCCACCATATGTTTGATCAACACACCCTCCGAAACCTCTCCGGCTTTCGCGTCCAGGGTACAGATGGTCTGTCCGTCCCGAAGTACAGTCACGGTATCGGCAATGCGGATTACCTCTTTCAGCTTATGGCTGATCATTATGCTCGTTACACCCTGTTTTTTCAGATCCTTAATTAGATTCAGCAGGTTATCGCAGTCGTCCTCGTTCAGAGCAGCAGTCGGCTCGTCGAGGATTAAAAGTCGCACATCCCGGCTCAGGGCTTTGGCAATCTCCACCAGCTGCTGGCGCCCTACTCCAAGGTCTTTTACCTTGGTATCCGGATTTATCTTGAGACCGACTTTTTTCAGTGCGACTTCCGCCTGCTTTATGGTTTCATTCCAGTTCACCAGCCCTCCGGAAGCCAGCTCGTGGCCTAGAAAAATATTTTCATAGACCGTCATCTCCGGAACCAAAGCCAGCTCCTGGTAAATAATGGCGATTCCCGTTTTTTCGCTGTCGCTGATGTGTCGGAAAGTCTGTTCCTTCCCGTCAAACATGATAGATCCCTCATACGAACCATGGGGATGCACACCGCTGAGAACCTTCATGAGGGTCGATTTTCCGGCCCCGTTCTCCCCTACCAAACAGTGAATTTCACCTTCCTCGACAGCGAAGGTTACCCGATCCAGCGCTTTTACACCAGGAAATGTCTTGGTAATCTCACGCATTTCAAGGATCGTTCTTCCACTCATCTGATCCTCCTCTTTCTCAGAATATTATACCGTATCCCCATGAAAAACGGCTGAAAAACAATAAGTCAGGCGATGGTTTACGCCACCGCCTGAACTTTCAACTTTATTAATCAGCTCCAACCATTTTAAAGGCCGGTAAACTCTGAGGCGTCGTAGTACCCGCTGTCGATAAGAACATTTTTTACATTTTCTTTTGTAACGGTAATGACTTCGGACTGGATAGCGAGAACGTCCGTTGCACCGTTGTCATAGACACCGTAGGCCAGGGGTTTCTTTCCTTCAAGAATGGCGACCGCAGCGCTGATAGCATCCTTTACCAGGGTACGGACATCCTTGAAAACAGTCATGGACTGCTTGCCGTCGATTATGTACTGAATGGATGCCTTTTCTGCATCCTGGCCGGAAATATAGTACTTTGTGACATCCCGGTCAGCTGCAAATGCGTCTGCAATCGCACGGGCGGTACCGTCATTGGGTGCCGCAATAAAAACCTCTCCCTTGGCGTTGGGGCCAACGGACGTAAGGTTTGCTTCGGCGAGGTTCTTCGCTACATTGAAGTCCCAGTTGGTGCTAACCTGACCGATAATTTTACCCATCTCCTCGCGGGTCAGATTCGGCTTTCCGCTGAGGGCAACAGCTTCGGAGGAGTTCCGGATTACAAAGGTACCGTCGGCAATCTTTGGCTGAAGAACATTCCAGGCTCCTTCGAAGAAGAGAAAGGCGTTGTTGTCCGTGGCAGCCCCTGCATAGAGATAGAGGTTATTGCCCTTGCCCCTGGCGTTATCCACCAGATACTGACCAAACTGCTCGCCTACGGTAATACTGTCGAAGGTTACGTAATAGTCGACATTCGGGGTTCCGGTAATCAGACGATCATAGGATATCACACTGGCACCGGAACGCTTTGCTTCATCCGCCGCTGCCGCTGCTGCCGCTCCATCGTGGGGACAGATAATCAGAACTTTCATTCCCTTGGAAAGCAGGGCCTCAACATTCGCGCGTTCCCGGGCGGGATCTCCCTGGCTGAAAAGAATCTCCACGGAATACCCTGCCTTATCCAGAGCTTCCCTGAACCGGGCCTCGTCCTGCAGCCATCGGGGTTCGTCCTTGGTGGGCAGAACAATACCTACAGACAGATCGGCTGAGCCTTTCGACTCTTTTTCACCGCCGGCAAAAAGAGTACCGCCCATACCAAAGAGAACCGAGAGAACCAACAAAAACAATACAATACGCTTCATGAAAACCTCCTTAGCGTTTACACAGATATAAGCAAACTGCGTGCCAAAAAACGGGAGGTTCTGATAATAGAGATAAATAATTACACGGCAGCTATTTATGGATATGGCAGCCTCCGGCGGAGTTATAGAACTCCAGGACTAGCGGTGCTTATGAACCACCATGCGGTGGAAATGCACCAGGTTCAATACCATATTTCTTCAGTCGGTAGCGCATGGTGTTCCTGGACACACCCAGGCGGCGGGCTGCGGCACTTATATTCCCATCACAGGCATCCAGTGCCGAAAGAAGTACCTTTTTCTCCATTTCATGAAGGGTTCGTTCCTTCCCGCTAAGATACTGTACATCCCCGGCTGAATCGAATATGGGATACGGCTCCTCCGTAATTTCCGCAGGCAGATCCTTTGCTTCGATTACAGGTCCGGAGGAGAGTACGACACATCGTTCGATTACGTTCTTCAGCTCTCTGACATTTCCCGGCCAATGATAGGATTCCAGGGCATGGAGTGCATTCACGGAAAGGGACCGCTCATCAAGGCCAAAATCCACTACAAAGGTGTCGAGAAAATACTCCGCCAGGGGAGCTATGTCCTCCCGGCGTTCACGAAGGGGAGGCAGTTCAAGGTGAAAGGTATTGATTCGGTAAAAAAGATCCCGCCGGAATTTCCCCTCCTCCACCAGCTGCTCCAGATTTCGGTTGGTGGCACACACAATACGGGTACGAATTTTTACCGGTCGAATCGATCCCAGGGGCTCGATTGTTTTATTCTCCAGCATGCGCAGAAGCTTTGGTTGAATCGCCAGGGGCAGGTCGCCGATCTCATCAAGAAAGAGGGTTCCCCCTTCAGCCATACGGACTTTTCCTTCGAAATCAACATCCGCTCCGGTAAAGGCCCCTTTTTTGTATCCAAAAAGTTCCGACTCCAAAAGGCTCTCAGGAACCGCAGGGCAGTTAATGCTGATAAACGGGAGATCTTCATCCCCCTGGTAAACCGAATGAAGGGCCCGGGCTACAACCTCCTTACCGCTGCCGCTCTCACCGGTGAGCAGTACCGGCGAGGAGATCCGCCCGATTTTCCTCAGCGTCTCGGCAATACCGCGCATAAGGGGAGAACGAAAAATGACGGTGAGCTCCTTCTGCTCATCCCTCAGGGCAGTATTCTCCCTTTTCAGCTTATCCAGCTGCCAGAGCCGGTTAACCGTATGAAGAATGAGTTCCTTGTTGAAGGGCTTGGTAATAAAATCCACCGCGCCCATTTTCATAGCTTCTACCGCCCGCTCAATGGTTCCGTAGGCGGAGACCAGGACAAAAGGGAGCCAGGGTTTGCGCAGTTTGATCTCCTCTAAAAGGGCAATGCCGTCCATACCTGGCATTTTCAAGTCCGACACCACCAGATCAATCTCCTGGTGCATGTCAATCAGATCAAGAGCCTGGATTCCGTCTGCCGCTGTCAGGGTTGCATAGCCGTGGGTTTCAAATAGAATCTTCAGCACAGCCTGCATGTTCAATTCGTCGTCAACGATAAGAATGGTTTTCATCAGATATCCTGGATTACCACAGTAAAGGTGCTTCCCATCCCGGGAGTCGAATCTACAGTAATGGAACCGTTGTGTTCCTGTACAATCCTGTGGACAATTGACAAACCGAGGCCGGTCCCCTTGTTTTTCAAGGTAAAGAAAGGATTAAAGATATTGCGGACCGTCTCCTGATCCATACCGCAGCCCTGATCACTGATCCTGATTATCAAGGAACCATCGCTGAAACTCAGCTCAATCAGGACGATTCCTTCTTCACTGGCCTCAAGAGCATTCTGAACCAGGTTTCTGACCACCTGCTCCATAAGATCCTTGTCCAGACTTCGATAGGGAATCCCTGGATCTATATCGACCCGAACCTCGACCCCCGGGTATTTATCCAGAGGCAGCAGGGACAGAGCGGATTGTACAATATCTTCGATACTCCATTTTGCGCGGTTAATCTGCAGTGGCCGGGCAAAATCAAGAAAATTCTGTATTATATAATTGAGGCTGTCAATCTCGCTTACCAGGAGCCGGGTAAGTTCCTTGTACTGTCCTCTATTTTTCTGGTCCCCTGTTCCGAAGTTGTCCCTCAAAATCTCGGCAGAAACCTTCATTATTGCGAGGGGATTCCGAATCTGATGGGCGACCCCCGCCACCATCTCGCCTATGGCGGCCAGACGCTGGGATACCAGCAACTGCTCTTCCAGCTTTTTTATCTGCGTAATGTCGGAAATCACAGCGATAACCCCCAGCTCCTCGCCTGCTCCATCGGAGAAGGGCGATGTCGAAACATTGAGGATCTCTTCGCGGCCATCATAGGTAAGACGACACTCCTTGAGGGTGACAAATTTTCCTTCCTGGATACCCTGGCGGATCAACTCCTTAACTTCCTGGGGAAGGACAGCCATCTCCAGATCCAGAGGGAGACCGCTCTCACCATCCATATGGACCATGCTGCTCGCAGCAGCATTACAGGCATTAATCAAACCGTCATGCCCGACAGTTATAATCCCTGAACGCACGTTATCCAGAATCAACTCGTTATAACTGGCCAGGGCCGTCAATTCCCTGTCCCGGTTCTGCAGATTAATACGCATCCTGTTTACGGATTCAACAAGATCGCCGAATTCGTCCCCCGAGGTCTGCTGGATGGGATAGGAAAAATCACCGTCTCCGATACGGGCTACCCCTTCCTGCAGGGCAGTATAGGGCTGTAAAAAGGATTGCCGGTAAAAAAGGATACTCACCATCAGGGCGATTGCCAGAACGAGCAGCGTCAGAAAAATTGCGAGCCTGTTGTAGTCCCGGATATTCTGGCGGGATTCACCCATATCAAGGAGACACAAAAGCCTGGCGTGGGGGGTACCCAGGCTCTCTATGGTGCTGGCCCCTAAAAGGTAATCCCCTACGCTGATAATATCCCTTGTGGACATAACATTCGCCCGTTTAAGAAGTCGAGACCACTCAGAATCGGTCATGGTGTGGGAGTGTACGGAACGGGAAGGATATTGCAAGTAGGCCACTGAGTTGCTGTTGCGCTGCAGCCGGTCCATAAACTGGCTGTCCAGCGCAACCCTGGCTCCGATCATGGCGATAACCTGTTCCTCCCGAACAATCTGGGCCACACTCCATAGATACATCCCGGTACCGTCGTCATGAAGAAAACTCTGCAGTCCCTGTTTATAAGCCCTGGCAACGATTCCTATCAGGGCCTCATCCGGCGGTCTTTCTGTTGACTCGTCCACTGCCAGGAGCTTGCCGGTATCGACAAATACAAAAATCCCGTTAAGGTCAAGGGCCCGGTTGAAAAGGGAGAGTTCACGACGGAGAAGATTCCGCAACCGGAATTCGGCGTACTCAATCACATTCTTCTGACCAGAAAGAAGGCTTACCTTGTTGTTCAGATCATCCTGCACCTGGATCATGAAGGAATCTATATTCTCCATTGCCACAGACATCTGACCCCGAAAACTGTCTATGGTACTGCGTGATATCAGCATATACATGCCTATCTGGGTGAGGATCCCCTGAAAGAGAACAATGGCAATGAAAGAGAGGGCTACCTTTGTGGAAATCTTTACCTTTCCCCGTTTAATAAAGGGGATCATAATCCAAGCTCCTCAATCTCGCTTTGGATGAACCTGAATGCGTCCCTGACGGAGATATCCTCTTCCAGGGCAGAGTAGATCCATTTTCTGATAATCGCGGAGATCTCCTGATATCGGGGATGAACTGGTCGAACCTTCGCACCCCGGACCTGCGCCCGCTTAACATCGAAATACGGATCCCGGCTTCTTGTCTCCGGTTCGGACCAGACTTCACGCCATACGGGAAACTCGTGCAGATAGCGCCGCTGAAACTCGGGAGAAGAAAGATAGGAGATAAAACGCCAGGCGTTTTCCTTCTGGGGCGAGTTTTTCATGACCGCGAGTCCCTGAAAACCTGAAACCGTGGCGCTTGTTCCCACGGAATCGGAAAACGGCAAGGTACTGACCGTAAAGTCGAAAACCGGTGCGCCGCTTCCTCTGGCAGCAGCCTCCTCCAGGCGACCGATAAGGAAAGTCCAGTTGGACGTAAAAAGGGCATCCCCCCAGGTAAAAACCTCCGCGGAAAACATCTCCCCTGCATTGAGACTGTAGGGATTCAGAAGTCCTTCGTGTTTTAAATCCAGAAGATATTCAAGGGCCATTCTGTTTTCTTCTCTGTCGAGTATCAGCCTATCCTTCGAAGCATCCCAGGAATTACCGAAGGCTCCGGAGAGCCAGACGAGCTCGCAAACCAGAACTTCTTCAGACCGCAGGGAATCAAATACCGGATACTCGATAACTCCCTTCTCTCTGGCAACGGCAGACATATATCGCATCTCTTCAAGGGTTCTTGGCGGGCGGTCAAAACCCGCACGCCGAAGGAGATCCATATTGGTATAGAGCAGCTGGAAATTGGCGAGAAAGGGGACTCCCCACAGTTCACCCTTGTACATATTGGCATTATAAATAGGAGAAATCACCCCGGCTTCAACTTTGCGGCGCAGATCCTCGGGCACAGGTTCAAGAATACCGCGATCCACAAAATCGGCGGTCCAGATATTGTCAAGGAGCACAACATCAAAGGCACCGCCCTCTCCGGTTCTCCCGGTTACCAGATCGTAGATATCCTCGTACTCCTCGAAGCGGAGGGTAACATCTATTCCCGTCTCTTCGGTAAACTCCCTTCCACGCTGCTCGACATCCCGGGGATCGTACCCGGCCTGAGCCATGTATATTACCCTCAAGGGATCGGCGTATATAACCAGGGAGAAGAGAAGCAGGACAAGGGAAAAGAAGAGCTTCATAGATACCAAACTACACCAGCACTTTGGGGATGACAAGAGTAAATATTTCTGCCTGCCACAGGAAATTTTTTTATAAAATTTTCTGTTTACCCGCCGGACAAGCTTCGATACAATGTTCCTGCCATGAAAAAAGAAATCATCTTTGAGCCTCACTTTATCGATTTAATGAAGAGTTCTACCAGAATTCTGGTAGTAACCGGAGCAGGAATAAGCACAAGTGCCGGGATTATTGATTTCCGCAGCCCAGGCGGCCTCTACGACGTGGCTGTTCAGCGATACGACCTTCCCTACCCTGAAGCCATATTCGATATTAACTATTTCAAGCGAAATCCGGAACCCTTTTTCAGACTCTCCGCCGAACTCCTTCTGGCAGACATTGAGCCGTCCCTCTGCCACCGCTTTCTCGCGGCCCTGGAGAAAAACGGCCAGATACTCCATGTCATAACCCAGAATATCGACATGCTTCACGAAAAAGCGGGGTCCCGGAATGTCATCGAAGGTCACGGCTCCTATCGCAGCGGCCATTGTATTTCATGCGGAGAGGCTTATGGATTCGAAGATTTCTCCGATCCGCTTTTGCGGGGAGAAGCCCCCCGCTGTTCTGTCTGTGACGGTGTAATCAAACCGGATGTAGTATTCTTCGGGGAACTTCTTCCGGATGAGTTTATGAAAATATACCATCAAAAGCCGAAGGCTGACCTTCTTCTTGTTCTCGGAACTTCACTTACTGTTCATCCCATTGCGGGATTCGCCCTGGATTACGCCCCCCGCATTCCGTCAGTCCTGGTAACCCGGGACCCCACCTCCTATGATCGGGATTTCGATTATGTTTTTCACTGTGCCCTGGATGATTTTTCACAAGAACTGTGGGAGGTTCTGGATGTATAGAAACAGCATTATTTTTACCCTTATGTTTTTTCTGTCATACAATCCTGTTTATTCGGAGATTTTATCGTCTCCGAAACAGGAATCCTCATCTGTTGCCGACCTTGAGCCTTTGCATATTTTTTACGGCAGTAAAATTGGCTTATCTCTATTATTGGCCGGTACTGCAGCAACTGATCCGGAGGCCGGACCAGGGGAACGGGCTATAGTCGGAGGATCGGCTCTTCTTTTAGGTATGCCTTCCAGCTTTGTCTGGCATTATTCACGAAAGGGGGATGTCGAAGCGGTGTCCCGATGGCGAAAAATCTCGTTCGTTACAGATATAGGCCTTTCCGGCGGTCTTGCGGGTTTCGGGGCGTATCTTGTTTCGACTGGAAATGTAAGGGATCAATGGACCGGGCTTTCTGCAGTTCTCGTGGGCCTGGCAGGAATGGCCCTCAGCACCATCGATTTACGCCCCTTTGAGTTTGAGAAATGAAGCGGTAACGAGGTATTCAGGCACTTCTATCCTTTCACTACGCGCTCTGCCACGGACGTCGCCTGTCTCTCTCTCGGTCGCCATCGGCGTTCCGCCTCCGGCTCCGCTCGGCACATAAAGAAACCAGG
>CAZKQJ010000001.1:136522-206006 GCA_964554875.1 uncultured Spirochaetaceae bacterium | reverse complement strand
TTCGGCAGAAAACTCAAAATCGCGGGAACGACAAAAAGGGTAAAGAGGGTTGAGATAAAGAGTCCTCCGGAGACGGCGATTCCCAGGGGTTGAACAATATTCGACCCCTCGCCCAGGCCGATTGCCAGGGGAAGCATTCCCAGTATGGTGGTCAGCATGGTGATGATTATGGGTGGAAATCTCAGCCCCGCAGCAATGGTTATGGCGTCGGTCTTCGAGTCCTGATGGGGAGATACACGCAGATAAAAATCGATCATGATGATCGCGTTGTTTACCACTACCCCGGCCAGCAGGATCGTCCCTAAAAGGGAGTTCAGGTTCAGGGAAGATTTAAATGCAAACAGGCTCAGCACGACCCCGATAAAGCCCAGGGGAACGGTAACCAGGATAACCAGGGGCAGCCGCAGGGAGTTGAACTGAAAGGCCAGTACCAGGTAGATAAGGGCAACCGAGGCGGCCAGGGCAATAAAGAGGGAACGGATGGCTTCGTCCAGCTCCTCCTGGGGATTATCGAAAGAGACGGCGTAGCCCGGCGGCAGGGCGAGTTTTTCCCTCAGGATGCTGCGGATACGTTCTTCGTTTGTTTCCCGTTCCGCCGCGGGTGTCCCCGGAAGCATTCTGCCGTAAAGCCGGAATATATGCTCCCCGTCTTCGCTGGCAATACCTGCCACAGCGGTGTCCCGGGAAAAGTCGTAGAAATGCTTCAAGGGTACAATCCCCGCACTGGTATAAATCAGGAAGTTCTCCAGCTTCTCGATCCCGTCGAGGTGCGCATCGGGAAACTCCGCGGACACGGTAATGGTCTCCTGTCCGTCCTCAAAATCCATGGAAGCCGTCCCCCGGAGAATCCTGCCGGTAAGGGTATTCAGGGAGCTCTCGGTCAGGTCGCCGAAACCGTCGATTATCTCCCGACGCAGGCGTAACGAAAGCTGATTACTCACCCCCGTCGCGGGGTCGGTAAAGACCCTTCCGTAGAGTTCCGACTGATTTACCAGGTCCCGGATTTCTTCCAGCAGATTGACCTTGACCGCCTCTTCCGGTCCGTGGACGCTCAGCTGAAGATCATTGGTCCGCGGGAGGGGCAGCTGGGCCGGGTCCCACATGTTGACGTTATAGTAAAACCTGTTGTCCGAGACAAAGGCCCGCTGCAGTGCCGCCAGGGTCTCCTCGGCATGTCTGGAACTGACAAGATCAATAAAGAGAATGTTAAAGCGGCCTGATACCTGGGCAAAGGTCCGCTCCACCACATCCCCGGCGGTCTCGTAGACCAGTGATTCCAGTCGGGGTACTACATCTTCCACAATCTCCACCCGGTCTTCAGTATCCATGCTGCGGAAAAAGACGATAATCCGGTTGCTCAAGGGTGATGAGATTATCTCCTTCGGAATCAGTGGCAGCAGCAGGCTGACAGACAGGGCAAGAAGAACAAAGCATCCCAGTATAAGACTGCCCGCCCGTAGGCGGGTATTTATCAGAAAGGATAAGAGCCTGCGATACCCCCTGGTCAGACCGTGCATGAAAGCCAGGGAAAAACGGGTGAGCCCCCGGGCCTTCTCGCTTTGTCCTGCCTGCTTGAGGGGATGGAGCCTGAAGGCAAGCAGCGGAATAAGCGTAAGAGAGATCAGCAGGGCAAAGGCCAGGGCAAAGATGACCGTGCTTGCCTGATCTCCGAGGATCGCGTTGGTCAGGGGAGCGGTAAAGGAGATGGGCAGAAAAACCAGTACCGTCGTCAGAGTGGAGGCGGTAACGGGAATAGCCACCTCCCCTACGGCGCTGATAATAATGTGCATCAGGTGCCGCGGCTCCCGGATCTCCGGGGCCTCGGTGTAGTGGCGGTGGATATTTTCCAGGACCACGATGGAAGGATCGATAACCATTCCTACCGCCAGGGCGATTCCGCCAAGGGAGATCAGGTTCAAACTGACGTCGAAAAAGTACATCAGTATAAAAGAGAGAATCATGGTCGTCGGAATCGATATGCCGATCAGCAGGGTGTTCCGCAGTTCCCCCAGGGTCAGCAGCACAATAAGCATGGCAAGGCCCGCTCCCAGGAGGGCCGCGGATACGACATTACGGATTGAGCGGTTTATGTACTCCGCCGGATCCACGTAAAGCTGAAAGGCGGTTCCCTCAGGCAGCACCCCGTCCTGAATGGCCGTTTCCAGAATCTTCAGTACATCCTGGGACATCTGCCGGATATTGCCTCCATCCTTGGGGGTGGCATTGATCCGCACGGCGGGAGCTCCGTCGAGCACCAGAGCCTGGCCCGGAAGGGTATACCTGATGTCTATATCCGCCACATCCTTGAGGCGTATGGCCACACTTCCCCGGTCGGTAATGATCAGGTTTTCAAGATCATAAATGCTGTTGATATCGGTAAGATTCCGTACCGAGAAATTCCTCGCAGTATCCTCAATGCTTCCAAGAGGCCTGGGAAGGTGTCCCCTCCTGAAGGCAGCGTCGACATCGTTTATGCTCAGACCGTAGGCCAGCAGAGACGCGTTGTTCAACAGAATCTCTACCTCCTTGTCCTCGATATTGACAATCTCAACCAGTTCCGCGTCTTCCACCCGGGCAAGCTCGTTCTCAAGGTTTGATTTGATCAGTTCGTAGAGGGCTTTGGGGGAGATTCCGGGAGCGCGAACCCCCATGAGAAGGAAACCCGCGTTCTCACCGGAAAAAAAACGGACCCAGTAGTCGTCCCGTACATCCTCCGGCAGCAGGCCCCGGATGGTATTCATGACGGCTTCTACATCCGCCTTGGCGCTGTCACTGTCGATATTCCAGTCGAAAGTCAGGGTAAAATCTCCCGAATCGTTTCGGTATTCCACCTCCAGGGTGCTCACCCCTTCGACGGTCAAAAACTGGGATTCCACATCTTCACCATACTGACGGGAAAAATCGACCGCCGAGTATCCGGTGTAGTTTATCCGAACCCGCACCCGGGGACGCTGGGTCTGGGGATAGAGCTGTACCGGGAGCTCGGTAACAAGGATGATTCCGAGTGCACAAAGGAGCAGAAAACCCAGAATAAGGACCTTTTGCCGTTTGAAAATCAGCCGGAGCACGGTAATCTAACGTCCTCCGTCCGGAACAGGAGAACCCTCCTGCTCACGGCCGCTTAAAACCCGCAGATAACGGTCTCCCTCGGCAAGACCTCCTGTTATCAGGGTCTCATTTCCCAGGGATGTCCCCAGTTCAACTTCCCGCCGGACAAGGGTGCGGGAGTCGGGATCCACAGTCCAGATAAAATTACGGCCGTAACGCCGGTCTATGGCCTCGGAAGGCACAAATATTCCCTGCAGGACCTCCGTGGGAAGGTCGATCAGCACGAATGCCCCGGCAAAGGTCTGGGGCCCGGCGGGAAACTCGAAAGTCAGCTCAAAAAGACCGGTATTGTAATCGGGCTCGGGGGAGCGGAGACTCAACCGGCCTGTCAGCTCCCCGCCGTTCACGCTGCGTCCGGAGACCCGCTGGCCCAAAGCGACCTTGAAGGCATCCTTGTCGCTGATTTTAGCCTCGAGGATGTACTCTCTGCGGCTGATCACCGTTACTCCCGCGCCGTTGGCCCGGACCTCTTCCTCCGCCAGCAGATCCACCCGAGAGACGATACCGTCGATACGGGAACGCACGGTATGCAGCTGAAAGGTCTGCCCCGCCTCGTTGCGGTCAACGGTAAAGAGGATTTCCCCGGTACTGACGGAATCACCGGGCGCTACGGGTATGTCCCGCACAACTCCGGTAAAGGTGGAGGTATGCACTATGCTGGTCTTGGGTTTCAGCCGACCGCCGACCTGGATTACCCTTCCCCGGGATTCGGACCGGGCGGTACCTGTCAGGGCAGATCCTCCTGCTCCGCCGCCCCCCGGACCTCCCCGTCCGGCTCCGCCGCCGGCCCCGCTCCCCTGCTGAGCCTGCAGGGGGAGGAGTATCCAGAACCCAAGGAGCAGCACAAGAACAACAAGATGCCGGGGTGCAGGCTGGGCACAGGTCCGTTTCATTTGCTTCCTCTTCTTTTTCAGGCCTGGGCGTACTCTTTGAGAAGTCCGAGCCCTTTCCGTATAAGATCAGCATCTATACCGGAATAGGCAAGACGGATATAATTGCGATCCTCCCCCGGCAGGGCACGGCCGAAATGGAGGCGGGTGCAGAAACTTACTCCGGTTTTATACAGCACATCCTTACGGAAGGCCTCGTAATCCTCAAGGCCTTTAGCCTTCATCAGCTCCGTTACATCGGGATACAGGTAGAATGTGGCGTTCGGCCGGTAGCAGGAGACCCCGGGAATGGAGTTCAGGATGTCCACACCCAGGTCCCGTCGTTCCCTGAGAACTTCAAGGATTTTCCGGGGTCCGCTCTGATCCCCCTTCAGGGCCTCCACGGCGGCTATCTGGATAAAGTGGTTTGAACAGGACTCGTCGTTCAGATTAATACGGGCAATGACGTCGATAACATCCACCGGTCCGATGGCAGCCCCCAGACGCCAGCCGGTCATGGCAAATTTCTTGGAAAAGGTATAGAGGATTACGCAGCTTTCCTCCATTCCCGGAAAGGAGCTCAGGGATACGGAGTCTCCCCCGTAACGGATATCAAAGTAGGCCTCGTCGCAGAGAACTTTCAGGTCATGCTTTACTGCAAAACGGGCAACAGCCTCCAGCTCTTCCCTGGAAGATTCGGCCCCCGTGGGATTCTGGAGATCATTGAAAATAAGCAGCCGCGTTTTTGGAGAGACCGCCCTCTCCAGGGCATCGAAATCAAGACGGAAGTTATTCTCCCCGGGGATATAGGCATAGGGGACCGCTTTTCCTCCGAAGTACTCGATTTGGGATTCATAGATCGGATAGCCGGGATTCGGGAAGAGGGCTTCGTCTCCCGGATTCATCAGTGCCTGAATGAACTTTCCGATAACCGGCTTGCCTCCGGGCTGGACGGCAACATTCGCTGCTGTATAGGAGCTTCCCCTGGCCCTGTTTACATCCGCTGCGAGGGCTTCCCGAAGCTCCGGGATTCCCGCATTTGGTGCGTAGCCGGTTTTTCCGGCCAGCATGGCCTGGTGGGCGGCATGTATAATATTATCGGGTGTCCGCATGTCGATGTCCCCCAGATGAAAGGGATACACCGCATTTCCCGCTTCGGCGAAGGCCCTGGCCTCTCCCGATACTGCAAAGGCTGTTTCCGTTCCAAGATTCCTGATCCGTTCGGCTATCTGCATGTTCATCTCCTTTTTCTTCCCTGAAGCGTCATTATGCAATGGAAAATAACCGAGATCAACATCAATATCACGGCAATTTTATTTAGTAACCATTCTTGACAGTACAGATCACCCATTCTATTATGGTATAAACACTTCAAGGAGAGAACGAGAATGGGAAAGACTCAAGACAACCTGATGGCGGCTTTTGCCGGAGAATCACAGGCACGGAACAAGTATACCTTCTATGCCCAGGTGGCACGAAAAGAGGGATATCACTATATCGCCAGGATTTTTGAAGAGACCGCCGAAAACGAGATGCGCCACGCCAAGGACCAGTTCAAGCTGGCAGGTCACCTGGGAGATACAGCTTCCAACCTGAAGGACGCCAGGGACGGAGAAGACTACGAAACCAGCGACATGTACCCGACCTTCGCGAAAGAGGCGGAAGCGGAAGGCAATAAAGAAGCGGCAACCCTCTTCAGCCAGATCGCCAAGGTTGAAGCTCATCACCGGGACCGCTACGACCGGCTGCTGGAAATGGTAAAGAATGATACTGTATACAAACGTGAAACCCCGATTGCCTGGAAATGCGGTGTATGCGGTTATATCTATGAAGGCACCGAGCCGCCTGCAAAATGTCCCTGCTGCAAACACCCCAGGGAATACTATGAGCCGGCCAATCTCGATATCTGAAAGGATTGATTGACTCGCTTCGAACCCGTTTCCGCCACCCCGGAAACGGGTTTTTTCTTGCATTTTCCCCTCATAAGGGGGTAGTCTATAGTAAGAATAGGTAAAATGAGGATGGTAGTATGAAAAAATTCATAGCAGCGGTACTTCTGGTATCTCTTCTGGCCGCCTGTGCTTCGGCGCCGGAACCGGAACCGACCCAGGTAGAGACTGTCGATCTCAGCGCTTTCAGACAAAAAGCGGAGGACGCCAAGGCACAGGCCGACTCCCTGAAAGCCGCAAAGGGTGCTCCCGAGACTTATGCCCAGGCACAGGATCTCTACTCGGAAGCCCGGAGCGCAGAGCGCAACAGACAATGGGATGCGGCGAGGGCAAAATACGAAGAAGCGGAACAGACCTATCTTGCAGCCTTCGAAGAGGCAAAGGCCAACCGGGAGGCCGCTATCGAGGCACTGGAAAAGGCCCAGAGCGCCCTCAGCACAGTTGAGCAGAACGCAGCAGAAGCCCGCAGGGAAGCCGGCCTTGAGGAGGAAGAAGAATGAAACGAACAATAATCTTCGTGCTGGTACTGGTGCTTTCCATCACTGCCGTTTCCGCCCAGAATCTGCGGGATAATCCCGATTATCGCGAGTCCCTGCGCTACAAGCAGCTCTCCGAAGAAGCCCTGGAAGAGGGGGAATACCTGAAGGCAAGGGAATACGCCGAGCTATCAGCGGAGTACGCCCAGAGATCTGATGAATACGTGGCTCGCATGCTGGCTCAGTACCGGGCAAACCAGCTGCTGCAGAGGGCTGTCGGCCTCCGGGGCCAGGTAGAGCGCTCGGGACGATCCAGGGAAAACCCGGCGGATTTTGCCAAGGCGGTGGGTTTTATCGAAGCCGCCGGCGAACTCTATAACAACGGTTCCTTCAGTCAGAGTTCGGAGAGCAGCCGGGAAGCCATAGCCCTGCTTGAGACCTTCGGCGGCGCCAGGGTTGTTCAGCCCCGGGAACCGAAGGAGGAACCCTCGAAATCGGGACTTCCCGCGGCCTACCTGGTACGAAAACTCCCAGGCGCGGAGGACTGCTTCTGGCGCATTGCGGGATATTCCTTCGTATACGGCGACACCTCCGCATGGAAGCCCCTCTACGAGGCCAACAAGAACAAGCTGCCCCAGCCTGACAACTGGGACCTGATGTATCCGGGAATGGTGATGGACATACCCTCCCGTCCCGGCGAGGAACGTTCAGGAATCTGGGTGGACGGAGAGATAAAAAGTCAGGTACCCCGGAATTAGACGAAAAAGGCGGCCTCCCGGCCGCCTTTTTCATATTACTTTGCCAACTCCGCCACAAACTTCCTTCCGTACTCTCGTGCGGCTTTCAGACTCTCTTCATCGGGGTTCCAGAGGGCCTTGATTCCGTCGCCAACCAGCTCGAAACCGGCCTCCTCAAGCTGCCCGTTCAGAATACCTACGGACTCTCCGCTCCAGCCGTAACAGCCGAAGGCGGCGGCCTTCTTGTTTTTGAACTTCAGGCCCTTTACCTCTTCTATCAGGGATGCCATGGCTGTCAGAATTCCCTTGTTGATGGTGGGAGAGCCCAGAAGCACTGCCTTTGATTTGAAGATTTCGGTGATGACATCATTCTTGTCCCGTTCGGCCATATTGAAGAGACGTACGTCCACAGCCTCATCGGCTGCATGGATGCCCTCCGCAATAGCCTCGGCCAGGCGTCGTGTTCCGTTCCACATGGTGTCGTAGACGAGTACAATCCGGTTCTCCTGGTAGGCGTCCGCCCACTCCAGGTACTTCTTGACAATCTGGGTCGGATCGTCCCGCCAGATTACCCCGTGGCTGGTGGCAATCATGTCAACCGGAACATTGAGGCCAAGGACCTCGTTGATCTTTTTAGTAACAAAGCCCGAGAAGGGGGTCAGGATATTGGCATAATACTTGACCGCCTCTTCATAGAGTTCCGTCTGGTCAACCAGGTCGTTGAAAAGATACTCCGAGGCGTAGTGCTGTCCGAAGGCATCATTACTGAAAAGAACCGCATCCCCGGTCAGGTAACAGAACATGCTGTCCGGCCAGTGGAGCATGGGAGCTTCAATAAAGACCAGCTGTTTGCCGTTCCCCAGGTCCAGGGTATCCCCGGTTTTTACGGTCACGAAGTTCCAGTCCTGATGGTAGTGGCCCTTGAGGGACTTGACCCCGTTGGCGGTACAGTAGATCGGCACATCCGGGATCTTTGCCATCAGATCCGGCAGGGCGCCGCTGTGGTCAACCTCGGCGTGATTCGCGATGACATAATCGATCTTGTTCAGATCGACCACCTTTTCCAGGTTGGCCACGTACTCCTTTGCAAAGGGAGACCAGACCGTATCGATCAGTGCGGTCTTCTCTTCCTGAACAAGATAGGAGTTGTAGGAACTCCCGCGATGGGTCGAATACTCATCGCCGTGAAATCTGGTCAGCTCCCAGTCAATCTTTCCCACCCAGGTAATGTTGTTCTTGATATTCCGTTCCATATCTCCTCCTTTTTACGGTCGCCATCGGACGAAACCGTCCTCCGGCTCCGCTCAGCTTCGTCCAGGGCCGGCAAAGCCGTCCCTTCACTCTTTTACGGTCGCCATCGGACGAAACCGTCCTCCTGCTACAGGTACAAGTATACGGTACAATCCAGACAAAGTAGGTAACATTTGTTACCAAGGGGAGCTCTACAGGATTATTCCTGGTCATCCACCCGGTTCATCATGCGGCCGTCCATGCTGCGGTAGATAATGCTGCGGGGAAAAAGCTTGTGAATCAGGTACAGAAAACGGTAAAAAAGACCCGGCACGACTATTACGGGGGGTTTATGGCGATCCAGTGCCTTGAGGGACGCTTTAACCAGCTGCTGCGGTTCCATCCAGCGGAAGATACCTGAACTTTTCCGGTTGAAATCCTTTCCCAGGCCAAGACGCTCGTGAAATTCGGTGCGGATAAATCCGGGACAGAGGGCCTGCACGCGGATGCCGGTACCGGAATGCTCAAGCTGCAGGGCTTCGGAAAAGCGGGTCAAAAAGGCCTTGGTACCGCTGTACAGGGCGTCCAGGGGGGCGGGAAAAAAGCTTGCCAGGGAAGAAACGTTTATGATGGTCCCCTCCCCCTCCTCCCGCATTGCAGGGAGTACGGCATGACACAGGCGAACCACTGCCTCGACATGCACTTTTATCATCCGCAGCTGGTTCTCATAGGCATCCACGCTGAAAGCCCTGGGGCTGCCGAAGCCGGCGTTGTTTACAAGCACCGAAATCCGTCGTGCCGCTATATTACCGGCAAAAAGTTCAAGTTCTTCCGAGTCGGAGAGATCAAAGATGGCTGTTTCCACCTCGATACTCCATCGTTCCCGAAGTTCCGCTGAAAAAGTATCCAGAACACCGGTACGTCTTCCTGTAAGAATCAGGTTGTAGCCGCGGCGGGCATATTCTTCTGCAAAGGCACGGCCTATTCCGGAACTCGCTCCGGTAACAACTGCAATCTGTTTTTCCATGGGAATCAGTATACGCCTCAAAGGGAAGAATGAAAACCGGAAACCAGGTTGATACCATTGAACAGACTTCAGCTTCCGGTATAGATTAGATATGCACTAATCTATTTACCCGGCCGAAAGGGGGTTTTCATGGTCACCGCGGAGAAACTTTTTACCCGGCTCCAGCAGGTCAGATTCTCGAGCATCAGGGACGAGGACCTGAAACAGCACATAGAAAAATCAATGCCCGTCATAGAAGAGATCGAGAGGCTCAAGAGAGAGAAAAACGCGGTAATCCTGGCCCACTCCTATGTGACCCCGGACATTATCTACTCCGTATCGGACTACTCCGGGGACTCCTACGAGCTGTCGAAGAATGCCCTGGAGGCGGAGGCGGACCTGATTGTCTTTGCGGCGGTCCGCTTTATGGGAGAAACCGCCAAAATCCTGAGTCCCCATAAAGAGGTGTTGATTCCGGGGACCGATCCCGCCTGCTCCCTGGCGGACAGCATTAGCGCATCCGACGTACGCACACTTAAAACGGAATTCCCGGACTACGCCTTTATCTGCTACATCAACACCACCGCGGCGGTAAAGGCGGAATGCGACGTCAGCGTTACCAGCTCGAACGTCTACAAGATCATCGAGAACTACCCGTCGGACAAGATCTACTTTCTGCCGGACAGACTGATGGGCATGAACATCATCGACGAGATGCAGCGCCGGGGGGTCAAAAAGGATATACGCCTCTGGAACGGCACCTGCTATGTTCATGAGGAGTTCGAGCCCAGGATGATCGACGAGTTCCGCTCTGCCCATCCGGATATCTACGTTATGGCCCACCCCGAGTGCAAGCCGGAGGTAGTCCGCAAGGTCGACTTCGTGGGATCCACCAGTCAGATGTTCAAGAAGATCCAGGAACTCCCGGGGGAGAAGGTGATGATGCTCACCGAATGCGGGCTCATCAGCCGCATAGAAGTGGAGAAACCCGGCAAGAATTTCCTCGGAGCCTGCCAGATGTGTAAATACATGAAGTCCAACAGTCTGGAGAATATTCTGCGGGTACTGAAGGACCCCAGGCCCGAGGACTATGTCCGACTGGATGAGGAAATACGAGTAAGGGCCAAAAAGAGCCTGGAGATGATGTTCAAATACGCCGAGGGCTGAAAGGCGCTACAACTCGTAGACCTTCCCGGCCTCGACGATCTCCACCGCCTGCACCCCTGCCTTGAGGAGCACCTTCTGAAGATTGGTCTGGGCTTCGTCTTCTCCGTGGACCAGGAAAACCTTTTTCAGCCGCTTGAGGTCCAGCTGCCTTATGTAATCCTTTATCTCATTGTAGTCCGCATGGGCGCTGAAGGCGTCGATCTTCTCGACCCTGGCACGCCTTACAAAGGTGTCGCCAAAGATCTTCAGCTCCTTCTGTCCCTCCACGATACGCCGCCCCAGGGTGTGTTTTGCCATATAACCTACCACCAGGATTGTGCTTGCCGGGTCGCCGACATGCTGTACCAGATGATGGCGGATCCTGCCGGCTTCGCACATGCCGTC
The DNA here is from genome assembly GCA_964554875.1 of uncultured Spirochaetaceae bacterium. Lineage (GTDB taxonomy): Bacteria > Spirochaetota > Spirochaetia > JC444 > Marispirochaetaceae > Marispirochaeta. The sequence goes on along the minus strand of CAZKQJ010000001.1, from coordinate 195,080 downwards.
GGCGGAGATGATTATAGCCGGGCCCCTGACCTCGTTGATATCCTTGGACTCCTGGACACTGGCGGTATAGCGCAGGTTGTTGAAGCCGAAAGGGTTCTTGTGGTGCCGGATGAACGCTTCGTTTGTCGCCGTATCGTAGCATTCCGGGTGTACCCGGAAAATAGAGGTCGCGTTGGTGGCCATGGGACTGTCCACAAAGATGGGGATCTCCGGGATCTTTCCCTGATCGGTCAACAGATGCAGATAGTAGATAATCTCCTGGGTGCGCTCAACGGCAAAGGCGGGGATTACGATCTTTCCCCCCTTCGAGGCGGTGCTGCTGACAACCTCCGCCAGTTTTTCCATGGCATCCACGGTCTTGCCGTGAAGCCGGTCTCCGTAGGTACTCTCCATGATCAGGTAGTCCGGATCGGGAATTCTGTCGGGATCCCGGATAATGGCCCGGTCTTTTCTTCCCAGGTCGCCCGCGTAGGCGATCCGCAGGGGTTCGGATGATCCGTTGACCGAGACATTGAATACCGCCGAGGAGGAGCCCAGTATATGCCCCGCGTCGTAGAGGCTCAGCTCTATCTGCGGCGCAATGTAGATCGGCCTGCGATAGCCGATAGTCACAAACTGATTCACCGCATCGACGACGTTCTGTTCTTCGTACAGCACCTCTCCGTCGAACTCATGGCCCGCTTTCTGGGCTTTCTTTTTGAGGAATTCGATGTCCCTGGCCTGGATCTTGGCGCTGTCCATCATGATCAGGGAGGCCAGGTCCCGGGTCGCCGGAGTGGCGTAAATATTCCCCCGGTAACCGCCCTTTGGAAGAAGGGGGAGCATGCCGCTGTGATCAAAATGGGCATGAGTCAGCACCACGGCGGAGACGTTTTCAATATCCCCGGGGATTGCCCGGTTCTTTTCTTCCGCCTCTTTCCTGTGTCCCTGAAAGGCACCACAGTCTATCTGTACCCTGGTTCCGTCAACTTCGAGGTAATGCCGGGAACCTGTGACCTCCCGGGCAGCTCCTTTAGAGTAGATCCGTATACCCATACCTTCTCCTTTGCTGTACATCTATTCTGGAGCATAACCCATCCCGGAGCAGGATGCCAGAGTCTCCCCGGATTAATCAGGATTCAAGGGGCTCCAGACGATAAAGGCTTCCGTTCCGCTCGTCAGTCAATATATACAGTTTTCCATCCGGTCCCTGACGGACATCCCGAATTCTCCCGACACGATTATCCAGCAGAACCTCCTGGGATACTATCGCCTCGCCGTCCCTCTCGAGCCGTCGCAGGTGCCTGCCGGCCAGGGCACCGACGAAGATATCCCCCTTCCAGGAAGGAAAGGCATTCCCTGTGTACACCGCCATCCCGGAAGGAGCTATGGACGGGTCCCAGTAAATGAGGGGCTGCTCCATTCCTGGAGCGCTGCTTCCGATGCCTATCTTCGATCCGTCGTAGTGCCTGCCGTAACTGATACGGGGCCAGCCGTAATTTGCGCCCCTTTTGATAACATTCACCTCGTCCCCGCCCCGGGCGCCGTGCTCATGGACCCAGACCTCGCGGCTTACAGGGTCAAAAACCATTCCCTGCACGTTCCGGTGGCCGTAGCTGAAGGCTGCCCCGTAGGGATTGTCACCGGGAATTCTCCCGTCATCATGAATGCGCAGAAGGGTGCCGGCGTGGTCGGAAAGATCCTGGGCCCGCCGGTCCTCTCCCCGGTCGCCAAGGGACACATACAGATAGCCCTCGTCGTCAAATACCAGCCGGGACCCGAAGTGGCGGGTGGTACCGCCGGCATTATTGGCTGTAACGACCCTTTCCAGACCGGTGAGCCTGTTTCCGTCAAGCCGGGCGCGGCTTACGGCGGTAGCATAGCCCCCGGCGGAAGAGACGACGTGGCTCATGTAGATCCAGCCGTTCCGGGAGTAGCCGGGATGCAGAACTATATCCAGCAGTCCGCCCTGCCCCCCCGCCTCGATCTCCGGAAGCCCGCTGATCTCGCTGCGCCGCCCTGATACCGGCTCGAGGCGCCAGAGTCTCCCGGATCGCTGGGTAATCAGCACATCCCCTCCGGGCAGGAAAACAAAGGACCAGGGATTGGGGATACCTTCCGTTATGCTGACAAGCCTGAAGGACTCCTCCATGGAGTCGATTCTCTCTCCCTCCGGTCCCGGAGCCCCGAAACCGGCGTGGGCAAAAATGAGTACAAGGAAAACCTGAAAAAATTGGCGTTTCATGAATAGAAGGTAGTAATTGTTGAATTGTATAGTCAACTTTTTCCAGAACCTTTGAGATCAAGGAAACTTCTTGACAAAAGTCTTTATATATAATATTCTCTATATATAAAGACTCACAAGGAGTTTTGTATGCAGAAATTGCTTATTATCGGCGGAGTTGCCGCAGGGGCGACTGCCGCAGCACGGGCACGCCGGCTTGACGCAAAGGCAGAGATAACTGTTCTGGAAGCAGGACCGGACGTCTCTTTTGCAAACTGCGGACTGCCCTATTATATAGGCGGCGACATCGACAGCCGCTCCAAACTGATTCTCCAGAGTCCCGAGAGCTTTAAATCCCAGTACAATGTATTGGTAATCACGGAAACCGAGGCCCTGAGCATCGACCGGGCCGGAAAAAAGGTCAGCGCTTTGCATAAACCAAGCGGGAAAAAAAGGGAATACTCCTACGATTCCCTTATTCTCGCCCAGGGAGGAAAACCCCTGGTGCCGCCCTTGAAGGGCGTAGGGATGGACCATGTCTTCTCCCTGTGGACCCTCCAGGACATGGACGGCATCGACGACTTTATCCGTTCCCGGAATCCCGAGAGCGCCGTTGTCGTGGGCGGCGGGTTCATCGGCCTGGAGATGGTGGAGGCCCTGCGCAAACGGGGACTTCAGGTGAGTGTAGTAGAGCGTCTGCCCCACGTCATGCCCATCATGGAAGGTGAAATCGCGGGATTTCTTCAGGAAGAGCTCCTCTCCTACGGCGTTGGGGTCTATACCTCCCGAAGCGTGGAGGAGATCAATTCCAGCCATGTACTGCTGGACGACGGAACACGCTTAAGAGCCGATATGGTACTGATGTCCGTGGGAGTACGCCCTACCCTGAAACTGGCCACCGAAGCAGGCCTGGAACTCGGGGATGCCGGCGGGCTGCTGGTGGACCAATACCTGCGAACCTCCGACCCCAGTATCTTTGCCGCCGGAGATATGGTGGAGATCGAGCACAAAATCAACGGAGCCAAGGTGCGCATTCCCCTGGCAGGCCCGGCCAACCGGCAGGGCCGGATCGCCGCCAATAATGCCCTGGGAGTTCCCAAAAGCTACTCCGGTTCCCAGGGAACTTCCATCGTCCGGGTCTTCGAGGCCGTGGCGGGCTCTACGGGCCTGAATCTTAACCAGGCACGGCAGGCGGGATTCCGGGCCGAGGCGGTTACAGTCCACAAGGAGCACCACACCTCCTACTACCCGGGATCGCGGCAGGTTACGGTGCTGGTTATCTACGACCGGGAAACGGGCCGCATCCTCGGAGGCCAGAGCGCAGGCTATGCCGGGGCCGATCGACGTCTCGACGTCCTGGCCACCGCTGCAGCCGCCGGCATGAGGGTGCATGAGCTTTCTGAACTCGACCTGGCCTACTCCCCTCCCCTGGGAAGCGCCAACGACGCCATAAACATGGCGGCCTTTGCCGCTGAAAACCGGATCTCGGGTTACAGCCCCGCCCTCACGGCCGCGGAGCTGGATCAGTTCGTCCAGAGGCACAAACCGGCCTTCATCGACGTCCGGGACTATTTTGCCTTTGAACGCTCCCACATCAAGGGAGCCGACCACGTTCCCCTCAGCCATCTTGCCCAGCGGATCGGGTCCATTCCAAAGGACCGGCCGGTGATAGTCTACGACGATACGGGAAAAAAGGCCCACCAGGCCCTGCGTCAGCTGGTACAGGCCGGTTTTGACGAGGTATACAACCTGAGCGGCGGGTTCACCAGCCTCGAGCGCCACGCCCGGGCCCTTGGCTTCAGCCACCTGCACGTTCCTCTGCTGCAGCCGGAGGCGAAGAGTCTCGAGGACAGCAGCGAGGGAGAAGACGAGGCGGCAGTACAGGAATCCGCCGGAGCTTTGAACGGCCACGGGACTCTCGTAATCGACGTCCGGACGCCCGAGGAGTTCGCCTTCGGGGCCTATCCCGACTCGGTCAATATTCCCCTGGATGCACTGGGCTACCGGGCCGAGGAAATTACGGACAGGAACCGGGAGATCATAGTCTACTGCGCCTCCGGCGCCCGCAGCGCCTATGCAGCCCGTATGCTTATGCAGATGGGATTCCCGGACGTTAAAAACGGCGGAGGACTGATGGACATGATGGAGAACCTGGCTTAGTACGCCGGCCCGCACAGATCGATCTGTCCCGCAGGCCAGTCAAAACCTGCGGGATAAATCATAACCACATCGTCCCAGAAGACGGAACGGCGCAGGGTTTCAGGGTCGGCATGCTCGGGTGTCCTTGAGTTGATAAAACTGTTCCTGATCCGGCGGCAGCCGAGACCTTCGTAAAACGGCGCCACCCGGAAACTGGTCTGAAAGAGGCTCACCGGATAGGTCCCCTGGCCGACGAAGGAAAAAGCCTTTTTTACCACCCCCGCTCCCAGGCCCTGTCCCCGCAGATCGGGGCTTACACAAACCCCGCTTAAAGCCATTACCGTCAGGGAACCCCGGGGAGTTTGTATATCCCTGGGAAAAATCAGGGCCACAGCGGCCATGTTCTCTCCTTTCCAGAAACCCGGATAGCCTGCAGGCAGGTCTCCGGCGTTCTCAGCCATACGGGCCATCTTTGCGGCATAGTACTCCCGGCTGTGATCCGGCCAGACCGACAGCCACAGTTCCGTAACGGCATCCCTTTCCGCACCGGTATACGCCTCTGCGGGAATAAATCTGTATTCCAGGTCTCTCATGGCCCTGCCCGCTCTACCATTCGTAATAGGTGTAGCCCCTCAGTCCCGCCTCGTAGGCTTCGACGATCTCCCGGCGTTCCTTGGGGGAGAGCAGCCTGCAGCGCACGGCACGTTCAGCAAGGGAACGGAAGCCCCGGATCAGCTCGTTGGGATCATACTCGACATAGCTCAGAACATCCGCCACCGAATCTCCTTTGGTCTCATGCTCGTATACCACGGTGCCCTCGTTATCCAGACTGATGGAAACGATATTGGTATCTCCGAAGAGATTATGCAGATCCCCCAGGGTCTCCTGGTAGGCCCCCACAAGGAAAATTCCAAGAAAATACTCTTCGTCGGATTTCAGATCGTGGAGGAGCAGGGAGTTCTTTACCCCCTGCAGATCGATGAACTTGTCTATTTTTCCGTCGGAATCACAGGTAATGTCCGCCAGGACCGCGGGTCTCCGGGGCTCCTCCTGAAGGCGGTGAATGGGCATGATGGGAAAGAGCTGATCTATGGCCCAGGAATCGGGAAGGGACTGGAAAATGCTGAAATTTCCGTAGTAGGTATCGTGAATGACCCGGTCGATCCCGGTAAGATCCTCGGGGATGTAGTCCATACCTCTGGTGGTTCTGACTATCTGGTTGATTATATGCCAGAAGATCCGGTCCGCCAGGCTCTTTTCCCGCAGACTGATGGTGCCGTGGATGAAAAGACTGTGGAGCTCTTCCCGGTAGTAGATGGCATCGTTAAAGGCTTCCTGGGCAGTTTTAGCGGTGATGCCCAGGGCTGTCTCTTTCAGATTTTTCAGGTAACTGTGGCAGTTCGCGGGGAGTTCCTCGGGGATCTCATCATGGGCCGCCTTGTTGATGTCAAGAACATTGAAAACCAGCACCGAGGAGTAAGCCACCAGGGAACGGCCGGACTCCGAAACGATGACAGGATGCTCGATCCCCTCTGCATCGAGGGTGGACATGATGATCTCCACCACATCGTAGCAGAACTCCTCCATGGAGTAGTTTTTACTGGAGGCGAAATTGGTCTTTGAACCGTCATAGTCTACCGCCAGACCGCCGCCGATATCGAGAATGCCCATTCTCGCACCTTCCCGCTTCAGCTCCGCGTAGTAACGGCAGGCCTCGGTCAAGGCTATGCGGATATTCCTGATGTTGGGCAGCTGGGATCCCTGGTGATAGTGGAGCAGCTCAAGACAGTCCAGCATATCCCGCTCCCGCAGAAGATCGACACTTTCGGTAATCTGCAGCGCCGTAAGGCCGAAGATGCTCTTGTCTCCTCCGGACTCTGTCCAGTGACCTTCGGATTTGGCAGTCAATTTTATCCGCAGGCCCAGGGAGGGTTTTACCTGTGCCTTTTCCGCACGGCTCAGGACCAGTTCAAGCTCCCCGGGGCGTTCCACGACGATGATAACCTTGAGTCCGAGCTTGTTGCCGTAAAGAGCGAGATCGATAAACTCCTCGTCCTTGTAACCGTTGCAGATTATGTAGCTTTCAGGATCATGCATGTAGCCGAGGGCGGCGATAAGTTCCGCCTTGCTTCCCGCCTCCAGGCCGTGATGGTATTTTCGTCCCGCCCGGACGATCTCGCTGATAACCTCCTGCTGCTGATTCACCTTGACCGGGAAGACCCCGCGGTATTCGCCCTTGTAGGCATATTCCCTGATCGCTTTGGCAAAGCTCTCATTCAAAAGGATAATCCGGGCATCCAGAATATCCCTGAACCTGAAGAGCACGGGCATGCACAGTCCCCGTTCCTGGGCACCCTGGGCCAGGGCGTACACACTTACATTGCTCCAGGAATCTCCTTTTCGCAAGCGGACCGTAACATCGCCCTCGGGAGAGACGCCAAAATAGCGGCTTCCCCAGTGATCTATTCCATACAGCTCCCTGGAGTCTTCAACGACCCATGAAGCGGCTGCTTCCTGCACTTCTTTCAAGATCAATCCTCGCCTGAAAAAACTACACTAAAATCAGGAGGACCCTTCCTCCGTTAAAATCAGCCTACCGCCTGGCACGGGAGATGGTCAAGCACTGGAGGCAGCAGGGATATTTCATTATAAAAGGAGCTGAAAAAAGCCGGGCTCTGCAGTATACTCAGTGCAGTAATGACTCCCGCATCACCTGTGCACAAGATTTTTCTCACCGCCGCCGGTCTATTACTGGGGATAATCCTCTATCTGTTCTATTTTGTGGGAGGATTTCTTACCCTGGCGGGTTTTCTTGTGGAGCGGGCAACCCAGCCTCTTCCGCAGGCAGAGGCCGCACAGGAAAGCGGTACCATGGAGCAGGAGCTTCTGAGCTTTCTGGAAGCCCTGGACTTTGGACATATCACCGTGATTCGCGAGGAACCCCTCGATCGCCTGGTTTCTCTCATGACTTCAGAGATCTCCGAAAGAAGGGATCCCCGCCGAATAGTCGATATCAGGACACTGAGCCTGGATCTGGAACCCGGAGAGATCCGTTTCCATACGGACCTAGTTATGGATCCCCCCTCGTCCGCCTCATTCGGGCGTATCCGCCTGCGGCCTTTTTCCATACGGCTCAGAACGGATTTCCATATTCTGCCGGAAAACGACGGAATCATTCTCTCCTTCAGAAACATGAGTCTTTCGAAGCTCAAACTGCCCGAAAGAATCGCAGAGGGGCTTTTTACCGCCCTTATGCCGGAACAGGCCGGCCTCCCTTATACGCGGGTCTCAAGGACATCCCTCTCCCTTCCGTACAGCCAACTGCAGCAGGCACTGCCTCCGGTATTCAGACTTGAGGGACTCGAAGCCAGACAAGACGCCCTCGCAGTGGAGCTCCGCATAGACCGCAATCTGAGGGAGACCATTCTGAATGAACTCAGTCTCCTGCTTCAGAAAGAAGGCTCCGGTTTCGCGGACGCAGTGGCAGCGGCCTTCCCCCTGGGGAACGAGGCATTGAAAGAGGCATCCCGGCACCTTGCCGGTCTCGGCAAGCCCGAAGCCCTTATTCCGCGGGCACCAACAGCTCTGGTCAGTCATGTGCACGGCCGGGTCAGGGGAGAAAGCGCGAACCGTGAAGGTATACAGCCCGTCACCGGCGAAGAAATTTCCGGCGGCACAAGCGTGCATACCGGGACCGGGGCCTCAATGGAGCTTATTCTGCGGGACGGCAGTGTGCTCAAAATCGGAGAAGAGACGGTATTGACCCTGCTTGAGCTTCCGGCAGGAAAGGATCAGCCGACAGCCAGGTTCAGCCTGCCGGAGGGCTCCGTCCGGGGCCGGATAGCCGGAGAGAACCGGCCGGATTACCGCTTCAGCACTCCCGCTGCGGAATACCGGGTTACCGGTACGGACCTGGTCCTGGAGGTGGAAAAAAGGCAGACCCGACTGAGCGTTCTTGCGGGCAGTGTGGTCTGTGAACCTGAAAAACGTCCAGCCAGCGAAGTCGCCGCGGAACAGCAGCTGACAGCAAGCCTGAGGGAGCTGACCCGGAAGGAAAATAATGCCCTTCCGTCGGATCCCCTTCAGGCCAGTGAGAAAGAGCGCATTACACAGCTCCTGAAACTGTTCAGCGTACCCGGAGATGCTGAGGAGATACGGGAAACGACCCGCTTCTGGGAGAGTCTGAACGCCTTCAAGAACGTGACCAGCCGAATCATCAGTCTGGATGAGGAATCCCGCGCCCGCCTGGGCACGGAACTCGAGAAGAGGATCGATCCCGAGGCAATCGACCAAAGCTTCAGGCGCATGATGAAAAACCCCGATTTCGCCGCGATAATCGACTCCTACGGGATTGAAGGGATACCATATCCGTGATACACACAGCAGACACAAACAACAGGAGAAACGCGTACTGTGGGTGATCAACCATTAGACAACAACTCGATATTTACCCGTTACCTGATTCGCCTGCTTCTTTTGGGAATTCCGGTTATCAACGTCATCGCGGCGCTCCTCTGGGGATATGCCGGAAGTGACGAGGAAACCCGGAGCTTCGGACGGGCGGCGCTGATAGTTATTGTAACCTTTGCTGTTCTCTTCCTTATCGGAGGCCTTATGGCCTTCACCTTTCTGTCTCAGCGTCTGTTTGAGCTGATACCCTGAGAGTACCCGTTCTGCCGGGGCGGTCATAGAAGACTCCGTAGATCAATGGAATAACGAGCAGGGCCGTCAGGGTAGAGAAGATGAGTCCGAATATTATTGTACTTGCCATGGGGGACCAGACCACCGACCTTCCTCCGATGCCCAGGGCAGCCGGCAGGAGTCCCGCGATCGTAGTTACGGAGGTTAGAAGTATCGGTCTTACCCGGGCCGCCGAGGCATCGAGGACGGCGTGCATGATCGGGGTATCCGCCTTTCTGTTCTCATTGATAAAACTGATCAGTACAATACTGTCGTTAACGGCTATTCCCGCCAGGGCGACGGCGGCATAGAGAACCGTAGTCGAAAAAGGGGTTCCCGATACCGCCAGGAAAAGAACGATTCCCGCAAAGGCAAAGGGAAGGGTTGCAAGAATAAGGAGGGGCTGGGTGTAGGAAGAGAACTGGGAACCCAGGATCATGTACATCAGGAAAATACCCAGCAGAAATATCCGCAGGATCTGTAAGAGAAGATCATCCAGATCCGAAAACTCCCCCCCCACCTTCAGCTCGACTCCGGGATACTCCGGATTGAGTTCAGTATCAAAGTACGCCCGTATCTCCCGGTTGATTTCCCGGATGTTCTGTTCATCGTAGGCGGAGGCCTCGATATTGACCTCCCGTTTGCCGTCAAGACGCTTGATGGACGCAAGAGGGGTTTCCTCCCTGAGAACCGCCAGAGAGGAGAAAGGGATATGTCCTCCCGCAGGAAGAGGTATCTTCATCTCCTGGATGGCGCTTATACCGCTGCCACCATCTTCCCGGGCATGCCTGACGATTACCGGGACCTCTTCGTTCCGGATAAAATAGCTTCCCGCCGGTATCCCCTCCAGGGCGGAGCGCATGTAGCGTCCCACATAGCCGGGGGATATGCCGTATTCGACAGCCCGATGAGAGTTGACGATAATCCGCATCTCCGGGGTCCCGGCCTCAATATTGTCCCGGATATTGAAAAGTTCCGGATAATCTGCAAGCCGTTCCCGTATCCTGTCAGCGACCCGGCTCAGCTCCCCGTAATCATCACCAAAAAGGCGGTAGCCCACCGGCGGCGATACGGGAGGTCCGTTCACTGCCTTCCGGAACACCACCTCCTCTGCGCCGACTATATCGGATACGGAGGCCTCGATTTCACCCATGATGACGCTGATGGGGCGGGTCCTTCCTTCCCTCTGCTCCGCTATGTCTACGATTATCTGGGCCAGATTACCCTGCCTGGCGTTCGCGTTCCCGCTGCTCCTGAAGCCGACGGAGGAAGCCATGCCGGTGATTTCTCCGTTTCCCACCAGGGGGAGAATCCGATCCTCGTACCGGGAGACAAAAATTGATGTCCCCTCGGGAGGAGTCCCGACGGGCATTTCGATATCGATGTAAAAGAGGGAAAAATCCTCGGCGCTGAAGAGATCCTGACGAATAAAGGGGACAAGAGAGAAAGAAGCGACAAGAAAAAGAAGGGCTCCGGCGAGGGTCCGCTTCTTTCGCTCATACAAAAAGACCAGGAGCCGGGAAAGAATCTTCTGCAGCCTCTCCAGGGGAACGGCAAGGATTCCGGCGCTCCGTCTTTTTCCTCCCGGCCATTCGGCGTAGTGGGCGGGAAGAAAGATCAGGGCTTCCAGGGTGGAGGCGACAAGGGCTATGGAAACCGTGAAGGGTATGACCCGCAGGAATCTGCCGATTGTTCCGGGGAGCAGCATCAGAGGTAAAAAAGCCGCCACGGTTGTTCCCGTGGCGGCAATTATCGGCCCCACCACCTGATTTGCCCCGGACATCGCGGCCTGAAACCGCTTGAGTCCCTGCTGCTGAAGCCGGTAGGAGTTTTCCACGATGATGACTCCGTGGTCTACGATAAGGCCCAGGACCAGAACCAGGCCGAACAAGGTGTTGGTATTGATGGTCTGGCCGCTGAGTTCCAGAACGATCAGGGTCATGGCAAAGGAGACGGGTATTCCCAGGCCGGTAATAAGGGCATTCCTGAGACCAACGAAAAGAAATAGAATCAGCGTCAGCAGAAAAAGTCCGAACAGAGCATTGCCGCTTAAAACATCGATGCTGTTGCGGATCTGCACCGTGGAATCGCCGAAGGTGTCCACCTGTATTCCCACAGGTATGTAGCGGCTGAAACGGGAAATCGACTCCCTGACTCCAGAAACAAGCGCCGCGGAATCGCCCCCGCTTACCTTGGCCACCCTGAGGATTATCGCCTGCCGGCCGTTAAAACGGGCCTGAATCCCCGATTCTTCATAAGCTTCAGAAACCTCGGCCAGATCACCTACCCGGATACTGCCCTGCAGCCCCGGGGAGTCCCTCCGGATCGCGAGCTCGGAAATACCCGCGACGTCCACGCTGTCCCCCTGGGTCCTGACAAAATACTCACGAATAGCTGTGGATACCGTTCCCGCCGGAATCGAAAGGCTTATTCCGTTTATGGTATCGGCAATCTCCCCGAGGGAAACTCCCAGGGATTCGCTATTCTCTCGCCGTACATCCACATGTATCCGGCGTTCCCGGGACCCCACGGAGCTGATCTCCGCCACATCAGGAATGCCTTCCAAGAGGTCCTCAAGCTCCTTCGCGGAGGAGCTGAGGAGCCGGTAATCCACATCCCCGGAGAGCACGACCTCAATAACAGGAAGAAAGTCAGCCGCGGAAAAATCGTCAAGCTGCGCTTCCAGGGTCCCCTCCGGCAGCTCCACCGACGAGAACCTGGTCCTGGTCTCCTGGTAAAGGCGGGCAAACTCTTGTGCATCGATTCCGTCTTCAAACTCAACACGGACCCGGGCGAGACCTTCGCTGCTTTCGGAGCTGATGGATTTGAGACTCCTGAGGCCCTGCATCGCGTTCTCAATTTTGATCGTTACAGAGCGTTCAATATCCTCAGGGGTGGCCCCCGGATAGGGAACGGTAATGGTGACCCAGAAGAAGGGAACCTCGGAAAACTGTTCCCTGGGCATGCGCTGGAGGCTGAAAAGTCCCAGGACAAGAAGGGCGACCATTAGAATGTTTACCAGGACGTGGTTCCTGACCGAGAAGGATCCCAGGTTCATCTGGTCCGTATCTCCTCTCGAACAAGACGAACCTCCGTCGCCCTGACGGGATCCCCGTCCCTGAGCCGCCGGGTTCCCGATACTATTACCCGGTCCCCCTTTTCAAGGCCCATGCCGACAGCCGCAAAATCACCGTGCCGTTCCGAGACATCCACAGGTACCAGGCGGGCATATCCATCGCGAAGAAGAAACACCTCGCTTTTTCCCAAACCGCCCCTGAAAAGAGCTGCATTGGGAACAAGGAGAGCTTCTTCCTCCAGGTTGCTTTCCATTAGCACCCGGGCTGCCATTCCCGGTTTGACCCCGGATTCCAGCGGCGCTGCGAAGGAAAGGCTCACCTGGTACGCCGCCGTCAAACCGTCGCTGCCGGCCGCCACCGCCTCCACTACACCCGCAAAGGTAGAATCTGCTGCCGCCTGTACATGAATCTCCGCCCTGGCCCCGGGACCGACAAGCCCTATCTGCCGTTCTCCCAGTTCAAGCATCATTGTAAAACCCGAAATATCCGCCACCAGCGCGATCATCCTGCCGCTGTTGAGGTAGTTCCCGGGAGAGGCGTTCTCATCGATCCAGATTATGTGTCCATCCATGGGACTGCGGATTGTTCTGTCTTCAAGGATTCTGAGACTCTGGTCATAGGCGGCCCGGGCACCACGCTCGCTGCTTCTGGCCCGCTCAAGATCAACCCGGGAGGCGTTTCCCCTGTCATAAAGGGAGCTCAGTACCTCCAGGTCAGCCCTGGCAATCTCCCATCCCGTCCTGGCCTGTTCTGCTGCGTAGGAGGCGAGTTCATCATCCAGACGGAGAATAACATCCCCTTCCCCGACCATCTGACCTAGACGCACCGGAAAAGACCTGACCATTCCCTGGCTTGAGCTCACTATACGGGCCTCTTTTCTGCCCCGCACAGTCCCGCTTGAACCGATGCTGTTATAGAGTTTTCCCTGTTCCACGGCAACGACCTCCACAGCCGGCGGCGGAGTATCGGCGTTAGCGGGATTCCAGGTCGCAGCGGATACCGAGTCCCGGCCCCGGCATCCTGCAAGAATCAGTACCAGCAGCAGGGCCGGAAACAGTATTCCTGGAGTTTTGTTTGCAGCCATACAGACAAAATATATTACATAATGCCATAATGCAAGAAATATTTTGACCTTCTTTCACGTTTCGTGTTATTTTAATTCTGGAGTATATATGGAACAGCAATTCGGACAGTGGCTGCGCTACTACCGCAAGAAAAACGGAATGAGCCAGAAACAGGTTGCCCGGGTTTTGAAGGTAGGACAGACAACAATAGCCAATTATGAGAACAACAGCCGTTTTCCGGACCAGCAGAAACTGGTGGCCCTGGCGGAACTTTTCAATGCTTCCCTGGACAGGATGCTGGGGGTCCGGACAGGCCCGGGATCCGCAGGGGGAGGTGAGGGACAGGCAGCTGCGAAACCCAGGCCTGACGAGATCCTCAGAAGAATTCTGGAAGGCAGGGAACTGGACGCCTGGGAGAGCCTGGAGAGTCTGGTCGTCTCCGGGACACACATGGCCGAAATCTACCTGGATATTCTTGAACCTCTCCTGATCCTGACAGGCGAACTCTGGGCGGGGGGCAATATTTCAGTGGCGGAGGAGCATATAATCAGTCACGGGGTGGAGGGATTCATGGATCGCCTGCGAACGAAATATCCCAAGGCCCCGCCATCGGACAAACTCTGTATCTGTGCCACCGTTCCGGGGGAGAGCCACAGCATCGGAATCAGAATGCTGCGGGATCTGCTTGAGCAGGCCGGCTGGCGGGCCTTTTTTCTGGGAGACAAGGTTCCGACAGACCAGCTGGTATCCCTTGCCCTCTCCGCCCGTCCCCACCTGCTGGCATTCTCCGCCACCCTCAGTGAAAACAGGGACTCCGGTGAACTGCTGATCCACAGGCTGCGCCGGGAAGAGCGGCTTGCCCGCATACCGATCGTCCTGGGAGGAAAGGCCTTCTCGGAAGAAAAAAGGGGCCGAAAAAACCTGCCGGCCGATTACATTGCAGGCTCCTTGCACGAGGGGCTGCGGCTTGCAGAAGAACTCACACAAATCAGGGTATACAGCCCATGAACACAAGCGATACTGCAGCATCCCGGTCATCCCTGTCCGTCCCGGAGGAGGAGCTTAAAAAGATTTTCGGCTCCAGAATCCGTATTTATCCAGGCAGTACTACCCGTAATTCGCACTTCGTCCTTCTCTGGGTTCAGCAGGCCCTCAGAGTCCGTGACAATCATGCACTGGCCGCAGCTGTCATGACTGCCAACACCCTGGACCTTCCCCTCTACGCCTGCTTCTGTCTGGTGCCGGACTATCCCGGAGCAAACAGCCGGCATTTTTCCTTTTTGCTCCAGGGTCTGATTGAGCTCGAGGTATCCCTGGAAAGCCTGGGCATACCCCTTATCGTGGATCTGGTTTCTCCCGAGGAGGGAATTCCCCGGGCTGCGAAGGAGGCGGCCTGCGTGGTCTGCGACAGCGGCTATACAGCAGTACAAAGGCAATGGCGGCGGAAGATCGCGGATAGACTTGTCCAGCCGATGATTCAGCTGGACAGCGATGTGGTGGTTCCCCCTTTTCAGGCCAGCGACAAGGAGGAATATTCCGCCGCGACCCTGCGGCGAAAACTCCAGAGGCTTATCGACCTGTACCTTGCACCAGTGGGCCCCCTGCCGGTTCTGAGGAATCCCCGAAAGTCCGCTGAAGCTCCGCCCTTCCGGCCCTTCCGTTCCATAAAACCGGAAACTGTGCTGAAAAACATGGGGGCCTTCGGTATACGGGAGACGGTTTTTCCAGTGAATGAGATGCCCGGCGGTGAGGTGGAGGCCTGGAAGAGGATAGACAATTTCCTCGCCGGGAATCTTTCCCACTATCATGATTCCCGCAACGATCCGGGGCTCAACATTCAGTCGGAACTCTCCCCCTACCTGCACTTCGGCAATCTGTCTCCTGTAAGCGCCGCCCTGGCGGTCATGGCTGCCTCCCGGGAGGATTTACGGCTGACGGAAGGAGCTTCGGCATTCCTTGAACAGCTGATTGTCCGCCGGGAACTGGCAATCAACTTCTGCCTTTTCAATCCCTCCTGCGACAACCCCGATGCCGTTCCCCCCTGGGCACAGGAGAGCCTTGACAGCCACGCCGGTGACGAAAGACCCGAAGTCTACACCAAGGAGCAGCTGGTGGCCGGGGAAACCGGAGATCCCTTCTGGAATGCAGCTCAGAAGGAACTCCTTCTCACCGGCAAGATGCATGGATATATGCGCATGTATTGGGGAAAACGGCTTATCCAGTGGATGCCGGACTGGCGGGAAGCCTACAGGCTGCTGCTCGAACTGAACGATACCTACAGCATCGACGGCAGGGACTGCAACGGCTATGCCGGAATTGCCTGGGTTTTCGGCAGACACGACCGTCCCTTCCCGGAACGGCCACTCTTCGGAAAAATCAGGCCCATGGGAGCAAAGGGTCTGAAGCGGAAATTCGAGATGGAGCTGTATCTGGAGAAAGTGAAACGGTTAAAATCCTGAATATCAATCCTCTCGGATCCCTATTACAAAATTCTCTCCCGAAGAATAGTCATCTATAATATCTTCTACAGCAATATGAATTACTGTATCCTTCGCCAAGTCGTAATATTCCAGAATCAAATACTCACTTCCTGAGGATAATGTATGCCAGGACTGATAACTTTCGTCCTCTGCATAATCAACAAGGTCGACGAGTCCCGTAAACTCGGCCATCTCTACAACCAAGTTCATAGAGTAAGGGACAACAAAGCGGAAATAGCTGACTCCGGAATCATGAACTTCTACTTCATAATAGATTTCATAATCTCTACTGCTCAGGTGTATCATCCACCATCGCGACTGCCGTTCAGTGGCTGAAAGCAGCGCCTGTTCAAACAGCAAACTTCCATCCTGCCCGAACATGACTTCCAGAACCACACCCTCCCCTTCGTCAAAATCTCCCTGGTTGATCCGGAATATCTCATACATATAATCTTCGAAAATGTGGTCGCCACCAAGAAATTGATCATAATAATCGAGACTCATTAAATGTTTCTCTAATCTGATAACAGGCACAGCCAGATCAGTAGAAATATCCTGGGCAGAAACTGCGCCGGATACCGCAAACAGGGAGAAAAATACGATCAGACGTGTAAAACCAGTTTTTCCTGGCATCACAACCCTCCAAATGTTATGCATTATGCCCTGCGTCCCTTAACAGGAACCTTGGAAAAAAGGGCCAACAACGAAATTATTAAGCCAAAAACCGCCGAAGACCAGCAGATATAGGAGTAGCTGCCGAAAAGGGAAAGTGAGAGGCTGAAGAGGTAGGGTCCGGCGGCGGATCCCGCCACGGTCATTCCCATGGCGAAACCCGAGATCGATCCCAGGTGCCTGATACCGAAAAACCGGGGCCAGGCAACGGGACTTAAAAGGTTCATGATCCCGCCGCTTATACCGTGCCCCAGAATCATCAGAAAATAGAATACACCGTCCTTTAAAAAAGCTACTGCGGCAAGTTCGATAAGCAAGCCTGCAAGCAGCATGAAGAGAAATATTTTCAGGGGCATCCGGTCGCTGGCCCAGCTGGCCCCCACATTGAACACCAGGGATATCAACGCCGCGGGAAGAAAAATAGAGACGGCCTTTTCCGCACCCATACCCGCTTCGTCATAAATCGAGATAATGTGGAAGGTAACAGCAGTTATTACCAGACTGAAAAGAACAAGGGACATGGCATACACCCAGAAGGTAAGGGTCCGTCTGGCCTCGGACAGGGTGTAGTCGGGACCGGTCCGAGTCAAGCCATCAGAATCATCCTCTTCATCCGCCGGGGCCGGGGCTCCATCCGGACGCAACCCGCAGATAAAGGGATTGTCTCTGGCAAGGAGAAGAAATATTCCGGAAAAACCGAAGAGCAGAACCATCCCCATGACCCGCATGGCTCCGCGCCAGCCGAAGTCCTCGATAAGAACGTGAAGCAGCATGGGCGCGGCGGAAAAACCGAAGCTCACGACTATTCCGATAACCGCGTTGGCAAGACCCCTCCGGCGGTCGAACCACTTCATCGCCATGTTCCGGCTCAGGAGTGTAAGGACCCCCTGACCGAGAAAGCGCATAAAAAAGAAGCCCACGGAAATAAGCAAAAAACCGATGAACACATCTCCGGCGAAGGGAATAATCCGGAAGATAAGGGAACGGATGCCGTCAATGGCGGAAACCCCGAAGAGGGTCAGCCCCAAAAGCAAAACCACCGCGGTGCCCATAAGTCGGGCTCCGATGCGGTCCAGAAGCTTACCCGCCTGGGCAAGAATAAGGGCGCTTCCCACCGTTCCCAGCAGATAGGCAAGGCTCAAATGTACCCGGCTCAAGTCCAGGGCCTCCATGAGGTGGTCAGTAAATACAGAGACACCCATGGTCTGCCCGGGAATGCTCATCAGCATGCCGAGGGAAGAGAGACCGAGGATTATCCAGCCGTAAAAAAAAGAAAAACGGCGCGGGTGAAAAGGTACACCAGCACCACGTGACTCAAATCGCATAATAGGAAGGGAGTATATCCCCGGAACGTACCCTCGATCAAGGGCGGGGATTATTCAGCAGTTCCGGATCTCACTTCCCTCGCCCGGCGTATCAGCTCGTAGAGCTGGGCGGACTTGGGGGGCGCAGGAATTTTCGATCCGGACTCTGTGAGTTTTGCTGCAAGATCCCGCACCTCGGGGTCCCCAGCCCAGCACTCCCCTATAGCGCTGCAGGCGGTGCTGTCTGCGGTAAGCCGGCAGTACCGGAAGGGTACCGGATGCCCCAGGCGCCGGCAATAGCGCTCCTTCGCATCCGGATACCCGGCTCCTTCTTCTACCATTTTCCGCTCTTGACCGTCTCGGCTTTTGGAAAGCCCTCCAGGGCCTTCAGGTTTTCATCCAGCTCCTCCTGGGGGAACTCATAGTCGTGGAGTTCGCCGTTCATGTAGGCCTCGTAACCCTTAAGGTCCACCAGACCGTGGCCGCTGAGGTTGAAGACGATCACCTTCTCCTTGCCCTCTTCCCGGGCCCGATTGGCCTCCTGAATGGCACCTGCGACGGCATGGCTCGTTTCCGGTGCGACGATGATACCTTCTGTCCGAGCGAAGGTCATGGCAGCTTCGTAGCATTCGAGCTGATGAATGGACCGGGGATTCAGGAGTCCCTCCACCACCGCCTGGGAGACCAGCGGCGCCATACCGTGATAGCGGAGTCCCCCGGCATGTATCGGGGGGGCCACAAAATTGTGCCCCAGGGTGTGCATCGGTAAAAGAGGGGTCATACCGGAAAAATCCCCCAGATCATATGCAAAGGGTCCCCTGGTCAGGGTGGGACAGCTGGAAGGCTCAACGGGAATAATATCTATGTCCGCGCCGTTGATCTTTTCATGGGCAAAGGGAAAGGCCAGTCCGGCAAAGTTACTGCCCCCGCCGGCGCATCCGATAACGATGTCCGGGAGCTTCTCGCCGAACTTCTCCAGCTGCTTCTTAGTTTCAAGACCGATTACTGTCTGGTGGAGCATGACATGGTTCAGAACGCTCCCCAGGCTGTACTTGGTCTCCCCTCCGGGATCGGTAACCGCCGCTTCCACAGCCTCGCTGATGGCTATGCCGAGGCTGCCGGGGGTATCGGGATATTTTGCCAGGACATCCCTGCCCGCCTGGGTCTCCATACTGGGGCTGGGCACGCAGTCGGCACCCCAGGTCTGCATCATCAGCTTTCGGTAGGGTTTCTGGTCAAAGCTTATGCGCACCATGAAGACCTTGCACTCCAGGCCGAACTGGGCGGAGGCAAAGGCAAGAGCGCTGCCCCACTGGCCGGCTCCGGTCTCGGTGGTGAGCCGTTTTACCCCGGCCTGCTTGTTATAGTAGGCCTGGGCCACTGCGGTATTGGGTTTGTGACTGCCCGCGGGAGAGACGCTTTCGTTCTTGTAATAGATCCGCGCGGGGGTTCCAAGGAACTTCTCCAGGGAATGGGCCCGGTGCAGGGGCGAAGGCCGCCACTTGGCGAGGATACCCAGAACCTCCTCGGGAATATTGATCCACCGCTCCCGGCTTACCTCCTGCTCTATCAGGGACATGGGAAATATGGGTGCGAGCATCTCCGGGGTCACAGGGGTTCCGTCAGGCCCGAGGGGCGGCTGCAGCGGGGACGGCAGATCCGCCGCAATGTTGTACCACTGCCTGGGCATTTCATCTTCGCTTAAAAAAACACGGGTAGCCATAGTTCCTCCTTAAAGCGGCCACATGTTACTATGTGCAGTAACATTAGAACACCGCCACCAGCGTTCTGTCAAGTAGAAACAGTAAAAATGCCGGGGTTCTGCTAAATTTCCTCAAGATCCCCCAGCTCGTCATCGCTTCCAAGGCCTACCAGGGGCAGCATTACAGTAAATTTCGCACCCCCCAGGGTGGAATCTCCCACCAGGATTCTGCCGTGGTGCTTATGGACCACGATATCGTAGGAGATACTCAATCCCAGCCCCGTTCCCGAACCGACATCCTTGGTGGTAAAGAAGGGATCGAAAATCTTCGGCCGAATCTCTCCGGGAATCCCCGGACCGGAATCTTCAATGGAAAAACAGGCAAAAGAGTCGCCGCTGAAGCTGGAGATTCTTATCCTGCCCTTCTCACCTTTTTCGACGCTATCCCTCACCGCCTGGGCGGCGTTCACAATCATGTTCAGCATAATCTGTTTTATCTCCCCCGGCCGGCAGCGAATTACCGGCAGGTCCCTGAGATCCAGGGAGACGGAGGCGTGATATTTTATTTCGTTCCGGGCAATTACCAGGCTGCTTTTCAGGGCCGTGTTCAGATCAAGCTCTCCCACATCCCCCGACCGGCTGTCGTGGGAGAAATTCCGCAGATTCTGGACAATATCCATCATGCGGTCCATACCCTCTTCCGTTTCGGTAAAAACAGCCTCCAGGTCCGCTTTGATCTCGTCAATCCGGTATTTTTGCCGCAGTTTTCGCAGAGCCGCTATCTTCTCCGGGGTAATGCGACCGGAGACATCGTCCGCAAAGCTGATCAGAAAGTCATTGTAGCGTTTGAGGGTGGAGAAATTGCTGCGCACGAAGCCCAGGGGATTGTTGATTTCATGGGCCAGACCGGCGGCAAGCTGCCCGATGGAGGCCATCTTTTCGGTCTGCACCATCTGCGCCTGGACCTTCTGGAGCTGATTATTGGTTTCGCTCAGCTCAATATTGGCGTTGAAAAGCTCCTTCTCAAGTTCAATACGCTCGCTTATATCCTTGATTATTCCGGTATATGATTTTACCTCTCCCAGGCTGTCGAAGGAGGCGCTGGCGCTCTCCAGACAGAAGATCTTTTTCCCCTCCCGGTTGACGAGGATAACCTCCATGTCCCTGATCTCCCTCTGGGATCTGATCATCTCAAAGTAGAAATCCCGCTGTTCATCGTTGCTGAAAAACTCGTGAAAACGCCGGCCCCGGAGTTCCGACTCCGCATTATAACCAAGCAGTTCAAGTCCCGCCGGATTAAGCGCGAGGATCCGTCCTTCTGCATCGGTATGATATACAAGATCCATGGACTCTTCGAAAATCAGCCGGTACAACTCCTCCGAACTGCGCAGGGCATTCTCCGCCTGGCGCCGCTTTTCCGTCTGGATGTGATCCATGTAAAAATGCTGGGTTACCGCGTTCAGGGTTTTCAGCAGAGTCGGGTTCTCCATGGCTTCTCGTCCGCAGAAGGAGCGGCTCCGGTCCACGAACTGGAAAACCGCGAAGACCTGTCCGCGAAAGGAGAAGCCCAGCAGCATCGCGTTGTTTCCCTCAAGACTGCCGTACAGGGAACTATACCGTCCCTCACGGCAGATTGTTTTTTTTTCACGCAGCTCATCCAGGACACTGCGAACATGTTCATCCGGCTGTTCAATGATTGCCTCAAGTTCAGGAACCTTGATGCGCAGGGCCGGATCCCTGCTGAAGAAATGGAAATCGATGGGAATGTAATTATCGAAAAAGACAAGGATCACGCTTTTCGACCCCATGGCACTGTTCACAACCCGCAAAAAGGAGTTGAATCCTTTTCCGCGTACTAGATCCAGCATGCTTTCCGCAATTAGTTCGTTGGTATCCTTGAGGGACCTCTTTTTCCGTCTGCAGGTCCTGAAGAGAATCACGTATAACGCGAAAACCAGGCACAATCCGGGAACTGTCCAGAGGTAAAGATTGTTCATACATACAATATATGGAGAAAATAGATTTATTGTAAATAGTACTTGATCTTTTCTTAACACAAATTGTAATATTTCTTATATGAGTTCCTATACAATCCTGTTTGTGGACGACGAGTACAACATTCTCCAGTCCCTGAAGCGGGTATTCTTCGAATACCCCGAGTTTGAAATTCTGACGGCCCTGAGCGCCGAAGAGGGAGCCGGTATTCTGGCGACACGCCAGATTGATGTTCTGGTCTCGGATGAAAAGATGCCCAAGATAGCGGGCAGTCAGTTTGTTCATTATGCAAAAGAGCGTTTTCCCGATGTTGTCCGCTGCATCCTGACCGGCTACGCAAATACCGAGAATATTCTGAAGGCGGTCAACAAGGGAGAGGTCTACCGTTACCTGGTAAAACCCTGGAACGACGGGGACCTGATAAGCACGGTGCGCAGTGCTGCGGAATACGGAAGGCTCAGGCGCTACAACCGGGAGCTGGAAGCCCAGCTTAAGGCCCAGAACGAATCCCTGAAAAACGAGGTCGCCCGGCGCACCATGTATCTGCAGAAGGCCTTGACCACCGTCAAATCGGAGCAGGCGAAAGCAGAAGAAACCCTGGGGGGTATTGTAACCCTGCTGTCACATATAATCGGTCTCGTACGTCCCGAGATGCACGAGTTCTCCTCCCGGGCCGCCCGGCTGGCGGAACGAATCGCCGTGGCCATGGAACTTGGTCAGGAAGAGCTCTACAATATACGGACCGCCGCCCTGCTGCAGGAAATCGGCCTTTTTGAATCGAACAGCGGCGACTACCTGAGTGCCGACCATGCCGAAGAAGGCGCTCGTCTCCTGAACACGCTCTCCGCCCTTGGTCCCATAGCCATTCTGATCAAGCACCACCATGAACGTTTCGACGGCAACGGAAAACCGGGAGGCTTAAGTGGAGATGAGATTCCCCTGGGCTCCCGGATTATCCGGACCGCAGCGGATTATGTACGGCTGATTTACGAAGAAAGAATGGAGCGTTCTGCTGCGCTGGAAAAGATGACCAGGGGCGTACAGACCATCTACGACCCGCAGGTCATCCGGATCCTCCGGGATCAGGAAGCTGCCGTGAAGGACAGCAAGGATTCCGGGATTCCCATCCAGATCAAGAACCTCGCCGCCGGAATGGTCCTGAAGAACGATCTGGTTCTGAAAAACGGCGTTCTGGTGCTCCCGAAAAACACAGCCCTGACCCAGAGCATGGTGGAGCACCTGCCGAACTACCGCTTCCTGAACCCCGAAGAGACAGTCTACCTCCGGGCTGTGCCGGAAACCGAACAGGGCTGACTAACCGTAAACAGCTTCTTTGGCGGCGGTTACCACCTCCGCCAGGGGAACCCGGTAGTTGTCCCCGTCAGCTCGGCGGGTGAACTCCACCTCCCCGTCCTTGAAGGCCTTGTTGCCCAGGGTTATGCGCAGGGGCATTCCCAGGAGATCTGCGTCGTTGAATTTTACTCCCGCGGTCTCCTTGCGGTCGTCAAGGATGATCTCCAGCCCGCTTTCAATCAGATCGGCGTAGATCTTCTCCGCCTCCTCGCTGGTCTTCAGCAGGTTGACAATATGCACGTGGAAGGGAGCCACGGAGGCAGGGAGCTTGAGCCCCTTGTCGTCGTTGTACTCCTCCGCCAGGCATGCCAGAAGCCGGCCCACCCCGATACCGTAGGAGCCCATGACCACAGGCTGGGCCCTGCCGTTTTCATCCTGGTAGGTGCAGCCCATGCTTTCCGAATAGCGGGTTCCCAGCTGAAAGATGTTTCCAACCTCGACCCCCCGTTTGGCTTCGAGCTTTTTGCCGCATCCGGGACAGGCCATTCCGTCCCGGGCGGAGGCTATATCGGCGATGGTTCCGCTGTAGTCCCGGCCGAAGTTGGTATTCAGAAGGTGGTAGCCCTCTTTGTTAGCGCCGCCCACCAGGTTGTTGGAACCGGCGGCGGAATCGTCGACGATAATCATGCAGTCCTTGATTCCCACCGGAGAAGCGTAGCCGGGAACAAGTCCGCAGGCGCGGATCTCCTCCTCGTGGGCAGGCCTGAGGCTCAGGGCTCCGCTGGCTTTCTGCAGCTTCGCCTCCTCTATCTCCATGTCTCCCCGTATTATGGCAAGGATGAGTTTTTCCCGGGTCTCTTCTTCGTTCTTTTCGTCGACGAAGCGTCCCATTACCATTACCGCCTTGGCAGTTTTGCGGGTCGGAATGTCCAGAAAGTCTGCCAGCTCTTCGATGGTGGCGCAGTTCGGGGTTTCCACCTCTTCCACAGGAGCCTGGTCTTCCGGGTAGAGCTGCTTGTGAACCTCCGCAACCTGCCGGTTGGCGCTGTAATCACAGTCGCTGCAGAGAATGAGGGTGTCCTCGCCGATGGGATTCAGGTACATGTACTCGTGGCTGACCTTCCCGCCCATCATGCCGGTATCGGAGGCAACCGCGATAACCGGAAGGCCGCAGCGCTTGAAGATACGGAAGTAGGCGTGATAATGGGCATCGTACTGCTTCTCCAGGCCGGCGTAGTCCCGGTCAAAGCTGTAGCTGTCCTTCATGGTAAACTCCCGTACCCGGATAAGTCCAGCCCGGGGCCGGGGATCGTCCCGCCATTTGGTCTGGATATGGTAGACCATGCAGGGAAGCTGACGATAGGTCTGGATTTCGTCCCGCATTATGTCGGTGACCGCCTCTTCGTGGGTCATGGCCAGAACCATGTCCCGTTCGTTGCGATCCTTGAAGCGGGAGAGTTCCGCGTCAATGGTAAACCAGCGGCCGGTCTCCTTCCAGATTTCCGCGGGATTTACTACGGGCATCAGCATTTCGAGTCCGCCGATGGCGTCCATCTCGTCCCGGATTATCTGCTCTATTTTACGCAGACTGCGAAACGCCAGAGGAAGGGCGGTATAGATACCCGCAGCGCTCTGACGGATAAAGCCCGCCCGGAGCAGATACTCATGCCCCCTGGATTCAGTCTTGCCCGGGGTCTCCCGGAGGGTCCGCGAAAACAGCTTTGTCATTCTCATGGTCGTAAAACTATCAGGGCTCAAAGATCAGGTCAAGCTGGAGGAAAAAATTTGCGAAAGTGGACAATAATTATAATAATTGGTAGTACGTTCCATGAAAAATATTCCTATGTAAATGAAGGAGTCGGAATGAAAAAACATATCCCCATACTGGCGATTCTCATGCTGCTGGCATCAACCGCGCTTTTTGCAGAAAAAGACGTTACGGGCTTCTGGAAAACCATTGACGATGAAACAGGGCTGCCGAAATCGGTGGTGGCGGTCTATACACACAACGACATGCTCTACGGTCGGGTCGTGCTCATCTACGCCGATGACGGCCGCACAGTGGAGGACCATATCCATCTGCAGAAAAAACGAAGCCCTTACCTTAAAGGAAACCCGCCCTTTGCCGGACTGGATATCTTCTGGGAGCTGGAATACAACAGTAGAAAAGACCAGTGGACCGGAGGCAAAATAATGGATCCGGGAGATGACGAAGGCAAGGAACCGAAGGTCTACGGGGCGGCCATCTGGAAAGAGAAAGGCGACCTGATAGTACGGGGAAAGATCGCCTTTTTCGGCAGAAACCAGACCTGGAAACCCTTCTCCCCCGGGGATTTCCCCGCCGGCTTCAAAGTCCCGGATTACCGACAGTTCAGTCCCGGTATTCCGGAGAAGGAGTGACAGAAATGAATCTGAAACTTCGTGAAAAAGTCATGCTTCCGGCAATGCTGGTCATGGCCATCGGCCTTGCGGCACTGTCGCTGCTCTCCTACATGCGCTCCGCCCAGATCCTCGAGGACGTACATCACAATGAAGCAATGCAGCTGACCCAGGTAATGGCGGGTCAGACCAATGAATGGGTTTCGGACCGGGTAAAAAACATCCAGTCCGTGGCGGCTGCTCCCATAATGTCCGAGGTCCTCAGATCGGGGAGTGATTCAGGACTGACCGGGGCTGCCAACACATACCTTAAAGAGGTCAGGGATACCTATACTATTTTCTCTACCGTCGGACTTCTGGACAGAAACGGTATAGCCCGGGCCAACAATAATCCCTCCCAGGTTGGAGTACTGGACCTGAGTTCCCGGGCCCATTTCAAGCAGGCCATGCAGGGGCAGCCGGCGATCTCCAATATCATTATAAGCCAGATAAACGGGGAGCCGATCTTTGTCGTGGCTGCTCCGGTGTTTGACGAAGGCAAGGTTGTCGGAGTTGCCCATGCTTCGGTGGAACTGGCCCGGTTTACGGACAATTTCGTCGATACCGTAAAGCTTGGAGAAACCGGCTATGGCTACATGATCGACTCGGAAGGAACAGTAATAGCTCACCCTGTCAAGGAAAACATCATGCAGCTCAACATAGCCGGGGAGGATTTCGGGGCATACATGCTGGCGGAACAGAGTGGTCTTGTGGAATATCCCTGGGAGGGGGAGTGGATTATTGCAGCCTTTCAGGAAGTCCCCGTAACCGGCTGGATCTTTGCCACCCGGGTTGAATATGCCGAATTATTCGAGGACCTCATCAGCATGCGGACTATAAACATACTGACCACGATTGTCGTTCTGGCCGTCATGGCGACTCTCCTGTTTGTCTCCATACGCTCCATAACCAGACGGGTCGGGGTAACAGTGGCCAGCCTGCGGGACATCTCAGAAGGAGAAGGCGACCTTACCCGCAGACTTGCCGCAAAGGGAAACGACGAGATAGATCAGCTTTCCCGGTACATGAACATAACCTTCGAGAAATTGACGGATCTGGTTAAAGCGATCCAGAAGGAGACCTCTTCCCTGCAGGAATCCGGAGTAGACCTGGCTTCCAACATGACGGAAACCGCCTCGGCCATAAACCAGATCACCGCCAATATCGAGAGCATCAAGGAACGCGTCGTCAGCCAGTCCGCCAGCGTCGAAGAGTCCCGTGCCACGGTTTCCACCATTGCGCTGGGAATCAAAGCCCTGGACGAAAGTCTGTCGGAACAGGCCTCGGGGGTAACCGAGTCATCCGCTTCCATAGAGGAGATGGTGGCAAACATAAAGTCGGTAACCGAGAGTCTCGAGCGGAACACAGCATCCATGAAGGAGCTGCAGGAGGCCTCTGAAGCCGGCCGCCGGGGCATGGAGGAGCTGTCCCAGATTTCCCGGACCGTTATGACCCATTCGGAGGGACTTGAAGAAGCGACTGAAATGATCCAGAAAATCTCCTCCCAGACCAACCTTCTGGCCATGAATGCCGCCATAGAGGCAGCCCACGCCGGAGAATTCGGCAAAGGTTTTGCCGTTGTTGCCGATGAAATACGCAAGCTGGCGGAGGAAGCGGGCAGTCAGGGTACAGCCATCGGCAGCGCCCTTACAACCCTGAAGGAATCAATCGACCGCATAGGAACATCCCTGGCCCAGGCACGGCAGCGTTTCGACCGGCAATATGAGCTGAGTCAGCAGGTTTCCGAGCAGGAGGCTCTTATCAAGAGCGCCATGGATGAACAGGTAGTGGGAAGCAGGCAGGTTCTGGACGCCCTGGCGGAGATCCAGGAAATTTCCCGCAAAGTGGCGGATTCTTCCGGCGAAATGAGCGCAGGAAGTTCCGAGGTCATCGACGAGATGACCCGCCTGTCCCAGATCAGCGAAGAGATAAGCCAGAGCATCAATGAAATGGCCGGCGGAGCGGTACAGATAAACCAGTCGGTGGTGCATATTTCCGAGCTGACCCAGCAGAACAACCACAGTATAGAGACCCTTTCCAGGGAAGTTGGAAAGTTTAAGACTGAATAGACCAAAGCAGATTCCCCGGTTGTCCCAGGGACAGCCGGGGGAATTTTACCCATCCTTTATTTTGTATACTAAGCATGTTGACAAGGCCAGGAAATACATATATCCTGTATCCAGATGCTTGGAAACACTTCTAAATTACCATTTAATTACGACAAAATAATTTCCCTGCCGCATTTATAACCTGAATCCCTCTAAAAAGAATAAACCCAAAGGAGCTGTAAATATATGCTTACTGTACAACAGAAAAATATTGCCGAGAAGATAGAGAACAACGCAAACCGGACTCTCTGGCGGGACTGGAAGTGGCAGCTGAAACACTCCATCCAGGATATCCATACCTTTGAACGCCTTACAGGGATACAATTCAACGAGGTGGAGCGCCTGGAAATCGAAGAGACCCTTGCCCGATTTCCCCTGTCCATTACCCCCTATTACCTCTCACTCATCGAAACAGGGGATTACAGGAACGATCCCATTTTCAAGCAGTCCTTTCCGTCGGTAAACGAACTCAGCATCCAGAAATGCGAGACCGCGGACCCGCTTCACGAAGACCACGACAGCCCGGCGCCGGGTATTACCCACCGATATCCCGACAGGGTGCTCTTTCACATCAGCAACATCTGTTCCATGTACTGCCGCCACTGCACACGCAAACGCAAGGTAGGCGACAGCGATTTTATCCCCGACAGAGAAACCATCATGCAGGGAGTGGAGTATATCCGGAACACCCCCCAGATCCGGGACGTTCTGCTCTCCGGCGGGGACCCCCTGATGCTTTCGGATGATTACCTGGAATGGATACTGAAAGAGATCAGCTCCATTCCCCACGTGGAGGTCATCCGTATCGGAAGCCGCATGCCCGTTGTGCTGCCCTACAGGATTACCGACAGACTGGTGGAGATGCTGAAGAAATATCACCCCATCTGGCTGAACACCCACTTCAACCATCCCCGGGAGCTCACCGATTCATCCCGGGAGGCACTGAAAAAGCTTGCAGATGCCGGTATTCCCCTGGGAAATCAGTCGGTACTCTTGCGGGACGTCAACGACTGCCCCCGGATAATGCGCAGCCTGGTCCACAAGCTTGTGGCTAACCGGGTTCGCCCCTACTACCTGTACCAGTGCGACCTGTCAGAAGGACTCTCCCATTTCCGAACCCCCGTCGGAAAGGGCGTGGAGATCCTCGAAAGCCTGATAGGCCACACCAGCGGTTTTTCCGTACCAACCTACGTTATCGATGCTCCGGGAGGAGGAGGCAAGATTCCCATCATGCCCAATTACCTTATCTCCTGGTCATCGAACAAGGTTGTCCTGAGAAACTACGAGGGGGTAATCAGTGTTTATCACGAGCCTGAGGCGTATCCCGCCACCTACTGCGACCGGCAGTGCGACGACTGTCATCTGCAGCTCAAGCTCGATGACGCCAGAGAAACCCAGGCTATCGGCATCGAGCAGCTGCTCGCCGACTGGGACGAGGTATCATCCCTGATACCTGCCGACAATGCCAGATTAGAACGAAGAGAGGAGGACGAATAATGGCACAGAATACAATAGACCATGATCAGATCGAGACCCTGGGGTCCAGCAGAATCCAGCATGGCCCCTACAACAACCGGCTTTACTTAATGGAGCTGGCCGAGGAGGACTACCCCGGCATCGTCGAAAAGATCGACAAAATCTGCAGCGAAAAGTCCTATGCCAAATCCTTTGCGATTGTTCCTGAACACTGCGGATCAGCGTTTCTGGACAATGGATACCGGGAGGAGGCACGGATACCGGGATTTTTCGATGGAACCGAAGACGGTCTCTTTATGGGAAAATTCTTCGATGAAGAGCGGGACGCACCACCGAAAAAAAAGGTTGAACAGTTTCGACGGGTAATGAGCTTTTACCGTCCGATTCTGCCCGGGCGTCTGGGAAAGAACCTTCAGTTCAGCAAGATGAAGGAATCCGACATTCCGGAAATGGCAAAGCTGTACGGCGAGATTTTCCCGGACTACCCCTTCCCCATCGACGATCCCGAATTCCTCAGGGAGAACATGGGCACCAAGACCCTCTACTATGGTATCCGGGACGGGAAAAAACTGGTTGCCCTGGCTTCCGCCGAGATAAACCACAGTGCCGGAGCTGCGGAAATGACGGACTTTGCAGTCCTCCCCAAGTACCGGGGTCAGCGTCTGGGAGTCAAGCTGCTGCGGGTACTTGAGCAGGCGGCCATTCAGCGAGGGCTTCCCACGGCCTATACCATTGCCCGTCTCGATTCCATGGGCATGAATACCGTTTTCAAGCGTTCCGGCTACAAGTATGCCGGTACTCTGGTAAAAAACACCCGCATCTCCACAGGCATCGAATCCATGAATGTCTGGTACAAGAGATTGATATCCAAAACATAGTTACCCCCCTTTCCTGCATTCCATGATATTATTTGCCCATGGGCATGCGAAAACGATATGACGGAGTCCTGATCAAGGGGCTCCCGTCGTTCCGGATTATCAATCCCTTTGTAATGCGGAAACGCAACGAGTCGGCCATCTACTTTTCCCAGACCCTGGAGGTGGAAAACACCCGGGAGTTCCTCAAACAGAGGAACCGTTCACGGGGACCGGAAGAGCGAATATCCCTTTTTCATATTCTTCTGGCGGCGGCGGTCAGGACGATATCCCTCCGCCCCCAGCTGAACCGCTTTGTTTCGGGGCAGAGGATCTATCAGCGCAACCGGCTGCAGATCTCCTTTATCGTAAAGAAGGAGATGGGCGACGACGGACAGGAAACAAATGCCAAGATAAGCTTTTCGCCCCGCGATACGCTGGAGGATGTACGCCGCAGGGTCAACCGGGACGTTACCGAAGCCCGGGACTGGGAGGGCAACATCAGTGATCACGAGGTGGATTTTTTTGCAAAAATGCCCCGGTTTATCGTTAACGCTGTGGTGAAGATATTCCGTTTTCTCGACTATTTCGGTATCGCCCCGAAAAGCATGATCGAGATAGACCCCCTGTATACCAGCCTGTATGTGGCCAACCTGGGAAGCGTGGGGCTGGATGCGGCGTATCATCATCTGTATGAGTGGGGGAACGCATCGATGTTCATGGTCATAGGACGAATGCACAGGGCCCTTGTTCTGAACGAGAAAGCCAAGCCTGTTGTACGGCTGGTGATCGATATAAAATACACCATGGACGACCGTATATCCGAAGGGGTCTACGCGGCAAAAGCCCTTCAGCTGTTCAAGAACTTTGTACAGAACCCGGAGCTTCTGGAAGAAGCTCCGGACCTGGATGAAAAGATACTGCGGGAACTGGCGCTGCTGCCGATGGAAAGGGTGGATAAAAGTGAAGAAGACACTGTTATACACCCAGGACAAACTTCACGGTAGAGAAATATATAACCAGCCCGGTTATATCTACAATTGTCGTGATTGCAGGACTGGCAATAAGGGCTGGATCGAGTTTTAGCGCCGATGCAAGCAAGGGCAGTACCGAACCGATCAGCGTCGAAGTAAGCACCTGCAAGCCCAGGGCTAGAGCAACCGCAAATCCAATGGCATACATCGGAAACGTCTCAGAGGAAAATGCGCCGCCGCTGAAAAATACAACCCTCCCGTAGGCAATCACCCCGAGCATTACACCAAGCAAAAGGGCGATTATCAGTTCCTTTCTGAGAATCCGCAAGACATCCCGGGAGGATATCTCTTTCATGGCAAGAGCCCTGACAACCAGGGTCGCCGACTGACTGCCGGTGTTGCCCCCGGTGTCCGCAAGCATCGGCATGAAGACCGCCAGAATGGCAAACTGCTGAAGCAGACCTTCGAAACGCTGTACCACAAAACCGGAAACAAGCCCTGCCAGGGCAAGTATAATTACCCAGGGAGCCCTGTTCCGAAAATGTACCCAGGGCGACATCCTGATATATGTTCCCCCGTCATGCGACCCCGTTATGGCCATCAGCATTTCCACATCCTCTGTGTATTCCTGGGTCAGGATATCCATTGCGTCATCATGGGTAATTATTCCCACCAGGGAATCCCCACCATTGATAACCGGTAAGGCCAGAAGATCAAAGCGCTGTATTTTAGCTGCGGCTTCTTCCTGGTCCTCATCTACCCGTGCAGAAATCACCTCGCGGTGCATTATCTCCTGGATACGGCTGTCCTTTCGTGCAAGGATCAGATCTTTGAGGGAAACAAAGCCCAGGAGCCGGCGATCATGATCGATCACGTAGGCGTAGTAAATTGTCTCCCGATCAGGAGCAATGGTCCGCAAATGTGCAATAGCCTGATCCACCGTTTGTTCCGGCAGTACCGTTGCATAGTCGGAGGTCATGACTGAACCGGCAGTTCCCTCCTCGTAGGACGCAAGACGACGCAGGTCCTCCCGTTCCGCCTGGGCGAGACCGGGAAGAATGCTCTCCCTCCGTTCTTCCGGCAATCGCTTGAACAGATCAGCCCGGTCATCCGGAGACATCTCGGCGAACAGGGAAGAGAGTTCATCCCTTCGCAGCAGATCAACAATATCCAGCTGCTGGTCCGGTTCAAGGTGGCTGAAGATTTCTGAACGTTCCGGCTGCTGGATCTGCTTGAGTACCTTTCCGGCTTCTTCCGGGGAAAGCACAGGAAAAGCTTCCGCAATGACAGCCGGATGCCCTCCGGATACAAGTTCCTGCAGCTGCTTTGAGTCCTTGGATATAAGAATGATTTTCAAATCTGGAAGTGTTACGGGATTTTCAAATTCCATGATAAGCCTCCTTGCTGTACCGCGGACAACATTACCGCGGCCGGAGGCTTATCGGACGCCACGCAGATAGACTACATGAGCCGATACGCACCCTGAAACCGCGGTGTACCTGTCCGCGAAAATGGGTCGTCTGCTGTGTTCTGAATCCGGCAGCTGCTGCTGTCCGTATCGCTCATGTAAAATCCTCCTGTGAGAGTTTACCTCTACAATCTATACCAGATATTCCACTGTGTGAAGATAAAAACCATGCCGTGCTTTAGCTGAAATCAAGCAGGACTTTCAGGAGTCCTCCTCCGTTTGTATCGAGCTCCGTCAGAGCCTCGGCGGCCTGCTGAAAGGGATAGATTTTCGAGATGACCTTGTCGACATCTATCTCTCCTTCCTTAACAAGATCGATGAGGGTCAGAAACTCCTCCTTCAGGGCGTTCCGGGAGCCGTATACATTCAGCTCTTTTTTCTGGATTAGTGTAAAATCAAAGTCCAGGCGCTGTGTGCTGATGCCGATCAGTACCACCCGGCCCCCGAAGGCCGCCGCATTAATGCAGGACTGAAAGGTGGCCGCCAGACCAACCGCCTCGATGGCGACGTCGAAGCCCTTGCCCCCGGTAATGTTTTCAACCGCGTCAGCAAGGGCATGTTCACTGTCGTTCAGAATAGTCCCGTTCACTCCGAGGGTTTCGGCATACTTCAGTCTTTCGGGAGAAATGTCGCTTATATAGACCTCTGCGCCGAAGTACCTGGCCGACAGAGCGGCAAGGATGCCTATGGTGCCGGAACCGATAACCAGCACCTTCTCTCCCGGCTGTATGGATGCCCGGCGGACACCGTGAAAACTGATGCACAGAGGTTCGATAAGGGCAAGGGTTTTGGCGGGAAGCCCCTTACCGTCGTAGATCCGGTCCACGGGCATGACAAAATACTCCCCGTAAGCGCCGTCACGCTGGGCCCCCATGGTCTCATTGTGCATGCAGCAGTTATACAGTCCCCGCTGACAGGAGTAGCAGCTGCCGCAGTTGAAGTAGGGATTGGCGGTAACGACCATGCCTTCCCTGAGGCCCGGATCATTCCCGCCTGTTTTTACGATCTCGGCGGAAAACTCGTGTCCGGGAATACGGGGATACGACCCGTAGGCGAACTTTCCCCGGTAGATGCTTAAATCGGTTCCGCAGATACCGCCGTAAAGCATTTTCAGAAGGGCTTCCCCCTCCTTCGGTTCAGGTGCCTGTTTTTCCTTGATTTCAACTTCATAAGGCCCATTGATGGAAATGTATTTCATGCCGACTCCAGGGTCATCGTGTTGTATGTTCTACAGAGAAAAACAGATCAGGGCTTCCGGAGCGAGAACCCGGAAGGTAAAGGACTCGGTAAAAAAGAGGGAGACCTCCTGAGCCGTATGATTGTGGTATCCCACGGAGATATCCTGACCGAGAATCAGCTCGGCATCGCCGCCCCTGTTTGCATACAACAGGGCTCCGTCCAGCTGCTCCGAACGGATAACCGAACCTTCAATCTGTCGTTCCACCAGCTTTTTCAGGGAGCCCCCGGGGCTTACCCGGTTCAGAAATTTCCAGAGATCCGGGCTTACAATAAGGTCCGCGCCCCCTTCCACACCCGCGGCATGCATCCTTTCCTGGGCTTCAGCTAGGGAATCAATAAGCGAATCATTGTTCATTTTGATGGGAATAGTATCCCCTGAGGCAGCTTCCTTCAGGCCGGTTATTTCTCCAGCCTTCAAGCCATTATAGATCGCATTCTCTTCAAAGGCGGCCATTTTTGCGGCGGCCGCAACCAGAGAATCCATGTCGATGTCCCGTGCACCCCGTTCAATATTGTCCAGTTCCCATATATCAAGAGTAAAACCGATCCGGGCCTCCACCAGGGGCTGGACTTTATAGGTACCGTATCCGACGGTTCCGTCCTTTGAGTCATGTACCAGTTCGAGTCTTCCCAGATCGACGCTGGTAAAGCTCAGCCCATGGGGACCGGAAACATCGACGAAACGCCGGGCGGAGAGATTGGCGGTCAGGGTTTCCCTGGCAAGAGAGTCTATCTCTTCCCAGGCGGCATCGGTTATGGGCGCAAGACTGCGTTTAAGAATACTCATACACTTCTCCCTCTATACTCTATTTTTTCAGGCTTCCGATTCCGAGCCCGCCTGAGGGACTCCCGCCGCCTTCGGATTTTCCAGCGGCTTTCCCCAGAAACTCCTCCTCGACCTCCAGGGCACCTTCCCGGTAAAAGTCCATCTCTTTGGGATCCAGCTCCTGAAGCAGGCGGAGGAACTCACCGGCATGGACCTTTTCCTCATCGGCTATATCGATCAATACCTTTTTTGCAAGTTCGTTGTCGGTGGACGCGGCGAGCTGCTGATACAGCTGTATCGCCTCATATTCGGCGGCAACCATCATACGAATAGCCCGTATCAGTTCTTCGGGTTTCAGCATTCTATCGTTATCTTTTACGCTAAAGGGATTTCCAAATTCCGGCATATCATTCTCCTCCTGATACTAACTCTCCATTACAGTATCGCGGCTCGAACCCGATCCTGTCAACCGCGCTTCTCAGGAACCGTTATGACCTATCGTACCTGGGTCTTCATACAGGGCACGAGTACTGCCCCCAGAGCCATGAGAACACCGGCGATTACAAATCCGGTGCCGAAGGCTCCCTGCTCAGCCAATCGACCGATAAGGGCCGGAATCATTCCGCCGCCAAAAAGATAGGCCAGGGGAATGATAAGGGAGACGGGAAGGTTGCGCTGACGAGAACCGCTCACCCCCGACATGGCGATGAACCCCGCGGGGAAAAAAGCGCACACCAGCATCGGCTGAAGATACACCGCAGCGATAAGGGGTACCCCGGTTGTAAAACCGAGCACCGCAGTTACCAGCCCGCAGCTCAGCAGCACGGCAGCAATGACCCGCTTGTAGCCGAAGCGGTCGGCCAGGTAGCCGGAGGTAAAGATCATCAGAAGAGCAGTCAGACGGGAAGTCCCGACCATGGAATTCACAAAAGCCCGGTCAATCCCCTTCTCCGCGATCAGGTAACTGGGGAGCATGGAATATATTCCTGCCTCGGCTCCCAGGGCCAGGATGAAGAAAAAGGCGATTATCCAGAAGTCCCGCTGCCGGATGATGAGGGCCAGCTCGGACCAGAGGGGCGGAGTACCATGAAAGTTCCCGCCTTTTCCAAAACGGGCATAGATGATTCCGCTACCCATGGTCACCGTCCCGAGAATGAGCAGAAAGCTGCGCCAGTCGGCAAAACGAAGGGCCAGCTCGGCCAGGAAGGGCGCTGAAGCAAATCCAAGTATCGGTCCCACCTCATGAAAAGCGATCCCCATGCCCCGCTTATGGGCAGGAACAATCTCGGTGATCGTTACAACCCCGGAAGGCAGGTAGAGCCCCGAAGCAACTCCCAGA
Source organism: uncultured Spirochaetaceae bacterium (assembly GCA_964554875.1). Classification (GTDB taxonomy): domain Bacteria; phylum Spirochaetota; class Spirochaetia; order JC444; family Marispirochaetaceae; genus Marispirochaeta. The sequence goes on along the minus strand of CAZKQJ010000001.1, from coordinate 159,829 downwards.
AAAAAGAGCCCCAACCGGAAGAGTGCAGGATCCCTTGCCAGGGATAACAGGTAAAGGGCAGAACCGGAAACAAGCCCCGCCATGGCTATGTTCACATGATGGGTGACGATTTTCAGAATAAAACCGGACAGAAGCATACTGGTCATCAGTCCCACGGAAATTACAAGAAAGAGTCCGCCCCCTTCAGCATGGGAAAGACCCATCTCCTCCTGCACCGTCAGCAGAAGGGGCGAGAGAATGGTACGGGCTACGAAGGTCATCAGAAACACGCTTACAACCAGCAGGGTGGAACCAAGGGGAAAGCGTACAGGAACAGCGGAGGACTGGCTTGTGCTCATAATACCGCCAATAATAGGACAATTTTACCCGAAAGAACAGTCCCCGGTGGACGGAAATCATCATCGTCATTAGACTGAAAAACGAGGAGTTACAACGATGCGGGAGAACGAGATTCTACACTGGTTCGGCACAGACCCCTTTGAGGCAGGAAGAGAACTAATGCGCCACTCACAGCAGTGGAAGAACTGGGATAAGGATGAACTGATCGGCCTCAAACCCAACCTGGTGGTGGCCAAAAAGGCATCCTCAGGCGCGACGACCCATCCCGCCTTTGCGGCCGGGGTTATCTCCTTTTTACAGGATGAGGGCTTCACCCGCCTCCAGATTCTGGAAGGTTCCTGGGTGGGAGACAGTACCCGGCGGGCCTTCAAGGTCTGCGGCTACACAAAGCTTTCTGAAAAATACGACGTGCCCCTGGTGGATCTGCAGAAGGACGCTTCTGTGGAAATGGAGGCCACAAAAGGCGACTACCGGGTCTGCAGCTCCGTACTTCAGCTGGACCGGCTGATCAACATGCCTGTTTTAAAAGGCCACTGCCAGACCCTGCTGACCTGCGCCCTGAAAAACATGAAGGGCTGCATTCCCGACAGTGAAAAGCGCCGCTACCACAGAATGGGGCTGCACCAGCCCATCGCGGACCTGAACGAGATAATCCGGGCGGACCTTATTCTGGTGGACGGCCTTGAAGGGGACCCCGACTACGAGGAGGGGGGAAACCCGGTCCGCATGAACCTCTTTTTTGCCGGGACCGATCCGGTCCTTATCGACTCCTACGCCGCAGGGCTCCTGGGGCTTCAACCCGAAGAGGTGGCCTACATCGGCAAGGCCGCGGATCTGGGAATCGGCAGCCCCCTTTCCGACGCAACGGAGCTGCGCTACCTGAACAAGGGAGAGGCGGTGGAGGGAATACAGCGAAGCGTTGCTGCCTGGCGACTCAAGGAACACGTTCGCGAGAAGGACGCCTGCAGCGCCTGCTACGCCTCCCTGATGCGGGCCCTCTCCTTCCTGGAAAAAGAGGACAATCTGCCGGCTGCCCCGGTCCACATCGGTCAGGGCTACCGGGATACACGGGTCTCCGGAGTCGGTGTCGGCGTCTGCCTGAAGGGGGCTGATTCCTATGCAAAGGGCTGCCCCCCGGAGCCTGAGGAGATCTACCGCTTTTTGAAGAACGGGGCATGAATATGCGAAGGCAATGGAGGGACAACTGCATGCTGCAGATGCAGCCCGCTTTTCCTGTGTGTAAATTTCATGAGACCATAAGGCCATGAGCGCCCCTGGCAGTACGACAATCCCTAGCCCGCAGCAGATTGTCCTGGAATACGGCGATAAGGTAAGCAACCTGTGCCACAGGATGATCCGCAATCGGGAGCTGGCCAGGGATACGGCCCAGGAGGTCTGGTTCGAGGTTCTCAAGGGACTTCCCTCCTTCCGGGGAGAGTCGAGCTTTTCCACCTGGCTCTATACCGTCGCCAAACGAACCATCGACAGGCATGTCCACCAGGAACGCACCTTCACCGTCAGGTTCCTGAACCGCTTTTTCGAGGAACATGCCGACAAGGGACTGAATGAGATGCGGGAGATTCCCGTGGAAGACCGGGATCAGTGGTTCCGCCTCGAGTGCGATGCCTGCCTTACGGCCATCATCCACTGCCTCGACAACGAAACACGGATAATCTACCTGATGCGTCTCCTCACCCAGCTTTCCTATCTGGAACTGGGCAGAATCCTGGAGAGTGAGCCGGCGGTGCTCCGGCAACGCTACTCCCGGGCATCCCGCAAGATCAACAGCTTCCTGAACGACCACTGCAGCCTCTACAACCCCGACGGCCGCTGCCGCTGCAAGCTGAATAAACCGATCCGCTATCTTGATCTGCAGCAGGAGTACCGGAGCATCCGGGACGCCTCCAGAAGAACCCTCTCCCTCCACAGGGCCGGGGAATATCACAGAATCCGGAACCTCTGGGAAGAACTTCCCGTCCGGATGTAAAAATATCTGCTGCCGCTGTCACATCTCCCCTGCAACCCACACCAATATACCTGAATACCAAATCAATAATGAAGGAGATAGTCATGGAACTCAATGTGGTAGCCCCCTGCGGTATCGACTGCGTGAACTGCGAATTGTTCGCGGAAAACGGGCGTCAGGAGATCTGGGAGCGGGTGGCGAAAGCGACAGACAAGAGCATTCAGGAGGTACAGTGCAAAGGCTGCAGAGAGCAGGGAGGCTGCCCGATGCTCAAGGATTGCCAAACCCTGGCTTGCGCCAGGGAGAAGGGAGTTGACTTCTGCTGCCAGTGCGGCGATTTCCCCTGCACCCGGCTACAGCCGATGAAGCAGGGTGCGGAGCGTACCCCCCACAACCTGAAGGTTTATAACCTCCTCCGCCTGAAACGGCTCGGACTGGAGGGATTCCTGGCCGAATCGGCCCGGACCAGACAGCGCTACTTCGAGGGCACTTTTGTAATAGGTGCAGGACCAACTCTGAAGGATTAGAGGGATCACCCCGGCAGTTCAGCTTGAGCTGCCGGGGCTTTTTTAAGAGGGAGCTACAGGGAAGCGCCCTTGAACCAGCCTGTGTAAGTTGATAGCATTCTATTCCGGCATGCAAAACACAATGGAACACTACGACTACATCATCGTCGGCTCCGGTCCCGCAGGACTGGGAGCTGCGTTTCACCTGCTGGAGACTGCAGATTCTCCCCGGATTCTGATCCTGGACATGGAGAATTACTCAACCGGGGGTCTTCGGAACGACTGCAAGATGAACTTTACCTACCCCATCGGTTTTCCAAGGGAAAACTGGAACCGTGAACAGGCTGAGGAGTATCTCGAGCTGGTACGCCGGAAGCTGGCTCCCTCCATTCTGGATAAAACAAATCTTGGTATCTACGCCAAGCGGGCCGAACGTCTGGGAGTTCAGCTGCTGGAAATAGAGCAGACCCACCTGGGCACCGACGGCGGTCTTGAACTCATCAAGAAGCTGACGGCGGAACTGAGCGAAAAAGGGGTGGACTTTGCCCTGGGAGAGGAGATGCTCAGTCTGGACGAAGCTGCCTCATGTATCCGCACAACAAAACGGGAGATCGGCTTCGGGAAAATCCTGATCGCCCCCGGAAGGCGGGGCTTCAAGTTCCTGCAGCGAATTATGGACTCCCTGGGGGTAAGCTATGTCGACCATGTGGTGGACATCGGTATCCGGATCGAAACCCGGCAGGAGCGTTTTCCCATAGTAAAAGATTACTATGATCCCAAGTTCCTCTTTCCCGGGCAGGTGCGCACCTTCTGTACAAACTCCGGCAACGCCCACGTGGTTCAGGAAAAATACACTACCCATAACGGTGATATCTACTACAGCGTCAACGGCCACGCCTATTCAAAGAGTCGGGGCAGGGAGAACGGTCTGGTCAACTTTGCCATGCTCAAGACCATCGAACTGACCGAACCGGTTGCCTCGGGGCAGGCCTTTGCCGAGGGGCTGGGGCTGCAGGCCATGCTGATGGGGGGAGGTCACCCGATCATGCAGCGGGTCGGGGACTTCCGCCTGGGCAAGCGCTCCAAGCGGGACTCTTTTACGGGAGACCTCTACGATTTCGAGCCCACCCTGAAGGGCTGCACCCCGGGGGACATAAGCCTCTCCATGCCGGCCAAGATCCTCAGGGGTATCTGGAAATCCATGAAGCTTCTGGACACCATCGTTCCGGGGCTGCTGCATCCCAGCACGGTGATGTATTATCCGGAAATCAAGCTCTACGCCAACAAACCGAAGTTCCGGGACGGGAATTTCCAGGTAAAGGAGAAAATCTATTTTGCCGGAGACGGCGCGGGCACCAGCCGGGGAATTACCGCAGCCTGGGCTTCGGGCATCCGGGCCGCAGCGGGGATGCTAGGGGAATGACGGAAAAGCTCTATTACCAGGACCCGTATCGAACGGAGTTTTCAAGCCGCCTTGTCAGCTCCCGGAGGATCGACACAAAACGAGGCCCCCGCTGGCAGGTTATTCTGGAGGCAAGCTGCTTCTACCCCGCCGGGGGCGGCCAGCCTTCCGACAAGGGAACCCTGAACGACCGGGAGGTGGAGGAAGTACTGCTGGAGGACAACGAGATAGTCCATATCCTGGAGAAACCCCTTGAAGAAGGGACGCGGGAGGTTTTCGGCCGCATCGAGCCGATGCACCGACGCCACTACATGCAGCAGCATACGGGTCAGCACCTTATATCCGCAGTACTGCATCGCCTCTGCGCTTACCCCACCTGTTCGGTGCATCTTGGTGATTCCTTCAGCTCCATAGAAATTGAGGGAACGGAGATTACCCCCTTCGAGATAATCCAGGTGGAGGACGAGGTCAACCGGATCATCTGCGAAAACCGGGAGGTAGAGGCCTGTTTTATCGACCATGACCAGCTTGAAACGATCGATCTCCGCCGCTCCTTGAAAACGGAAAGCAACATTCGCATCGTCGAGATCGAAGGCGTCGACCAGGTCGGTTGCGGCGGGGTACACCTGGGGCGCACCGGGGAAATCCGGCTGGTCAAGCATACAGGCACAGAAAGCGTCAGGGGCAACAGCCGGCTCATGTTTGTCATCGGGGATGCCGCCATGGCGGATTACCGGGAAAAAAGCAAAATCGTTTCGCGCATGGTGGAGCTTCTTTCCGCACCTCAGTCCGAGGTCCTCCCGAAACTGGATGAGTACCTTGAGAAACACGCGCTCCGGGACAAAAATTACAGCTCCGCGCTGCGAAGATTGAACAGCTTCATTGCCAGAGAGCTTTACGACACAGGTACAGCGGTACCCGGCGGAAGGATTGTCACTTCCCAACTTTCGGAAGAAGATGCCCACCAGATCCGGGAGATAGCCGACGGGGTCTGTACAATCGGCCCGGTTTTCCTTGCCCTGGCCGCCCGTTCCGGTGAGGGAGTAAAATGGATCATTGCCGCTCCCGAGTCCCAGGCGGGACTTTTCAATGAACTCAAGGAAACCCTTATGCCCCTCATCGACGGAAAGGGCGGCGGACGGCCTCCTTTCTGGCAGGGTGGAGGGAACAATCCGGGGGGCATCACGGCCTTTCTTGAGGCCTTCAGCTCCGCCGTCTCCCGAAGGAAATAATCAATCAGTCCCAAATAAGGAACAGCGTACCTTATAGGGAACAATTGACCTCGCCGGTGAATAGGTCTACAATGGATATCCAGTATGGTACCGGCGATAGAAAAGGCGAACATGATTTTCTCTTTTCTCATGCAGCATCCCGAAGGCGCGTCCCTCAAGGAGACCAGTACGATCCTTGGAATTCCCAAATCAACTGCCCACCGTCTGCTTAGCTCCTTGACTGAACTCGACTATATCGAACACGATACCCACAGCGGCCACTTTTTTCTGGGTCCCAAGCTTCTGTCCCTCTCCCGGGCCGCCGAACGCCGGCTGAATCTCAATCGCATAAGCACCCCCTACCTGGAAGAACTCTCTTCCCGAACACGGGAGACTGTAAAACTGAGCATAATACGTCACCAGAAGGTCTATGTGATCAATACAGTCCTGAGCCCCAGGATCATGAAGATAACCGTGGAGTCGGGCACCATATTCCCCCCTCATATCGGGGCCGCGGCGAAGCTTCTGCTCTCATCCCTTCCCGATGAGGAGATCGATGAGTATCTTGAACAGGAGCTTGAAGCATACACGGTAAACTCCGTTACAGACAGGGAAACCCTCAGGGAAGAGATCGCGGCAATCCGCTCCGAGGGGCTCGCCCGTGACCGGCAGGAGGAGACCATCGGTATCAGCGGCATCGCCGCAGCGGTGCGGGACTCTTTCGGCGGAATTATCGCCGCGGTGAGCATTCCCTACCTCTCGGCCCTCAGGACAGAAGGGGAACTGCTGCCTTTCCTGATGGAATGCGTTGACGGTATTTCACGCCGTCTTGGATTTTATAAAGATGATGAGCACAGCTCATCCGCACAACCAACCAAGGAGTAGGAGTTATGAAACAGGAACTCGCACAAACCTATGCTTCAATGATCCAGACCTTGAAAAAAATCAAGGTAGTCCCGGTCGTCAAGATCGAGGACGCAAAACAGGCAGTTCCCCTGGGAAAAGCCCTGATCGCCGGGGGACTCCCCTGCGCGGAGATTACCTTCCGCACCAGTGCCGCAGCGGAGGCGATCGGTTTACTGACCAAAGAAGTTCCGGAGCTTCTGGTAGGCGCAGGAACCGTCCTGACCCCCGAACAGGCCGACGCCGCCAAAGAGGCCGGAGCAAAGTTCATGGTCTCCCCGGGATTCAACCCGCGGGTTGTGGACCACTGCCTTGCCATGGACATGCCGATTTTTGCAGGGATCAACAATCCCACGGGAATCGAGATGGCCCTTGAACGGGAGCTCCCGGCGGTCAAGTTCTTTCCCGCTGAAGCATCCGGCGGCCTCGCGATGCTGAAGGCCATGGCTGCCCCCTACGGAGACATACTCTTTATGCCCACCGGAGGCGTCAACGCCAAGAACATCGCCACCTATCTGGCTTTTCCCCGGGTCCTGGCCTGCGGCGGAAGCTGGATGGTCCCCTCGGACCTGATCAGCTCCGGTGAGTTCGACAAGATCACCGCCCTTACCAAAGAAGCCGTCGAGGCCGTATCAGGACTCTGATTATCATTCCGGGAGGCTATTAATGGGTACTGTATACTGGGTCGGATTCGATTTGGGAGGAACCAAGATGATAGCCTCCCTGCTGGATGAAAACTATGCGATCCTCGGCAGGGTAAAAAAACGCACGGAAGCTCAGGAAGGAAACAGTGCGGTACTCAAGAGGATCGCCGCCACTATCGAAGAGGTGATTCTGACCAGCGGGGTACCCCGCTCCGCTATCAAGGGGATAGGACTCGCTGCTCCAGGAATTCTGGACAGGGAAGCAGGCATCGTCATCAGCACACCGAACCTGGGTTTTGAGAATATTCCCCTCCGGAGCTATCTTGAAGAGGAAACAGGATTACCGGTTTGCCTGGACAACGACGTCAATGCCGGGACCTTCGGTGAGTTTATCAAGGGTGCCGGCCGGGGATGCCGGAACCTGATGGGTGTTTTTCTGGGCACCGGTATCGGCGGCGGAATTATTATAAACGGGCAGATGTATCGCGGGGCTAATGGAAACGCGGGAGAGGTGGGACACATGATTTTGCAGACCGACGGCCCCCTGTGCGGCTGCGGGCAGCGGGGGTGTCTCGAATCCCTGGCTTCACGTCTGTCCCTTGCCAAGGACGCGGTTGCCCTTGCCTCCACTGGAAAAGCTCCGGCACTGCTGAACCTGGCCGGGACGGATATAGGCGCTTACAAGAGCGGGATTTTCGCAAAAGCCCTTAAAAAAAGGGACCCCGTAACAAAAGACCTTATAAAGCGAGGCGCTTTTTATCTTGGCATCGGTCTGTCGAACTGCGTGAACCTGCTGAACCCGGAGGCAATTATCCTTGGCGGCGGTCTTGTAGAAAAACTCGGCGCGCCTTTTATCAAACAGACCGTAAAATCCCTGCGGGACCACAGTCTTCCCGGACTGATCGAAGACGTCAAGATCATGGCCGCGGAACTTGGCGACGATGCCGCCCTGGTCGGATCCGCTGCTCTGGCTGCATTGGAGTTCAAAGACAGATGAATTACCGTCTGATGGCCGTTATCGACATCGGTTCCACCGCAATCCGGATGCTGATCGCAGAAATTGACGAAAAGCACAACTGGCGCATCGTGGAATCCGCGGGAAAATCAATTCCCCTCGGCCGCGACGCCTTTACCACCGGGCGCATCGGAACCAAGACCCTGCGACAGGCAGTGGCGATACTCAAAGGGTTTGTGGAAATCCTCAAGGGCTGGAGTATCGCTCCGGAAGATGTCAAGGCAATCGCGACCTCCGCAGTACGGGAGGCCTCCAACAGGGACACCTTTATCGACCGGGTAGCAATCCAGACCGGTATAATGATCAGCATCGCCGACGGTATCGAGGAGAACCGTCTTACCTATATCGCCGTTCAATACGCCCTGGCGCCTATCAGCGCCCAGATCAGCCGCTCCAATTCGCTTATCATGGAAGTCGGCGGAGGCAGTACCGAGCTGATGCTGCTTCAGCGAAACCATATGGTGGCCGCCCATTCCCTGAAGATAGGCACCGTCCGCACCCAGCAGCAGGTTATAACTTCCCTGGGACACCGGGAGAATACGGCCAGATACATTTCCGAAAGCGTGCAGACCCTCAAGGACCACCTGGACCGGGAGTTTGAACTGAAACGCATCAAGCATTTCGTTGCAGTCGGAGGAGATGCCCGGGTCGCGGCCAGCCAGATCGGGGAACAGAAACATGAGTTCTACACAATCGTGGGAAAGGCGGATTTTCACCGTTTTGTAGACCGTATTTCCGCCATGAGCGTAGAAGAGATCATGGACTCCCTTCAGATTCCCTATGCCACGGCGGAACTGCTGACCCCCGGCCTGATACTCTACAGAGAATTCCTGGAGGCTACCGCCGCAGAGGAATTGATCATTCCGTCCATCAGCATCCGGGAAGGAGCTCTTTTGAGCTACACCCTGCATCAGGGTCACGCCGTCAGGGAAAAGTTCATTGATCAGATAAAGGCCTCTGCTGTAAGTCTGGGTCGCAAATACCATTATGACGAAAAGCACGCCCGCCAGGTTACCAGAATGGCCCTGAAACTCTTTGACGATCTGAAAAAGGACTTCCAGTTAAAGCCCGAGGGTCGTCTGTTACTCGAGATCTCCGGTATCCTGCATGATGTGGGTACCTATATCCGAACCGCGGGACACCACAAGCACGGTCAATACCTGGTGGAAAACTCGGATATTTTCGGACTGACCAGGGAAGACATCCTGATAGTATCCAACGTTGTCCGCTTCCACAGAAAAAAGGCCCCCAATCCTTCCAATGAAAGCTACAACCGGCTGCCCAGGAAGGAGAGGCTTCGGGTACTCAAGCTGGCGGCAATCCTCAGGATTGCAGATGCCCTTGACCGGGGACACAACGACAGAATCAAGAGTATCCGCCTGGAGAGGGACGAAAACCGCCTGATCATCAACTGTAATGCCATTGGCGATATAGCGGTAGAAAGAACCGGGGTTGCCGAGAAAAAAGACCTGTTTGAAGAAGTCTTCGGCTTGAAGGTTACACTGCGCTAAGCTAGTACCGTATAATACGGATATTCAGAGATAAGGATCGGCACAGATGAGAGGCACAAAACAATCTCCCGAATACAGGTTTTTCAACAGGGATCTGAGCTGGCTGGAGTTCAATCACAGGGTTCTCTCCGAAGGACTGGATCCGTCGGTTCCTCTGCTGGAAAGAATGAAGTTCCTGTCCATTACAAGTTCAAACTTTGACGAATTCTTTATGGTCAGGGTTGCGACGCTGAAACGGGCAGTCCGCCATGGGGACACAGTAACCTGTCCCTCCGGTCTGCGTCCCTCGGAACAGCTGGAGGAGATCGACAGCAGGGTTCGGTCAATAGTGGAACAGCAGTACTCATGTCTGAAAAAGGAGCTCATTCCTTCCTTAAGAAAAGCAGGTGTCATATACGCTCCTCCGGAAGAGTGGAACCGGCAGCAGATACGGGCAATCGGTGATCTGTTCAAGGAGGAGATTTTTCCCGTAATCAGTCCCGTCAGGATTAGTGAGGAAGAACCCTTTCCTTTTATCTGCGGTCTGCGGCTGCACATCCTGTTTTCCCTTAAACGCCCCGGAGAAGCGGAGGAAAAGTTTTCCCTCGTACAGATACCGGAGTCGCAGCAGCGGGTAATATTTATTCCCGATCCCGGTTCCAGCAAAATATTCACCCTCCTGGACGACATAATTCTCTATATGGCGGAACACCTCTTCCCGGGCTATGAAATATCGGAAGCAGCAATCTTCCGAATTACCCGCGATGCCGATATGGGAGTGGATGAACAACGGGACGAGGATTTTGTCGAGGCCATGGAAGAGATAATCCAGAGCCGTCGTACCAGCCGGGTCGTACGCCTTGAAATCAGCACCCGTTCCGATAATCTGAGGAATCTGATAATTGAAAAACTGGAAATCGACAGGAAGGATATCTACTCAATCGACGGTCCGCTGGATATGAAGAGCCTGATGGACCTGGCCATGACCCAGAGCGATAAAAGGCTCCACGATCCTGAATGGCAGAGCTATCGTCCCGCGGACATAGACGAGGACGAGAACCTGTGGGACGCCCTGCAGGAGCGGGATATTCTGCTCCATCATCCCTACGAAAGCTTCGACATTCTGGTCCAGCTGCTGCAGATGGCAAGCCAGGACCCCAGGGTTCTCTCAATCAAGATGACCCTGTACCGTACGTCCGGAACATCCCCCATTGTAAAATCCCTGAAGGAAGCTGCCGCGAACGGCAAACACGTAACCGCGGTGGTTGAACTAAAAGCCCGCTTTGATGAGGAACGCAACATTCGCTGGGCGGAGGAGCTGGAACGTTCGGGAGTCATTGTTGTCTACGGTATAGCCCACCTGAAAATTCATGCCAAAGCCCTGATGATTGTCCGCCGCGAAGAGGACCGCATCCGTCGTTATGTGCATTTAGGTACCGGCAACTATAACGACTCAACGGCAAAACTCTATACCGACATGGGGCTTTTAACCTCCAATGAGGAGATCAGCCAGGATATCGCCCTGGTATTCAACGCCATAACCGGTTACTCCAACATACCCGAGCTGCGAAAGCTGGTTATGGCCCCCATTACCTTGAAAAGGAGACTCCTGAACCTGATTGAGCGGGAGGCTTCCAGGTCCAGCAAGGATTCTCCCGGGCTCATACGGGCCAAGATGAACTCCCTGGCAGACTCCGAGATCATCAAGGCCCTCTACAAAGCTTCCCGGGAGGGAGTCAGAATCGAACTGAATGTACGGGGGATATGCATGCTGGTTCCCGGTATAAAGAACGTGAGCGAGAATATCAGCGTGGTATCCATCATAGACCGCTACCTGGAGCATACACGGCTGTTTCACTTCCAGAACGGCGGCAATGAAGAGTATTACCTTTCCAGCGCCGACTGGATGCCCCGCAATTTGGAACGCAGGGTGGAACTGATGTTTCCGGTAACGCAGGAATCCCATAAACAGCGGCTCTCAGAAGTATTGTCAATCTATTTCAGTTCAAACACGAAGAGCCACAGGCTGATGTCCGACGGGGAATACAAGCGACTTGAACCGGAATCCGGAGAAGAAGCCCTGCGGGCCCAGGAGGAGTTCCACCGCATGGCGTATCGCAAGGCCGAAGCAGTTCCGGTCTCTCCGCGAAGGGAATTCACTGTGCGCAGAAAACCCCCGAAAATTGACTGAGAAACGGGCCGGGGCTGTCTATTCTGGACCCTTGTGTTTTTGACAGGCCGATTTTACCCTAAATCTGCGGATATTTCACTTTTTTTATTGGATTTCTTACCAGTCCTAGCATACAATGAGAATGGAGTAACTTACGAGGACATTTCAGCTTCTTCCATCGGGGGCCGCCTGCAATCATACGTCAGGCGGTCTTTTTTTATTCTGCATTATCGCTGTTGATTCCGTCATCTTGAACGGTCCTTGTCGCAGGTTCTTCAGAAACTGAGGTGTCTTTCTCCTGCCAGTGCGGAACCCATCCGGACATGTCATCTGCTGTTTCACGATCATCCCCGCTTCCAAAGGAAGAAAAGCGAACGATAAGCGTAGCAAAGACTACAATCTCCGCCAGAATCCTCAGAAAAACAGCATAGCTGACGGCTCCTGCCATAGCGCCGTATATAATGAATCTTCTTCCGGCATAGCGGATAAGAGTGTTGCTCCCGACGGCTGTCGCATACCAGAGGCCGGAAGAAGCCAGAGAAACAAGAATCAGGGAAACAAGATTCAAGCGTTTTCCTGCATAAATGATCTGACTCAAGGAAAAAAACAGGGCAGGCAGAATAATGACAAGCAGAGTTGTTCCCAGAGGCGGAAACTCACCGGTAAAATCAAGCAAATGATGAACTGTCCTGATCCCCAGGGACAAAACTGCGGAAATATAGATAAAGATCAGGGTTCCGAAAACCATTCCGAGCGAAATCAGGTGCCGGCTGAACCAGCGATAACGGGGCCTGCCGTGCAAAATCCGGATGATCCTTCCAAGGGATTCGAAGAGGAGAAAGACCGTCACAGAAAAAATCCCTACGGTAAAGATTCCCAGGGCCCCCTTCGACCTTCCCAGGTAGGAAATCTGATTACGTACTATCTGTCCAATCTGAGGTGGAAGAACATCAATCAGCTCAAGTTCCAGCAGCTCAAGCAGACCCGGAACCAGATCGACCAGAACCGCCGCGGACCAGAATACAAGAAACAGGAAAGGAAGCAGCCCGAGAAGAAGATTGTAAGTAAGTCCCTTTGCCAGCAGCGAACCATTGGAGGCGTTATACATCTGCAGGACCTGTTTTATTACACCAGGTTTATTCATAGTCGATATTCTACCCCGGAGATAACAAAACAGGAAGAAAAAGTTGCCTTGACCCCCGATAATACCCCGGTGTATAAAAGCTAGCGAGTCACGGACCGCAGCTTTTGCGGCCCGCCCGCACATTCCCGGGCAAGGAGCTCGATATTTGCATTCCCGCAGATTCTTTCAATCCGGGCCGTTCAGACCAGCACTGGTTCTCACGGCATTATTTTTACTATCTCCCTGCCTGATCGCGGGGGGTACTCCCGAAGAAACTCTGCCCGGCGCTTCTTCCGGTCCCGGTTTTCCCGTAACGGTACAAGATTCCTTTGACAGAAGGGTCACTATATCCCGGGAACCGAAAAGGATCGTCTCTTTGGCCCCGAACATTACGGAGATACTCTTTGCCCTGGGAGAAGGGGATCGCCTCGCAGGCCGTTCCAGCTGGTGCGACCATCCGACGGAGGTTACGGATATTCCTGATGCAGGCAGCCTGATGGAGCCGAATATCGAGAAAGTCGCGTCCCTGCGTCCCGATCTTATAATCGCCTCCGCACATTTTCAGCGGGGGAGCCTCAATAAACTCGACCGCCTGGGTGTTCCGGTCCTGATACTCTTTGGTCCGGAGAGTTTTGACGGTCTTTTTTTCACCATCGACAAGGTCGCCGAACTGGTAAACGCCGAAGCAAACGCCGCCAGGATAAAGGCAGACATACGCAGGAGAATCGAGACGGTAAAGGAGAAGACAGCAGGTCTGGAAAAACCGAAGGTCTACTATGTCATCGACTTCGGCGCCAGCGGGGACTATACCGCCGGAGGAAACACCTTTATCCATCAGCTGCTGAGCCTGGCGGGGGCACGAAATATTGCTGAAGATCTGGAAGGCTGGGCCTACAGCGCAGAGATGGTCATACAGGGAGACCCGGACCTGATTATCTGCCCGGATTTTCCGGGTTTCAGGGAGAGACTTACAGCAAGTCCCGCGTACCGCGAGCTCAGGGCCGTAAAACAGGACAGGGTATATCAGATAGATGTTGACCTTATCGACCGCCAGGGGCCCCGCCTTATCGACGGTCTTGAGACCCTGGCCGGGATCATTCATCCCGGGGCATTCCGATGAACACAGCTTCACGGAAGCCCTTTCTGGGCCCCTTGAGTCTTGCCCTCCCCTTCATGCTAGCATCGGTCATTCTTGTTTCCGCTTCCTTTGGATCAGCCAGCGTGAGTTTCAGGGATTCAAGCGGCATTATTCTGAACCGGCTCTTCCCTTTCCTGAACTGGAGCTACCCTGAGACCATGGAGCTTATAGTTCTCCAGATTCGCCTTCCCCGGATAGTCCTCGCCCTGCTGGTGGGTACCGGCCTGGCCGCGGGGGGAGTCGTTTTTCAGGGGGTTTTCCGCAATCCCATGGCAGACCCCTATGTCCTGGGGGTCTCCTCCGGGGCCGCCTTTGGAGTAACCATGGCCATGATCACCGGTCTGGCCTCCCTGCCCCTGATAGGGCCGGGTCTGGTTCCGGCCTCGGCCTTCCTCGGCGCCCTTGCCGCAACTCTTCTGGTGCTGGGAGTCGCCGGAGGACTCCGGGATGCCTCCCTTATCAGTCTGCTTCTGGCAGGTATTGCAGTCAGTTTTCTCCTTTCCGCCGGGATCTCCCTTATGATGTACCTGAACCGGGAACAGGTGGAATCCATAGTAATCTGGACCTTCGGCAGTTTCTCCGCCGCCGGCTGGGAACAGATATACCTGTCGGCCCCCATCATCCTGCCCGGTTCGGTTCTGATCTTCCTGTTTAACCGCGATCTGGACCTCCTGAGTCTGGGAGAGGATGCCGCCGGCACCCTGGGTATGCACGTTCAACGGACACGCCTTTTTCTGCTGGTAAGCGCTACCCTGATCAGCGCGGCTGCGGTAATGGTGAGCGGGATAATCGGATTCGTCGGGTTGATTGTTCCCCACGCCGTTCGCATAATTTCAGGACCACGCCACAGAATTCTGCTTCCCTGGGCCATGTTCTGCGGGGCCCTCTTCTGCGTTGTAAGCGATACCCTTGCCCGGACCCTTCTTGAACCGACGGAGATACCTGTGGGGATCATTACCGCTCTCTTCGGAGCCCCCTATTTCCTTTATCTGCTGCGCCGCAGAACGGGAGCTCCGGCATGAAAGGACAGCTCGAAGCCAGGGGAATCTCCTACTCCTACGGAGAACGCCAGGTTCTCAGAGAGGTCTCCCTCTCGGTCCGGCCCGGGCTTTTCACCGCCATTATCGGTCCCAACGGATCGGGAAAAACCACCATTTTCAAGAATCTGCTGCGCCTGCTTAGTCCTCAGAAAGGGTCTGTTTTATTGGACGGAAGAGAGATACAGGAATTTTCCCGCCGGGAATACGCCAGAGCCGCGGGCAGTGTTCCCCAGAATCCCGCCCTTGATTACGAATACACCGTGGAGGAGCTGGTTCTGATGGGGCGATATCCCCACCTGGGACGCCTGCAGCGCCTCAGTTCCCGGGACAGAGAGATTGCCCGGGAAGCAATGCGCCGGGCAGACGTGCTGAACCTCCGGCATCAGCGTATTACCCGGCTCTCCGGGGGAGAGGCCCAGAGGGTTGTAATCGCCCGGGCACTGACCCAGGAGCCGCGTATCCTCGCTCTGGATGAGCCGACCAACCACCTGGACATACGCCACCAGACTGCCATCCTCGGCCTTCTCAAGGAGCTGTGCAGGGACAGGGAAATAGCCGTGGTTGCAATCCTCCACGATCTCAATTTCGCCCTCAGTTATGCGGACATGGTACTGCTTCTTCATGAAGGGGCAGTCTACAGTTCCGGCCCGCCTATGGAGGTCCTGACCCCCCGGGCAATAGAAGCAGTGTACGGGATCGAGGCGACCATTACCGAGAATCCGTTCAACGGAAAACCGCACATCGTTTACCGGACATAAGGATACGCTTGTCCCTTTTTGACGGCAGAGCTATATTCTACAGACAAGGAGTTTATCGAATGAAGTATTTGCTCTATGGAACAGATCCGGAAAAAGCCGACAATCAGCTCATAGAAAAAATTCAGTCCATCGCGCCGGAGTATGAAGTCGTCTGCGGCAGAACGGAACAGGAGCTTGCCCCCTACCTTGCGGAGGCGGAGATCGCTTTCCGGGAAATAGATACTGAACTGCTTCTCAGAATGCCGGAGCTGAAATGGTATCAGGCCTGGACCGCCGGGGTGGACCATCTGCTGGAAGACCCTCGAATCATGAAAAGCTCCTTTCAGCTCAGCACTGCCAGCGGAATCCATCCGGTCGCGATGACGGAGCACATATTCGCGCTTCTTTTAAGCCTGTCCCGGGGGCTGCAGTACTCCCAGGAATTTCGCAGTCAGCATAAATGGAAAAAGGTTCCCTCCCTGCGTCTCTTTGAGCTGGAGGGAAAAACGATGCTGATTCTCGGAGCAGGTGCAATCGGTCGCCGCAGCGCCACCATTGCCCGGGCCTTCGGCATGCGGGTAATCGCCGCGAAACGGCGTCACCTCGACCGGCTGGGTCCCTTCGACGAGGTCGTTCCCTGGGAGGGATTCCGGGAATATCTGAAAAGCGCCGACATTGTGCTGAATATTCTTCCCCTGACTCCGGAGACGGAGGGACTCTTTGGTCCCGAAGAGTTCAGCCTGATGCATCCGGAGTCGGTCTTTGTGAATGTCGGACGGGGAAAGACGGTCATTACGGAAGCGATGCTTGAGGCCCTCGAAAAGGGGACGATCGCCGGGGCATGCCTGGATGTAATAGATCCGGAACCTCTGGAAGAAGATTCCCCTGCCTGGAAAATGAAAAACCTTATCCTTACCGGACACTACGCAGGGGTTACCCCAAAATACGAGGAACGGGGAAATGCTCTGTTTCTGAGCAACCTGGAACTCTTTGTCAGCGGGAAAGAACCGGCAAACCTGGTAGACCGGGAGCGGGGGTACTAAACCCCGCTCTAAACCGGAAGGATAATATACTCGGATTCGAGTTCCGGAATATGCTTCGCGGACTCCTTCCATCCCTCCCTGCTGGTGACCAGGACCGCATTCGCCCGACTCTCGAGAGCAAGCATAAGTCTCCCGGCAGCCCTGCGGATATCCTCCGGACCTGCAGAAAGCAGAATTTCCCGCTTTCTCTGCCGCTCATCATCGCTGATACTGTAGAGCCTCCGACGAAAAGCCATCATGCCCTCCTCCCCCGGGGCAAGGGGGCGAAGTTCCCGGCCGCCTAGGCTGATTACCGCTTTTTCAAGGAGCAGGGGGTCAGTGCCTTCCTGCAGTTCGGCCAGGGATACCCTGAAAGCCTGGAATGTCCGGTAGGTATGGGGGTCCCGATAACTTGCCATGGCAAAGATGCCTTCGGTTGCATTTACCGAGGCGAAAGCACCGTAGGCCCCGCCCTGCATCCGGATCTTCTCCCAGAGGGATTCGACCTTCAGGATGTGGGCAATGAGGTCCTCGTAGGGGTGTTCCCCGTCACCCAGCCGGGAGGATGGAAAGACCAGGGCCGCGTAATTTACCGTCGTCGGAATTACCAGGGCCTGGTATTTCGGTACAGATACGGGAACAGGAAGGTCACGTTTTTTCCTTTTCTCTCCGGAGGAAAAGGCTGTAAAGAAATCCGCCAGCACCGGTTCAATCCTTTCAAGAACCCCGGTATCCGCGGTCACATTCAGCAGCATGTGTTCCCTGTTCAGAACCTTTTTGCGCAGTTTTGAGATCCGCTTGGCCAGTTTTTTCCAGGAGTCATCGAAATCGCTGCTCAGGGAGTTTACGTACAGAAACTGCTCGATCCCCCGCCACGACTCTTCCAGGGAGAGAACCCCGGAGAAAGCGCGGGACGCTCGCAGGGAAGCAAAGGAGTGCCCCGATGAGACTACCGCAGAACGCATATCGTTCCGAAGTTCCAGGAGCTCCTCCTTGAGCCGCTGACGGTCGTCCAGGATTCCGGTGTTCAGAAGCCGGCTTACGATCTCCAGGCTGCGGGGGAGCTCAGCCTCCAGGGTCTTGATCCGGAAATAGAGATACGTGGCCGGATTGTCGGGATCAGCAATCCTGTCCGAAGCCTCCAGGAAGGAGTAAAAGCCCCCGGAATGGCGCGCCAGCAGGGTGGCCACCCGGTCGTATGAAACCCCGGGATACCCGGTATTGCAGATATACTTGGAAAAATAGGGCAGGAGCAGGTACTCGTCCTGTTCCAGCCCCGAGACATCCACGGCAAGATCAAGGTAGACCACTCCGTTGCAGAAAGTCTCGTGCAGGGACAGGGGGACCGTTCCGGCCTTGCTGCTGTTCAGAAGGCGGTCCTCCAGGGAGTATCGTTTTACCTTCCGGGGCAGATCGTCGATGGTAACGCAGGGAACCTTTGCAAGCTCCTCCGCCGGATCAGGGGTCTCCTGAAAGACGGTCATCCGGCGATACTCCTCGCTTATGGAAACAATTCCGTCGCTTCCCAATTCGGAAACTCTGCGGGAGAGCCACTGCTTCTCGTCCTCTTCGTTATGCAGATAATACTGATCATCGGGACGAATGGTAACCACCACACGGTTGGTGTTTTCCAGGAGTTCCTCTTTGATAAGCCGGGAAAAATAGTCCGGCTCCCGCTGCAGACGGGTCTTGAGGGAGTCTATGACTTCCTCGTAGCGCAGCGTCGTCTCCGGGCGGTGCCCGTGGAGCCATCCCCTCAGAGCCCTTCCCATCAGCCTGAGCCCGAAGGGAACCCCCCCCCGGATCTCCCGGTGGCGAAAATCGATCCTGGCAAGGGCCGCCTCACGGTACTCTTCAGGGATTCCCTCGGCGGCGAGGTTTCTCAGCAGGCCGAAGATCGTCTCCTCCAGGGCCTCCCTCTTGTCCGCATCCATCCCCCTGAGACCGGCGGAAAAAACCAGGTCCCGCAGCTCCGAATCCAGCCCGCAGGAAGGGGAGAGGTCCTCCCCCAGACGCGAGTCCATCAGGGCCTTGTAGAGGGGCGAGCCGGGGTTACCCAGCAGTATTTCGGCGAGGACCTCCCAGGCGAGGAGATACTCGGGGTTGTCGACCTTCCTTAAACGCCAGCTGACCAGTACGCTGGCCCCGTTTTCTCCGGAAGCATCATCCCCGGAGCCGGCTGGAGCATTAACCGCCAAGGTCCGAGGAGCATCCCAATCAGGTTCTTCACTTATGGAGGCATCGACCTGCCGCGGTCCGTCAAAGACGGACAGAAACTGTTCCTGCAGAAAGACAAGCTGTTCCTCGGTGGGGATATTTCCGTATAAAAAGATCCTGCAGTTGGAGGGGTGATAATAATCGGCATGATACCTGCGGAAATCTTCGTAATTCAGTTCCCGGATAGCCTGGGGTTCCCCGCCGGAATCATAGCCGTAGCTTGAATCGGGAAATAGCCCCCGGTAGGACCACTCCCCGACTACTGATTCAAAGGAGGAGTAGTTTCCCTGCATTTCGTTGAATACAACCCCGGAAAGTTCGAGACCATCATCAGCAGGCTGAAGGCGCACCCCTTCCTGCAGAAAAATCTCCTTTCGCAGCAGAGGGAAGAAAACTGCATCTCCGTAGACGGTCATCAGGTTGTAATAATCCCTGGGAACCGTGCTGGCCCCGGGATAGACGGTCTTGTCCGGGTAGGTCATGGCATTGAGAAAGGTATTCAGGCTGCCCTTCAGCAGAACAAGAAAGGGGTCCTTGATGGGAAAGCGCTTCGATCCCGCGAGAACGGCATGCTCCACAATGTGGGCGACCCCGCTGTTATCCTTCGGCGGGGTCTTGAAAATGAAGGAGAAAAGGTTCTCCGAATCATCGTTGTGGAGGTGAAAAAGCTCCAGCCCGGTAGCCTCGTGGCGCGCAGTGATTCCCCTGCCGCGGAATTCAGGCAGATCACTGACCGATTCGATACGGAAGCCGTGGATGCTCTGACCGTGGTGTATACTCATCTGCAGCAGCGATCAGGACAAAAGGTCGGCAAAGGGGTTGTAGGAATCTCCGGAACCGCTGTCGTTTCTGCCGCCCCGGCCGCCGCCGCGGTTTCCGCCGCCACGATTGCCTCCGCCCCGGGGTCCGCCGCCGCGGTTGTCGTTCCTGGGAGGACGACGGTCGTTGTTCCGCTGGGCAGGGGCCCCGCTTTTCATGGTAAGGGCAATCCGCTTGCGGTCGACATCGACCTCCAGGACCTTGACCTTGACCTGCTGATGAACCTTTACAACATCCGCGGGGTTCTGGATAAAATCGTCGGAGAGCTCCGAAATGTGTACCAGTCCGTCCTGGTGTACGCCGATATCCACAAAAGCCCCGAAATTGGTTACGTTGGTAACGATACCGGGAAGCTCCATACCGGGTTCCAGCTGGGAAATCTCCGTTACGCCCTCCGCAAAGGTGACAGCTTCAAACTCCTCCCGGGGATCCCGGCCGGGTTTCGCAAGTTCCGCCATAATATCTTTCAGGGTGGGAAGTCCCACATCACCCTCGACATAGCTGGAGAGATCGATCTGGTCCCGAAGGGAGGCATCCTCCATAAGCGCCTTGATGTCCACTCCAATGTCCTTGGCCATTTTTTCCACTATGGGATAACGTTCGGGATGGACCGCGCTGGCATCCAGAGGATTCTCTCCCTCCTGGATACGCAGAAATCCCGCGGCAAGTTCATAGGTTTTGTCTCCCATGCCTTCGATGGATTTGAGCTCGTCCCTGGATTTAAAGGCACCGTGGGTTTCCCGGTACTTGGCAATGGAACGGGCAATCCTGCCCCCCAGGCCGCTGACATACTGCAGCAGATGGGGAGAGGCGGTATTCACCTCAACTCCGACGGAGTTTACCGCAGAGACAACTACATCGTCGAGGCTGCGCTTCAGGAGCTTCTGGTCAACATCGTGCTGGTACTGCCCGACCCCGATGGCTTTGGGATCGATTTTTACCAGCTCCGCCAGGGGATCCATGAGGCGGCGCCCGATGGAGATCGCCCCGCGAACAGTTACATCGTAATCCGGGAATTCCTCCCTGGCAGCTTTCGAGGCTGAATAGACCGAAGCGCCCGATTCGTTAACCATGACAAGGGGAATCTTGAGTCCCAGGGAGCGGACAAAACCAAAGGCTTCCCTGCCCCCTGTACCGTTGCCGATGGCAATGGCCTCGATCTTGTACTTGTCTACAAGCTTCCTGACCGTTTCGGCAGCGTCCTGCTTGCGGTTGCGGGGAGGAAGGGGAAAAATCGTCTCGGAGTGCACCAGGTCTCCCTGGGCGGTCAGACAAACCACTTTACAGCCGGTTCGCAGGCCCGGGTCGATGGCCAGTACCGGTTTCTGTCCCAGGGGAGCAGCCAGCATCAGGTCCTTGAGGTTCTGGGCAAAAACCTGCACCGCCGCTTCGTCGGCCCGTTTTTTTATCGTTTTTCTAAACTCATTCTCCAGGGAAGGAGCGATAAGGCGTTTGTAGGCGTCCCGAATGGACAGCTTCAGCTGCTCGGTGTCGTCATCCCTGCCGTTGGTGAATCCCCGCTCCAGCATATCGATGGTGGCCTCTTCGTCCGGGTGGATATGCACTGTAAGGTATCCTTCGTCGGCACCCCGCAGGGCAGCCAGAACCCGGTGGGAAGGGGCGGAGAAGGCCTTTTCTGACCAGTTGAAATAGTCCTTGTACTTGTGAGCATCACGGTCCCGCTCCTTGCCCTTGACGATGGTGGAGGAGATTGTCGCCTCGTCCTCGAAGAGGTGACGCAGATCCGCCCGCACATCCGGGTCCTCACTGATCCATTCCGCCACAATGTCCCGGGCACCCTGAAGGGCAAACTCTATCGTATCTACCCCCTTCTCCGGATTAACCGCCTTTTCGGCTTCCGCCATGAGGTCGATATGGTCCTCGTCATAAATCTTGTGGGCAAGTTCCTCGAGTCCCTTCTCCTTGGCGATGATAGCCCGGGTTCGCCGTTTGGGCCTGAAGGGAAGGTAGAGGTCCTCCAGATGGACCATGGTATCGGCGGCATTGATCTCTTTTTCCAGTTCAGGAGTAAGCTGATCGTGCTCCCGCATGGTATGAAGAATCGCATCACGACGCTTATCGAGCTCTCTGAGCTTTTCGTTACGGTCGCGAATCGCGATAATCTGCACCTCATCGAGTCCGCCGGTCGCTTCTTTACGATAGCGGGCGATAAAGGGCACCGTCGCACCTTCTTCGAACAGCCTGAGAACCGCTTCAACCTGTCGCGGTTCGATGCGCTGTTCCAGTGCGATTACCTCCGGGTAGCTTTCTGGCATAATTTCTCCTTGAACCGGCACATCTTTTAGACGCCGGTGTATTTAGTACCTGCACAAGTAACCGCGTTCCCGCGATTTCGGGCGGGGCGGTGGTGCAGAGTCGTGTTAATAGTCATTTACGTTGCTGAACGAAAAGACATGGGATAACATCAATGATAGCAAAGAAGGGAAATAATGGCAAGTGCGGGACGCAGAGGACGCCGAGGGCGCAGAGAGGAGGACCACGCAGAGGACCACGCAGAGGGCGCAGAGAGGAGGGGCACGCAGAGAGGGACCATGCGGAGGCCGCCGAGGGTGCAGAGGTAGAGAGGGCGCGGAGTTGTTGTGGGATGCGTTTCAGGTATCGGCTATGAAAAAGCCCGGCGGGGTGTGCCGGGCCGATAAGTTTTATGTAAAGTTTGTTTTAGAACTTCATGTAGCTTTTGAAAATAACAGAGAAGGTTTTTGCAGCTGCGTCATTTTTCCCCATCAAAGGTAGGGCATAACCAACCTCAAGTTCCAAGGGTAGGGGACCACCAGTCCAGAAAGCGGAAACATTGGGACCGATTGTGAGAAGATTGCTTTCATCATCCTGGCCAACACCATCCTCTTCAGATTCCGGCATCATATTGTATGTAAAAGGAAGAGCTGCACTTAATGTAAGAGTATCATTAACCTTGTAATCATAGTGGGGCTCAATTTCCAATGTCAAATCATACCCATACTTGTATTCTTTCTCTGCCCCGCCAAATTCTTTCTTATCAACTGGTGCATAGAATATTGTCTCATTGTAGAGATTAATCCAAAATGAATCGGTTATCAAATAATCATAGTAAAGCCGAAACCCGTAACCAAAAGCCTGATTTGAGGGAGGTGCCAATGTGTATTCATCTCCATCCATCATAGCTTCAAGTTCATCATCAGCATCATACTGAGTAACCGGGACCAGAATACCAGCAGCGGCTGCAAAACGCATTGAATCGTTTGTTACAAATGCATTAGGACCGATGATCTGTACTTTAGCGCCAATAAACAGATCAGCCAATCCGTTTAAATTTGCATCATCAGCATTTTCAAGAGAAGAAGAGAATACCCAAGCCGGAGTCCACTGCAACGCAGCAGTAATCTGGTCAGTGATACCGTACTCAAGGGCTATTCCAGTTGCCCACACCGACGTTTCACCTAAAGGTGCATCAACCGTATCGCCATCTTCGTCATACATTTCATCAAACGAGTTGTTCGCCAAGACCAGATACGTCCTCAAAACCCCCGCGGGAAGGACTTTTGCGTCGTCGGCAAAGGCGGGGATT
>CAZKQJ010000001.1:117795-136422 GCA_964554875.1 uncultured Spirochaetaceae bacterium | reverse complement strand
CGTCCTCAAAACCCCCGCGGGAAGGACTTTTGCGTCGTCGGCAAAGGCGGGGATTACGATCGCCAGAGCCAGAAGTAGAAGTGCGAGTTTCTTCATGCTCAATCTCCTAAAAAAATTTAGTTTTAATTTTGTCGGCCCATGACCGAACCTATCAGACAGCTTACCCCCTAGTTGAAACTAATGCAAGAAAAACACATTAAAAAAATGCTATAAACAGGGGGGAAATTGGTATATTCTCTATCCACGTCATGATTAATCTATCCACAGCCGGTCTGCGGGCCGACATTCTGCATGAAACCCGGAACTTCTTCCGCAGCCGGGGTTTTCTGGAGGCGGACACGCCCCTGCTGGCGGAAAAGGTGATTCCCGAGCCGACCATCGAGCTTTTTCCTGTCCGCTTTTCCAATCCCTTCGGCAGGGACAGGGAGCTCTACCTTCTGCCGTCGCCGGAATACTGGCTCAAGAAGCTTCTGAAGATGTTTCCGGAGACTCCGGTTTTCCAGCTGGCCAGGGCTTTTCGCAACAGGGAACAGTCCGGGCGGCTCCATAATATCGAGTTCACCATGCTGGAGTGGTACCGGCCGGGCTGCGATTACCGGGATATCGAGGCTGAGACCCGGGAGTATATTACAGCCATGGCGGATTTTGCGGGCGTCGCTATTCCCGGTTTCCGCAGCATGACGGTGGAAGAGGCCTTTACCCGTTTTGCGGGGCTCGATCTGGCTTCGGTATGCGACGACACGGAGGAGCTCCGGCGGGTGTTGTCGGAGCGGGATATTTTCTGTTCCCCTTCGGACGACTGGAACGATCTGTTTCAGCGCCTCTTCATTACCCTCATCGAGCCGGCCCTGCCGCAGAAGGAGCCGCTTTTTCTCTACGACTACCCTGCGGGGATTACCTGTCTGGCCCGGGAAAAAGAGGGCAGCCCCTATCGTGAGCGCTGGGAGCTCTACTGGAAGGGGATCGAGCTTGCGAACTGCTACACGGAAAT
The DNA here is from genome assembly GCA_964554875.1 of uncultured Spirochaetaceae bacterium. Lineage (GTDB taxonomy): Bacteria > Spirochaetota > Spirochaetia > JC444 > Marispirochaetaceae > Marispirochaeta. The sequence goes on along the minus strand of CAZKQJ010000001.1, from coordinate 135,431 downwards.
GACCGACCCGGAAACCGTAAAGACTTTTCTCGAGGAGGAGGAGGCGGTAAAGGAACGGAGTGCTGCAGTCAGGGTAAATCCGGACACCGAATACTGGCGTACCTTCCAGGCCCCCTACCCTGCCTCCTCCGGGGTGGCATTGGGATTCGACCGGCTCCTTATGCTTCTTGCGGGAAAGAATCGCCTGGAGGATGTTATCTACTTCCCCTTTACTCCATGACCAAGCTTTTCGGTATGCGGATGCAGAAGCGGGGTGTGGGAGATTTTCGCAGATGCAGGCTGCCGCCGATCTGATCGGTCAGGGCGCTGATGAGCCTCAAACCCAGGGTTTCCGGGTTTTCCAGATCTATATCCTCGGGAAAGGGGGGACCGTTATTCTCCAGGCAGAAGAGATACCCCCCCTGCTCTCCGTCGGGGCCAAGATCTATGCTGAACACAGCCTCCGCAGAATCGGCAAAGCCGTATTTCATGGCGTTGGTGGCTGCTTCGTTCGCAATGAGCCCGAGGGGTATCGCGGTTTTGGCGGGGAGTCGGATCTCATCCACGGTGTTCCGGATTATAACCTCCCGGCCCGAGAATCCGTCAAAGATACTGCCCAGCAGGTCGCTGCAGTATTCCTTGAAGGAGATGCTGCTCAAATCGCTGCTCTGGTACAGAAGTTCATGGACAATTCGTATGGCGTCAATCTGTCCTTTTATATCCGAAAGATCGGTTCCTGATGAGGCCTCCTTCAGGCTGACCAGGGAGCTGATCATCTGCAGATTGTTCTTTACACGGTGGTTAATCTCCCGTACCAGAAACTCCCGCTCCTTGAGGGTCTGCTGAAGCTCCTGATTGAGACCGTTCATCTCCTTTTTTACCCTCAGCGGCTCCGTCACGTCCCGGCAGAAGCAGACGAGCCGGCCGCCGTCGGATTCGATGTAGGACGCGGAGATATCCACGGTAAAGACGCTTCCGTCCCTGCGGCGGTGATTTGTCTGGAAATGCTCCGATCCGACGGATAAAATCCGTTCGATTCTTTCCCGTGTTATTTCGGGGTCCTCATCCGTGTCGATATCGGAGATTCTCATCCCCAGGAACTCCTCCCGGGAGTAGCCCGACATGGCAAGGTAGGCCTCGTTCACATCAACTACCCTCCCCTCCATATCCAGGACCCAGAATCCATCCAGACTGGTATGCAGAATGGTGGACAGGTAGTGGCGCTCCCCGGTAAGGCGTTTTTCCGCCTCCTTTACGCGGGTAATGTCCTGGGCGGATCCGTCGATCAGAAAACTGCCGTCCGGCCGGGAATCCCGGGCCCTGGCGTTAATGCTCAACCAGCGGATCTTCCCCTTTATGGTTTTAATCTGCAGTTCAAAATCATCCACCTTTCCGCTTTCTGCCAGGGCCTTCAGCAGTTCCCGGCGCCTTGCAGCATCCACGTAAAGTCTGCTTTCAAGGTCGGAAAAACAGGCAAGCGCCTCTTCGGGAGACGATGCTTCGACTATGTCGGCCATCTTCCAGTTGGCCTGCAGGGCTTTTCCGGAAGAACTTGTCAGAAAAATACCCACCGGGGCCTTCTCAAAGAGTTCCCTGTACAATGCCCCCCGCTGCACGGTTCCCTGCCGGGATTCCAGGGCGTTCAGCACCTCGGAATAGATAATGATACCTCCTACCGAAGCGTCGCGCCTGTACCAGGGGCGGCACTCCCAGCGGGTATAATCGACGGAGCCGTCAAGGCGTTCAAAAACATCGTTATCGCTGCTCAGCACCTCTCCTTTGAGTGCCCGCTGATGAACATTTCTCCACTTTGACGGGATATCCGGAAAAACCTCATAGTGGTGTTTTCCGATAATGTCCTTTAGCTGTACCCGGTAATCCTTCAGGTAGCGCCTGCTTACATACATGTAGTGAAGGGCATTGTCGAAGACCGCGATGGCATTGGGATTATGCTCGATAATGTATCTGAACAGTCCCTCCCGCTCCTCGGTCCTGCAGTGGGACTCAAAAAGTTCAAAGGCCATGTGGATGGCTTCCATCAGGACAAACTCTCCGGAACTTTTCAAGACATAACCGTAGCGGGTTATTCCCCGCACCTTTTCCACCATCTCCTTTTCAGAATGGCTGGTCAGGAAAACAATGGGGATTTGGTACCTGTCGAGAATCCGTTCAGCGGTCTGGGTGCCGTCAATGCCTCTGCCAAGGTCTATGTCCATGAGTACCAGGGAGATGTCCGGCTCCGCATCCACCGCGGTTATCGCGGCCTCTCCGCTAAAGGCGGTCCTGCTTTCGTAGCCATGCCTGGCGATTAGCCTGGCGGTATTCATGGCTATAACAGCTTCGTCTTCGACAATGAGAATCTTTTTCGCCATTCAACCTGCTCCATAAACTTTACAACAATAATAAAAGACAGAAGAGAATATGGCAAATTTCATACACTGGTTTTGAACAGGGGGGATCCCTTTCATACCCCCCAGGCAGCCCGTTTTTCACCCCGGGGTCTCGATTAAATCGCGGATATATTCTATACTTATGCCTCATCAACACTGAATCTTAATTTCGTACTCAGGATAAAGGATAGAGGCGTTACAATGATCAAAGCAGGACAGATTGACCAGGGAATGTTTCTCCTGGAAAAAGGCGAACCCTATGCCGTTGTGGAGAGGGAGTTCGTCAACCCCGGCAAGGGCTCGGCCTTTGTACGTTTAAAACTGAAGCACGTGGTCTCCGGTTCGGTCCTCAAGCCGACCTACAAGACCCAGGATACGGTGGAGGAGTGCGTTGTGGAAGACCACGACTGCCAGTACCTCTACTCCGACGGCGAAAACTACCATTTTATGGACTCCTCCACCTATGAGCAGTTCGAGGTTCCCGCCGCAGGCGGTATGGAAGACAAGGGTCTTTTCATGAAGGACGGCGAGACCTACCGGGTCGTCTTCTGGGAAGGAAAACCCATCGATATCAAGATCCCCTACAAGGTGGTCTACGAGGTAACCGAGGCCGAGGACGCCGTCAAGGGCGACACGGTCACCGGTGCCACCAAGGTAGTCAAGGTAGAAACCGGACTCTCGGTAAAAGTCCCGATCTTTATCAAGCAGGGAGAAAGGATCATGGTGAATACCGAAACCCGGGAGTACGTTGAACGGGTAAACAATTGAGCATTCCTTCCGAGCTTATAAACAAGCGCGTTCCCCTCAATTTTATGGGGGAACGCCTTTTTTTTGACCTCTCCCACGCCCTGTTTTCGAGTTACAAGATCGACGACGGAAGCCGGCTGCTCCTCAAAACCCTGGCACAGCACGGTGACCTCTCCACCCGCAGGTCTATCCTGGATGTAGGCTGCGGCGTGGGGACTCTGGGTCTGGCCCTGAAGAAGGCCAATCCCGACGCGTTACTCTCGGTCTGCGACAGGGACGCTCTGGCAGTGGAGATGAGTCTGCACAACGCGGAGAGCAATAAAACTGCTGTAGAAAGCGCCGGGCCTGCATTGATGCATAGTCTTTCATACCCTTCATACCCTCCCTGGGACCTTGTGCTCAGCAATGTGCCGGCCAAGGCAGGGGGTCCCGTTCATCAGGCCTTTGTTTCGGGGCTCAGGGGTCTGCTGAATCAGGGCGGTATCGCTGCCCTGGTTGTCGTAACGCCCCTGGCGGAGGCCTTCCGCGGGTATGCCGCAGCCGCGGGGCTCGAGGTCCTCTACGAGGAGAAGACCGCCAACCACCTGGTGCGGCACCTGGCGGCCACATCCCCGGGTCAGGAAACGGAAGAACCCTCCGACGAGCTGGGGGCGGCCTTCCGCCGGCGGGGGAATTTCGAGATGGCCAAGGAGAAATATATCCTGGAAACGGTCTACGGCCTTCCGGAGTTCGATACCCCCGCGTACGGCACCCAGGCTGCCGCCTCCATCGCCGGGAGCAGGGGATCCGGCAGAGTACTGTTTGTAAATCCGGGCCAGGGGCACCTGCCTGTCTGTCTTTCCCGGAAGGTTTCCCATACCTCCGCAGTGCTTGCCGGACGGGACCTGCTTCAGCTCAGGGTTACTGCCCGGAACCTGAGCCTCAACAAGCCCGAGCTTCCGGTGGAACTCCTGTCGGTTCCTTTTCCTGCGGAAACAGAAGACCTTTCCGGTCCCTTTGACAGTATCTGCATGGCCCTGGAGACGATTCCCGGGGTGCCGCCTGGCTTTGGAATGGAGCAGCTTGTACAATGCCTCAATGCAAAGGGAGAGCTCCTGATCTACGGTAAGAGCTCCGAGGTCCACCTGCTTCTGAAGGGTCTCAAGGGATTTGAACTCCGGGGAAACCGCAAGTACCGGGGATTCCGGGCTGTCTGCTTACAGAAATCTGTTCCGGGATGAAGGAAAGAGCCTTTTCAACTCTTTTAACTCCCCTGCTTCTATGATACATTAGTAACGAGGTAAAGATGAGATGAGGATTACAACCAAGGGACGATACGCCCTGCGGGCTGTATCGCAACTGGCGGCCAACTATACAGATAAACCGATTTCAATCCGTGAGCTTGCGGAGATGGAAAATTTGTCCCCGGAGTTTCTGGAACAGATCTTTTACAAGCTTCGCAAAGCCGGACTGATCAACTCGACCCGCGGCCCCGGAGGCGGTTTCAGCCTGAACAGACCCCCGGAGGAGATCTCCATTACTGAAATTTTCGACGCCGTGGGAGAGGGAATGAACCTCGCTCCCTGTGCCGTAAACGGAGCGAATCCCTGCAAGCATCCCGGATGCATTACTCATTCAGTCTGGGTGAAGGCATCGAATCATTTAAAAGAGTATTTCGGTGACATAAGCATAAAAGACATTGTCGAGGCAAATCCGGTTAAGGTCTAAGCCTTTTCCGCCAAAGTTTTCCTCAGCTCCCGCAGTTCCCTGACCATGGGTTCCATTCCGCTTCTCAGGTGCAGATCCCGCTGCGGGAAGGGTATCTCGATGCCTTCGTCCCGGAAACTCCGCCATATCTCCAGATTATTCCAGGAAGAAGCCGAGTATTTGTCGCTCACGTCACCGAGCCAGGTCAGAAGAATGAGGGTAATTCCGGAATTGTCAAAAGAGCTGACCCGGACATCCGCCTCAGGAACCGTAAGGGCAAAAGGATTTTTTCTTCCCACATCGCGCATCACTTCTATGGCCTGGTCCAGATCGGTATTGTAGCTGACCTGCACGGAATTCCTCAGAATGATCCTTCTGTCGTCATAGGAGTAGTTATAGACAGTATCGTCTATTATAAGCCGGTTGGGAACAATGATCGTTTCGTAGGAGATGGTATTGATGGTGGTGGATATCAGTCTGATATTGGTAACCGTTCCCTCATACTCCCCTACCAGGACCCGGTCCCCTTCCTTGATAGGCCGGGAAAAGATGATTACAAGCCCGGCAAACATGTTCGCGACCACCGACTGGAGACCGAAACCGAGGCCGATACCGAGGACACCGAACATTACCGCCAGAGCGGACAGGTCAATACCGATAATCGTCAGCCCCACAACCACGGTAAGCACCATGACGGTATAGCGCAGCAGGTTGGAAAAGGAGAATTTCTTCGATTCGTCCAGCCCGACCCGGGCGAACAGGTGTCTGTCGGTGAAACTCCGGGTAAGCTGTCCCATCTTTCCCGCCAAGTAAAATACCGGAATCAGCAGGAGCAGGGTCAACAGGGAAATTTTTGTTCCCCCGGACTCAAAGAAGGGGGCGCTGACAATTCTGTAGAGAAACTCTCCGTACTTCGCGATTTCCGCCCCCAGGAGACGAAGCACCAGGGCTGTAATCCCCAGAAGGGAGAGTGAACCGAAACCGATACGCAGAAAACGCCGGATATTGTTCCGGCTCTCCTCCTCCAGGGAGGTCCTGCGAAGCAAGCGGGTGGCGGAGAGAATAAGCAGTCTGTAGAGAACAACAATCAGCAGTATGGGAAGCAGCAGTTCGAGGCTTACCTTCATCAGGGAGAAGGGGAACTCGATCTCCCCGATTTTCAGGGGAGAGAAAAATAACTGTCCCGCCAGGGCAAGAAAGCTTCCCATAGTCACTGCCTAATCGGCTATGAAGGCCACAAGCTCGGCATGCTTTTCTTCCCCAATGATCCCCCGGTCCAGGAGATACTGAAAAAGCTCCTCTGCCTGGGCATAGGCATGCAGCCGGATGCCCTTCTGTTCCATGTCCTTTCTTCCACGCTTTCCCCGTTCAAGCAGGACAACCAGGTCTTCTACCAGCAGCCCCTCGTTGCGAAGGATATCCGCCGCTTCAATTTTGCTCTTTCCCGTTGTAATCAGGTCATCCACCAGAACAACCCGCTCTCCGGGCACCCAGCCTCCCTCTATGGTATTCCCGGTCCCGTGGCCCTTGGCATTCATTCGAGGATAGATCATGGGGATGTCCGTTTCCAGGGAGATCGCCGTGGCAAAGGGCAGGGCTGCCACGGGTATGCCGGCAAGGCGCTGGATTTCCTGGTCCTTTCGATCGGGAAGAATAGAGGCGTAGGCCCGGGCGACCTGACGCATCAGCCTTGGAGAAGAGGATATGCGGCGCAGATCAAGATAGAATGGAGAGACCAGACCGGATTTCAGGGTAAAACTTCCCAGGCGGAAACAGCCGGTGTCCACAAGGCCCTGAAAGATTTCCTCTTTACGATAGTCCCTGAGTCTGACAGGTGCTTTGGAACCTACTCCGTTTTTCAGGACTTTTTCCCGGGCGCGGTTGATGTTGTCCCGGAACTCCCTGGCCGCGGCTGCCGGGTCCTGTGCCCCGGAAACTCCCCTGGCAACGACAGGAAGCAGCCGGGAGCCGCTCCGGGCGATACCGGCGGCCACTGCTTCCTCCACACTGCCTCCCTGGGCTCCGATTCCGGGGGCCAGGATCCAGATTTCCGGAAAGCGGCGGCGCACAGCCGCCAGGCTGGCGGGATCGTTCCCTGCTACAACAAGCCCGGCATCGGTTGACCATCCGCTTACTTCGTCGGCGACTTTTATATAGAGGGAATCCCCTCCGGAGCTGCCGACCCGCAGTTCCTGCAGCCTGTCGGCGCCGGGATTGGAGGTCCGGCAGAGAAAAAAGAAGCCCCTGCCGGGGTAATTCAGGAAGGGCTCGGCGGAGCTTTTACCCATGTAGGGGCTCAAGGTAACCGCCCCCGCATTGAGCCTGTCAAAGACAAGCTTCGCGTAGGCGTCCGCAGTAGCGCCGATGTCTCCCCGCTTGGCGTCCAGGATTACCGGAATATCCTTCGGGACAAGAGAAAGAGTCACTTCCAGGGCTTCCATTCCGGCGGGGCCGTGGGCTTCATAAAAGGCGATGTTCGGTTTGTAACAGGCGGTATATTCGGCAGTGGCGTCAATGAGACGCCGGTTTTCTTCAACTATTTTTCGTGCCGCGTCTTCTCCCGGGGCAACCCTGGGATCAAGTCCGACACATAACAAAGATGCCGAGTAGGCAATACGTTCTTCCAGCTGGCGGAAAAAGCTTTTACCCTCTGTGCTCATAGGGGAACTTCCTTATAGAAAGCGATGGGAATTTTTCGGACAGTAGCATCCTCATCTTACTTCGTCAAGCTTTGGCTCTTCCCCGTTGGTCCGCTTCAGCAGATCGTGGATCGATTCCGGGTTCTCCTCAAATTCGACAAAGCGCCTGATCCGCTGGAAAACCTCCTGGTTCTCCACAAAGATATCAACGATCTGGGGATCAAAATGCTTGCCCCGTTCCTGGCGGATCATCTCTACGGCCTCATCATGGTCCAGAGCATCCTTGTAGGGGCGGCGGCTTGTCAGGGCATCGTAGACATCCACCAGGGCGACAATGCGGGCGGACAGGGGAATCTCCTGCCCCTTCTTGCCTTCCGGATAGCCCTTGCCGTCCCAGCGCTCATGATGGTAGTAGGCAATCTCCTTTCCTATGGTCAGAAAGGACTCCTGCTGCATCTGACGCTCCACATCCCGCAGGGCCTCGCCGCCCAGAACGACATGCTCCCGTATCTTCTGGAACTCCTCCTCCGAAAGCGGTCCGTTTTTCAGGAGGATCTGGTCCTCGATGCCGACCTTGCCCACATCGTGCAGAATCGCGGATATATAGATGTCTTCCAGATACTCGTCGGTGATGTAATCCCGGTACTGGGGCAGGTCCCGGAGCTTTGCCGCCAGGACTCTGGTGTATTCCCGAATCCGTTCCAGGTGCTTTCCGGTGCTTTTGTCACGGTATTCCGTGAGCTTGGCAAAACCCATGATCGCGGCGGACTGTGTTTTTTTCAGATTGGAGATGGTCTCCTTGAGCTTCTTTTCCAGATTCATCCGCTCGGTCAGGTCCTTCTCCACCACCGAATAGGCCACCAGCTCCCCGGCGGAATCCTTTATGGCGGAATAGGAGGCGTAGGTATATTTGATCTCCCCATCCTTGCACTTGCGCATAGCCTCGGGGTCGATATAATGGCCGTCGTTTCGGTCGACGATGGAGGCCAGCTTGGAGAAGGAGGGGGACTTTTTGCTTACCCGGAAAATTGCGTCAAAATGCTCGCCAAAAATCTCTTCCCAGGTGTAACCGTAGGCTTTTTCCGCAGCGGAGTTCATATTGAGGATCATCCCCAGGGGATCGACTATAACAATGGACGAAAGAATGGTCTCGAAGAGGGTGGTAAAGTTCTTTTCCGAGATCATCAGCCGTGATTCAATATTTTTCAGGTAGGAGACATCCTTGAGATGGGTGGTATAACCTTCGGCTTTACCTTTGGGATCGCTGTTCACCCAGGAGGTATCCAGAACCCGTCGATGACCTCCGTCGGCACAGAGCACGGCGGTATCAAAATCCCGGCACAGGGAATAGTTCTGAAGACAGTCGATCTTTTCTTCCAGGCTTTCCCGGGAAACGTAAAGCTTATCCATGGTTTCCGGTACCATATCCAGGGAGTAACCGAAAAAGTCGCAAAACGTGGGATTTACCGAAAGGATGTGCCCTTCAAGATCGGTTGTAAAGAAGGCCTCCTCTGTATTATTGAACAGAAGATCGTAGCGTTCCCTGAATCCTTCCGCGTCTGCCAGGTCTTCTGACTCCACAAGGACCAGACTGACCAGGGTATATCCGCCCTCCTGGGACTGTACGGAAAAGGAATTCAGCAGAAAGTAGCTGGATTCTCCATCGGCATCAGGAATCTCGATCCGTTTTTTGGTCTCTTCCCCGGGGCTGATATTCAGATAGGAGAGAAACTCCTCCCTGCGGGTAAAGATATCCATGCTCCGCCAGCCTGTCTTGGTAAGCAGGACTTCATTGAAAAACAGGATCTCCCGGTTCTGATCCATGATCAGAAAACCGTCGGAGATTTCCTCGATAATTTTTATAATAACCCCTGAAAAAAGAATAGTGGCCTCCTGTTTCTGGTAAGCCTGTAAGGTTTCCCTGGAATCAGTGCTCTTAGCTAGATTATCGGAGAAAAAGCGAAAACCTGCAGTTTTTGCCCTCTTATTATATCAATCAGTAAATAGACTTGACCTGAGAGGGATAGCGAATACAATATGATGTGTGGATCAAAAAATCTATGTACAAATTGAAAACAAAAGTCTGATCCCCTTCTTCGATCTCGATAAGGACAGTTTTCGGGAGCTGAATCTCACAACCATTCAGGACTATCAGCGCACGGCCATCGTTACCCTTTATACCCGGGATTCTGCCGGCCTGGATGTACAGATTAAGCAGTACAGCATTAAACCCATCCCGAAGGCGAAAGCGGGAGTACCGAAAATCGGGCTCACTACCCGTAAACACGGGTATCGGAAGATCGGCATAGAACTCAGCCTGAACGGGAAACAGGTCATTGCCGACCGAATCAGACTGCCCGGCGCCGGCCGGCCGCTATGGATTTTGCTGCTCATTCTGCTTCTTGCCCTGCTCCTTGCCCTGCTGCTGGGACTTGGGGGATACCTTCTCTTTGCACATTCGCGGGCAGATGCCCCTTCATCCCCTGCGGTCCGAACCCAGGTTCCCCGCGCCTCGACAGTCAGGAGCGAGCCCCCTTCTCCGGCGCCATCCGGCCCCCCCGCGGGCCAGGCCGCACCGTCCGAACCCGGGGTGTCCCCTGCCGCTGAAGGAGCTCCGGAACCTGCTGATTCGGCGGAGAAACAGGAGGAGAGTCCGTCTCCGGCGGTTCCGGCCCAGCCTCTCGAGGAGGTGCTCTATTTTACTCCCGACAGCGCCGTGCTGACCGCTGAAACCCGGAGCGAGCTGGACAGGCTGGTATCCGAACTGCGTCGGTACCCGGCAGCGCGCATTGAAATAAACGGACACTGCGCCCCCCACGGAACGGAACAAGGCAGACAGGAGCTTTCCGAACTACGGGCACAAGGGGTTGCCGATTACCTTCGGCAAAGGGGAATCGATCTGGAGACCGCCGAAGTCCGCGGCCTTGGAGCCAGGGAACCTGTTTCGATGGCGGATGACAAACAGCACCTCAACCGGCGGGTGGAAATATTTATCAGAGCCGGAGAATAAACCAGGCAGACAAGGTAAAGATCTATGGGAAAAAACATCGGTTTTATGTCCTTCAGGATATCAGGTACCGACGGGGTCTCTCTGGAGACAAAAAAATGGGCCCACATTCTGGAGCGCATGGGACACCGCTGCTTCTATATGGCCGGTGAGCTCGATACCCCTCCGGCAGCCTCCTTTATTGCCCCGGAAGCCCATTTCCAGACAGATGAAATCAAGGAGATATACCAGGAGTGCTTCAACAATCAGTTTCGACCGCCGAAGCTGACCAAGAAGCTCCACCTGTACCGGGAGCGTCTCAAGGACGAGATTGCAGCGTTTATCAGAAAATTCTCCCTGGACGTCCTGGTACCGGAGAATACCCTGACGATCCCCCTCAACATCCCCCTGGGAATGGCGATCACCGAGACCGTCGCGGAAACCGGAGTCCCCACCATTGCCCATCATCACGATTTTTTCTGGGAACGAAAACGCTTTCTGCGGAACTGCGTCTGGGACTACTTTAACGCCTGCTACCCTCCCCATTTGAACAGCATTCAGCATGTGGTTATTAATTCATCCGCCCAGAATCAGCTGGCCCTGCGGACCGGGATTAACTCCACCCTGATTCCGAACGTGATGGATTACGCCACACCGCCTCCCGGGATTGACGAATGGAACCGTGATGTCAGACAGGCCTTTGCCATCGATGATGACGAACTGCTGATTCTTCAGCCCACCCGGGTAGTTCAGCGCAAGGGAATCGAACACGCCATCGAGCTGGTGGCCCGGCTGGAACGCAAGGCAGCCCTGGTCATATCCCACGCCTCCGGCGACGAAGGCTATGAGTATCAGCAGCGGGTCCACGACTACGCCGACCTCATGAAGATCCGTGCCATTTTCGTGGACGACCTGATTCGGGAAAACCGGGAATACACCGCCGACGGCCGAAAAACCTACACCCTCTACGATGTGTATCCCTTCGCGGACCTTGTAACCTACCCCTCCATATTCGAAGGCTTCGGCAACGCCTTTCTCGAGGCCGTCTATTTTCGGCGCCCCATCATGGTGAATAATTATTCAATCTACTCCCACGACATCAAACCCAAGGGCTTTGAGGTCATAGAGATGGACGAGTACCTCTCTGACCGGATCGTAGCCCTCACCCGGGAGATTCTGGACGATCCCGAGCGGGTCAGACGTATGACGGACACAAACTACGCCATCGCCCGGAAATACTACTCTTACGAGATGGCCGAGGAAGCCCTTCATTTTCTGCTGAAGACCTTCTTCGGCGCCTGAAGTTTCCGAATCGCTCAGGCCTGATTCAGGTGCTCCAGCCAGAGGACCTGAAAAGGTTCGAGGCTTATGCTTCCGGAAGCCCCCTTACAACGCTGACCCGCGAGACAATCGATCAGCTCACCGGAGAAACCTGCCGCGGGATCAATCTCCCAACGCGCCTTGCGGGAACCCGTATTTACCAGGCACAGCACCATGCCCCGTTCTGTATCTCCCCTGAGCAGAGCAAAGACTGGTCCCTCTGCCTTAAGTACCGTGAAGGGAGAGGCGGGATGAAAGGCCTGTCTTTCCGACCGGATTTTCAACATCCTGGTATATCCCGTGAAAATCAGGGAGCGCAGGGATGAGGAGTCCGAAAGCTCCGCCAGAACCTCGTCGAGCTGCAGCTTCTGCCGGTTTATGCTCCGGTTCATTCCGGTCTGCCGGACACCCTCGGTCCAGTTGCCGGAACCGATGAGACTGTGAACGTAGATACCCGGCACCCCCGGCATGGCCAGGAGCAGAGACTGGGCGGCCAGGAATTTCGCGGCGATCTTCCGGGGCTCCTTCTGGTCTCCCGCGACAGCGTTGCGGTAATTGATGTTCAGTTCGTAGGGAACCTTTCCGTCCTTCACCGCTTTGTAAGAGACCAGCCCGCCCCTCTCCTCCACACTGCGGATCAGTCCGCTGATCTCTTCGTCCCGCAGGATTCCGTAGGCCGGGGTAACTCCCACCCCGTCGTGGGAGGCGAGAAAGTTGAAGTAGGTGGTCTTTCCGTCCACCGGCGGCAGGCTGGCAGCCCAGTCCCGCAGATGCCCCGCATCCTCCCGCAAAAAAGCATCCAGGGTAAGAGGGGGCAGGCTGAACTGGTAGATCATGTGGGATTCGTCGTCTCCGCTGCCGAAGTAGGAGATGTTCTCCCGGTGGGGAACATTGGTTTCGGTAAGGATGATAACCCAGGGTACGTATTCCTCCACGATGGCCCGGAAGAGGCGTACCACGGCGTGGGTTTTGGGATGATGAATGCTGGGATGCCCGATCTCCTTCCACAGGTAGGCGATGGCATCCAGACGGATAACCTGGACCCCCATCTGAACATGGAAAAGGAAGACATCGATCATCTCGACAAGAACATCAGGACAGGCAAAGTTCAGGTCTACCTGATCCGCGGAAAAGGTGGTCCATACATGTTTTGTTCCGGCGGCAGTCTCAAAGGGAGTCAGCAGCGGCAGCGCCCTGGGGCGTACGATCATGGAGAGGTCCGTATCCGGATCGACACTGATAAAGAAATCCCGGTACCGGGGATCATCCTCCAGGAAACCCTTGAACCAGCGGTGGGAGACGGAGCAGTGGTTCAGAACAAGATCCGACATAAGTTTGAAGGAGGAACCGATTCCCGACACCTGTTCCCAGCTGCCCCAGTCGGGATGCACCTTTGTGTAGTCGGAGATGGAGAAGCCGTCATCCGAGGTGTAGGGAAAGAAGGGCAGAATATGAATCCCTGACAGAAAGCCGGGAAGTTTCTCCTTCGCAAAGTTCTCCAGGCATTCAAGGGGAAGCCGGCCCTTCTGCCTGAACTGATCCCCGTAGGTGATCATGAAGGAGTCCGACTCATCCAGGGGAAGGCGACCTTCTCCCCGTACCGGCGGTGGGGAGATCATGGCAAGCCTTTTTTCTACCCTGTCGAGCAGGGCAGTGCAAACAGAGTCTCCTTTTTCGGGGCCGTAGATAAACCCGACAAGCTCTCGAATAGACTGAGACATCGCTTTCCTCCCTGACGTGTATGGTTCTTATCAGCTTAGAACCGCTTTCGGGCTTTTGCAACAGGCAGCAATCAAAATTTGGCGATTGCTGAAAATTGCCATACAGGAATTGCCTCTTTCAAAGGAGTTGCCCGAGGATTTCTATGGATGCATCGCTCTCCAAGATCAGAATTGCTGTGTCCCAGGACCTTTTATAAAAATTCCGAAGGTTGTACTATATTGTAACAGAGAAGCACTCCCTTTTGTGAGGCAGCATATGGGAAACAGAGTAACGGGAATAACAATCTTCCATTATCACCTGCTCCCCGGCGGAGTAAGCAGCGTTATAGCCCTCTCGGCGGAAGCCATGGCACGGAATATTCCGGAACTGGAGTCCATTACCCTGGTCTCCGGGACGGCGGATAACACCAGGGAGATGGCCGAATCCATTCAGGACAGAATAGACGGCACCGGGGTACAAATCGAAACCGCAATCCTTCCTGATATCGGATACGTGACCGGAATGGCTTCTCCCCCTTCTGTCGCAAGCATAAAGGAGCATCTGCGAAGCTTTTCCGGCAGCTTCTGGTGGATACACAATTACCATCTGGGTAAGAATCCCCAGTTCACCCAGGCGATTCTGGAAATCCTCCGGGAGGATCCCCATCAGCAGCTCCTTTTTCATATTCACGACTTTCCAGAATGCGCCCGTTTCGAGAACCTCCAGCGTCTGAACACCGGAATCAGCCTGAACCCCTACCCCCAGGGCCCGAATGTCCGCTATGCCCTGATCAACAGGCGGGACAGACAGCTTCTGGCCCAGTCAGGGCTATCCCCGGAGGATCTTTTCCTCCTCAACAACCCCGTCAGAAAAAGCAGCACAGACGTACAGAACACACATCCGGACCGGGAAGCAATCAGAAGAAGACTGCAGGGAGCTTTTCCCGACGCAGGAGACTACGATCCCCGCGGACTGGATCTCTTTTATCCCGTCCGTACCATCCGGCGCAAGAACGTTCTGGAAGCAGGAGTCTGGACACGCCTCATACGTCAATACAGGAAGGAAGCCTGCAATCTGATTGTTACCCTGCCGGGGGTATCCAGCAGCGAACGGCGCTATTCCGGGACGGTAGAGAAAGCCTACCGAGACGGACTGATTCCCGGGCTCTGGGGCATCGGCAGGCGGCTCGAAGAAGCCCAGGTCGGTTTCCAGGAACTTGGACGCTCCTCTGACCTGATGATCGCAAGCTCTGTTCAGGAAGGCTTCGGCTACCTCTTTATCGAATCCCTGCAGTGGGGGCTCCCGCTCTTTGCCCGGGAGCTCGATGTTCTGGACAGCCTGGATGGTCTTTTCAATGCCGAATCCAGCAGTTTTTACCGGAGCCTCCGGGTACCCCTCTCCCCCGAACAAAGAGAGAAACTCCGGCAGGCATACCGTTTGAAGTTAAGCGGACTGGATGAACATCTTCCCGAAAGATCCAGAGAGAGGCTCCACCGGCAGGTAGAGGAGATCGGCAAAGAAGGACATGCGGATCTGGCACTGTTTGGGGTTCCGGAGCAGATGGATGTATTACACACGCTCGGTTCCCCCGGATTCAGCGATGAGTGCATCGAGCTGAACCGCAGCGAACTGAGGAAGCTCTCCGGACTCTTCGGGCAGAAACCGGCACCGGAGAAGGTCGGCAGTGCGGAAGAGCAGTACAGTTTCGAAAATTTTGCCCGCCAGGTCCGGGAAATATTCAACAGCTATGAACGCCCCGAGAGGGCAGCCTCCGAAGAAGACGGTTCGGACGCAGATTCCCAGGAGCGCCTGATAGATGCCTTTGCGGAGCTTAAATTTCTGCTTCTGCTCTATGATTATAACGGGAATTCTTAAGAGGTGCCCGAGTATAATTTCAGTTCCGTGAAAATACCGGCAATATTAATATAGTCAACATCGTTGTGAAGCAGGTACAGATCGTTTTCTATCGCCGTTTCCGCTATCAACAGATCAATGCTGCTGCGAACAGTAATTCCCTTTCTTCTGCAGACAAAATACATACGGGCAGCTTTCTCGAAGGAGAGTTTTCCGTCCTTTAGATGATAGAAGGGCAGGGAGCCCAGATACTCCTGTAATCGGGAATATTCCGTCTCATCCTTTGCTCCCTGAAGCAACTCCTGGTAGATATAGTAGTTGATTCCGAAGGGTATCTCCCTGTCGATGATATCATCGAAGAGATCATAAACCTTCCCCCTGGAACCCTTGAGGTAACCAATGAGCACCGAGGTGTCGACCAGGATCACGACCCTTCCCTCAGGGCCTTATAATCATAATCCTCCTGAAAAGTGATCTTTCCCCGCAGCTCCCTCAGGTCCTTGCGCTTACGGATACTTACATACTCCTCAAGGGCAGTCTGAATCAGATCCCGCTTGGTCTTTATATTATCCGAGTACTTAAAGGCTTCCCGTACGAGTTCATCGTCCAGAACAATATTTGTTCGCATTTACGCTCACCTCTATACACATAGTAATACACCCAAACTTCAAAGTCCATGATAATCGTTTTTACAGAGGGATTGGCGGTAATTTATTCTTTTTATGAACTTATCGTATATCTCGAAGGAGGTCCAACATCATTTCAAGCCCGCCCGCGGGGGATACATCCCGGCGATAAACAAAACAGACCTTCCGCAGAGGAAGTTTTTCAGCGAGATTCAGTACAAAGAGTTCTTCCTCCGGGGCTGTCAGGTCCAGTACCTTCCCGGGCAGAAAGCCGACGCCCAAACCCGCGGAAGCAAAACGTCGGATACCCTCCGGCCCGTCGGCCTCATACGCGGGAACCCAGTTTGCCGGAGGCTGCAAGAAGCTGTTAAGGATACTGCGGGAGCTGTTATTTTCCGATGGAGTCGCCAGGGGGAGTTTCAGCAGCTCCGGTGCAGAGATTTGCCTGTCCTTAAGACCGGCATACTGAGCTCCGGCGACAAAGACATCCTCCACATCCAAAAGCTCTCGTGCCTCAAGTCCTTCCAAGTCCACCGGAAGGGATACAAAACCGGCTTCCAGACTCCCCTGACGTATTCCCCGGACCACAGCACCGCTGTTGAGGATTCGTGTATGCAGAGCGACAGTGGAATAACGTCGTCGAAATTCCTTGAAAAGAGGTGTTAGAAGATAGCTCCCCAGGTCTTCGGGTGCGCCGATAAGGAGACTCGTGGCGGAGAGATCAAGCAGTTCAAGAACAGCCCGCTCACCCATCTTCAAGAGACGGTAGGATTCGCGCACGTAGGAGTAGAGCTTCCTCCCAGTTTCTGTAAGCTCTACTCCCCGTGAACGCCGATGGAAAAGCCGCGTTCCGAAGGCCTGCTCAAGGTTGCGGATGCTTTGACTGACCGCCGGCTGGCTCACCGCAAGATCAGCCGCCGCGCCGGATACACTCCCCCGGTGGGCCACCTCATAGAACACCTTATACCATTCGAAATCAATCGTTTTATCCATTTGGTATAAGCAATTTCTATATCTCTATCTTATACATAGCTTTTACTTATATCAAGTGCAAATCCATCATGTTTTCTTATATTTCAGGCATCATATCTTTACGCGTGTATAGTAAAGGGCAGGATTATTGCCGACTGCGGGCTTTGACCCCATAGACAGGAATATGTTACATTAATCCGGTAAAGGACGTACCGTGAATAGACGAGTGCTGGTTTTCGGCACCTTTGACCTGCTTCATGAGGGACACCGCTATTTTCTCTCCCGGGCCCGGCAGTTCGGAGACACCCTGATTGCCGTGGTTGCCAGGGACGATTTTGTACGGCAGCGCAAAGGCCGCCCGCCGGTCGATGCCATGAAAAAACGCATGGAGATTCTCAGGGATTCAAACCTGGCGGACGAGGTCTACCCTGCGGACAGGGAAATCGGGAGCTATCACATACTCAAGAAAACCAGCCCGGATGTAATATGCCTGGGTTATGACCAGCGGGAACTGAAGAGTAACCTGGAAGAGTGGCTGGAGATCCATCACAAGCCGCTGGAGATTCACGTCCTCGAGCCCTATAACGAACACATCTACAAGACAACCCTGCTCCGCTCGCAACAGAACAGCTAATAAAGGCACTTATAGCCTTTCCCATTGGCCGGTTTCGGCCGATCGGAAGATCGCATCTCTTTCTCGGTCGCCATCGGACTTTGTCCTCCGGCTCCGCTCGGC
>CAZKQJ010000001.1:116512-117695 GCA_964554875.1 uncultured Spirochaetaceae bacterium | reverse complement strand
TCGGTCGCCATCGGACTTTGTCCTCCGGCTCCGCTCGGCTTGTCGCTCTGCGACGGCAAAGCCGCCGCTTCGCTCCTCCCCGCTATATGCTTATAGCCTTTCCCATTGGCCGGTTTCGGCCGATCGGAAGATCGCATCCAGTACTCGTTGATTCTCAACCGCGTCCTCGGGAGGTGTGGGGACGGGGCGGTCTTCCAGGACTGCCAGGGAGAACTGCTCGAAGAGTTCGGCGTACTGGTCGGTTACGGGAAACAGGATGTCCCTGCTGCCGATGCTGGTTGTTACGGTGATTTTTGCGGGGACGTCGGGGTACATGTTGAAGGGCAGGTGGACCGTCAGGCTGCCTTTTGAGCCGAGGACATCGACCCGTTGAAAGGGGGCGGACTGGGTGGCAACGGTAAAGCTTGCCCGGGGGCCGCCGAAGTCCATTATGGCGGAGGTCAGGATGTCGGTTTCGAAGTCGGGGTCCCGGACTATCTGGCTTACGACTCTTTCCGGTTCCCTGTCCAGGATAAAGCGGGCGGAGCTCACGGCATAGCAACCGATGTCGTACAGGGCCCCGCCGCCGACCTCTTTCCGGTTACGGATATTCGAAGGGTCCTGGTTGTTGTAGGAGAAAAAGACATTTACCCCATGGACTGCCCCGATCTCTCCGACCTTTACCAGGTCCCGCACCCGCTTCCACTGGGGATGCAGGCGGTACATGAAGGCCTCCATCACCTTTACGCCTTTGGACTGGGCGTACTCAACAGCTGCGGCGGTCTCCCTGGCGTTCATGGTAAAGGGCTTTTCGCAGAGAATGTGCTTTCCCGCATCGGCGGCTTTTCGGACCCATTCGGCGTGCATGCTGTTCGGAAGGGGTATGTACACCGCCTGGATTTCCGGGTCCTTCAGAAGGTCCTCATAGGATGGGAAGGCCTTCGGAATTCCGAATTCCGCCGCGGCCGCTTCGGCACGTTCACGGGAACGGGAGGCTATCGCGGCCACTGTAACCAGGGATGAATCCCGCAGGGGCAA
Source organism: uncultured Spirochaetaceae bacterium (assembly GCA_964554875.1). Classification (GTDB taxonomy): domain Bacteria; phylum Spirochaetota; class Spirochaetia; order JC444; family Marispirochaetaceae; genus Marispirochaeta. Next base: position 116,678 of record CAZKQJ010000001.1, on the reverse strand, counting down.
CTGAATACGCTGACGATAATGTCCGGAGACGGATAGCACTCCCCATGTTAGTTCTTTCATACAACTCCTCCTTGCTGCTTCCAGCATAACCAGACAGAAAAGAAAAGAAAAGGACTGTTCCGCGCTTGCCGGAAGTCGGCAACAGGCACCCGCCCGGGTCTCCGGA
>CAZKQJ010000001.1:0-116412 GCA_964554875.1 uncultured Spirochaetaceae bacterium | reverse complement strand
GGACTGTTCCGCGCTTGCCGGAAGTCGGCAACAGGCACCCGCCCGGGTCTCCGGAGGGAAAAATATGGAAAAATCCTCCCCGCAGGGCCACGAAATGGTCTTTCCGGGAACGATATCTACAGAGACCCTGGCTTTCTGAATGGAACGATACCGACAAGATTATCACCTCTCCTCCGGATTTTTCATTTTTTCTGGCCAAATGCCCCGGCTTTCCTTATGTTTAGTACAAACCGGCCAAGCGAAGGGGCGGCTTTGCTGGCCCTGAGCAAGGCAGAGCGGAGCTGAAGGACGGGTACCGTCCGATGGCGAGCGAGAATGAGGAGTGATGATGATGAAACGCATAACAGCATTGATTTTAATTACCCTGGCTGTTAATACGGTATTTCCTGCCGGGGGGAGCGAAGGATCAGAAGCCGAGAAGGGACCTGTTACTGTTGCCTCGAAAATTGACACCGAAGGTGCACTGCTTGGCAATATGATCATGAAAATCCTGGAAGCGAACGGTTTTGCCGTGGATAACCGCACGGAGTTCGGACCTACCGACGTGGTCCGCAAGGCGATTATTGCAGGAGAAATCGATATCTATCCGGAATATACCGGTAACGGAGGCTTCTTCTTTTCCGACACCCCTTCTGATGTCTGGAAGGACCGGGAAGCCGGATATGAACTGGTAAAGAAACTCGACCTGGAACAGAACAATCTGGTATGGCTGCAGCCCGCGCCCGCCAACAATACCTGGGCTATCGCTATACGACGGGACATTGCCGATCCGAAGGGGCTGAATAGCCTGGATGATCTGGCGGACTATATCAATTCCGGAGGGAAATTCAAGATAGCCGGCAGTGAAGAGTTTGCCACCAGACCGGATGCCCTGCCGGCCTTTGAGAAGGCCTACGGCTTCTCCCTGTCCGAGAACCAGATGCTGATTCTGTCGGGGGGCAATACCGCAACCACTGAACAGGCTGCGAGCAGGGGAACCAGCGGCGTGAACGCTGCAATGGCCTATGGCACCGACGGCCAGCTGGCGGCTCTGGGGCTCGTTGTAATGGAAGACTCCAGGGGAGTCCAGCCGGTCTACGAACCTGCACCGATTATCCGGAAGGAAGTACTGGACCGTTATCCCGAAATAGCCGATCTTCTGAACCCGATCTTCAGCAAGCTTGACCTGCTCACCCTGCAGAAACTCAACGCCCGGATTGCCGTGGAGGGAATGAGCGCAGAGACTGTGGCCGAAGACTGGCTTACGGACTCCGGTTTCCTCGAATAAACCGGTTGTGGGCAGCAGAAGTATAAGCGCGGGACTTACCGCGGCTGTTATTGGCATACTCAGCTTCGTGCCCTTTCTGGCGTATTCTCCGAACCGGGTCGCTGAGAGCGGTTCGGTATTCATTTGGGAGATACACCCCACCCTTCTGCTGATCTCTGTTGTCCTTATGGTGCTGAGTCTCTTTTCCACACGACCGCGCATGGCGTGGCTGGAACTGTATCTTCCGGCGTTAATCAGCACCGGGGCGCTGTTGATCCTGGGCTCTTCCGCTGGAATCATACCTTCTGCAGAGGCCTCCACTGCCCGCATCGGAGGTTCCTGGGGATTATGGGGCTGGATTCTGACAGCCTATCTCTACGGCAGCTCCCTCAAACGCTCTTCTTCAAGCCTGATGATGGTAATCGGGGTGACCCTGTTTTTTCTTCTGAGCGGAGTTCTGGATGTCTTCGGACCGGTCCGGGAGTTTGCGGTCAAGGAGGAACGTTTTTTTACCGAGGTCCGGGCTCACCTCTCCCTGGCCGGGAGCGCCACCATTATCGCAGCTCTTGTCGCCATACCCGCCGGAATTGCGGCGTACCGGCTCCCCGCCTTTTCACGACCGGCCTTCGCCGGGGTCAATATAATCCAGACCCTTCCAAGCCTTGCCCTGTTCGGCCTCATGATAGCGCCTCTCTCCTGGCTCTCCATGCGCTTTCCGCTGCTCCGGGAACTTGGCATAAAAGGGGTGGGGAATTTTCCCGCCCTCATTGCCCTGAGCGGTTATGCCGCCCTTCCGATACTGCGGAACACCTATACCGGCCTCAAGGTTATCCCCGCCGGTGCAGTCCAGGCGGGCAGAGGCATGGGAATGAGTCCCCTGCGGCTTCTGACCCTGGTGGAACTTCCCCTGGCCCTGCCGGTTCTTTTAGGCGGCCTCCGCATCGCCTTTGTACAGGCCATCGGGAACACCACCGTGGCAGCCCTGATAGGAGCGGGGGGCCTGGGGTATTTCGTTTTTCAGGGACTGGGCCAGGCGGCGCCGGATCTGATTCTTCTGGGTGTCGTGCCGCTGATCGCCATTACCGTAGGGGCAGACAAGGGACTCAAGCTGGTGGAATATCTGTTAACGCCAAAACCCTTCAGGAGGGAGAATGATACGCTTTGAGGGAATCCGGAAAACCTACGATGAAAAACAGGCCCTTGCGGGGGTGGATATCGAACTGCCCACTGGCCAGATCAGCGTCATAATAGGTCCTTCCGGCTGCGGCAAGTCCACCTTTCTGAAGCTGATAAACAGAATGATCGATCCCGACAGCGGTCAGATCCTTATAGACAACACCCCGGTTCTGAGCAGATCCCCCCACGAACTTCGCCTGGGAATCGGCTATGTTATCCAGGAGATCGGGCTCTTTCCCCACTTTACGGTGGAAGAGAATATTCTCATCGTTCCACGGCTCCTGAAATGGACCGAACAGAAAAAAGCGGAGCGCCTTGGAGAGCTGATGAAGCTGATCGGGCTCTCCGACGGGTATCGCGGAAAGTATCCCCATGAGCTCTCCGGGGGTGAGGCCCAGCGGGTTGGCGTTGCCAGGGCCCTGGCGGCGGACCCGGAGATTCTGCTGATGGATGAACCCTTCGGCGCCGTCGACCCCCTGAATCGTTCGGTCCTTCAGGATGAGTTTGCAGCAATCCAGTCAAAGGTACAGAAAACCGTGGTCTTCGTGACCCACGATATCGACGAGGCTGTCCGGCTGGCGGACCACCTTGTAATCATGCGGGACGGAAAGGTCGTACAGGCCGGCGCCCCGGAGGAGATTCTGCAGAAGCCGGCAGGCCGTTTCGTACGGGATTTTATCGGCGCCGACCGGGCAATCAAACGGCTGTCCCTGTTCTCCCTCAGGGACATCATGCAGCCGGTCTATCCCGCCCGGGTCGGAGAGCCGGTTCCCCCGGAGGCCAGGGACAAGGCCTACGTCTGGGTTGTAAGCAAAGAGGGTTACCTGAACGGCTGGGCGGAACTTACCGGGCGCAAACCTGAAGAAAATCTCGGAGCGGAGGAGGTTACCCGGGTTGCCGCCGCGGAGCTCGCGGTCTTCGAGACATCCAGCCTCAGGACCGCTCTCTCCAGAATGATGGGACAGGGTATACGCAATCTTCCGGTCCTGAACCGGGAGTGGCAGCTGGTTGGCCAGGTGAATCTCCGGGATATCGAACAACTTGCGGGGTCCGAAGGCGACCTGCCGAAGACCGAAGGGGTCTCCGTGCAATGAAGGCATCCAGGCTGGTATCGGTCCTTTCATTCCCCTCCCTGCTCATTCTCTTTACCGCCTTTCCCCCTGTACAGGAACTGCTTCTGGGAAGCCTCTTTCCCGGGAACAACGAGCTGATCTATCCCCGTTCCTCCCTGCTGCAGCTGCTGGGTACTCATCTTGTTCTTACCGCCGTCTCAACCGCCGCGGCAACGGCAGCGGGCTTTCTGCTGGGACTCTTTGCCTACCTGGAGCCCAGCGGTGCAGGGCGCCGCAGCGTCGCGGGCCTGTCCGGGGTCGCCCAGACATTCCCGCCGGCGGCCGTCATCGCCCTGGCGGTGCCCTCTCTGGGCTTCGGTGCTCCCCCGGTGCTGCTGGCCCTTTTTCTGTACGGAATGCTGCCTGTGGTCGTCAACACCACCAAGGGCTTTGACGGCGTATCCCCACGGGTGCTGGAGGCTGCCAAGGGAGTGGGAATGAACCGCATCCGGCAGTTCAGCCTGGTGGAGTTTCCCCTGGCCCTACCGGTAATTCTTGCGGGAATACGGATATCCGCGGTCATCAACGTCGGTACCGCCGCCATCGGCGCAGTGGCCGGAGCCGGAGGACTGGGGGCCCCGATCATCGCGGGGCTTGTACGTTTTAATCCCTCCCTTGTGCTCCAGGGAGCCCTGGCAACGGCCCTGCTGGCCTTGAGCATCGATGCCGCCTTCGGGCTGATCGCCGACAAAACCCGGACTTAGAGAGAAAAAAAGAGAAATACTACTTTCGGGGTATTTCGCCAGGGAATAACTCGTATTACAATTATGCCCCAGGAGAGCACCCATGGATAGAGATACCAGGAAAACCGGACTGATAGTTCCTTTGATCATTGCGCTGTTTTTAACCACCATGTTCCAGGCGACTGCTGATCGGGGAGGCATCAGCTTTCTGCCCAACGTGCTTATCCGGGAACCCTCCCAGAAAGCTATTCTGGCCTGGAACGGAAATGAACAGATCACGATCCTCACTACCGACATGTCCGTTTCCAAACCTACCCAGGTACTGCAGGTAATGCCCTTCCCGGCCGAACCGAAGATAGACCGGGCCGAGGTCGCAATATTTTCCGAGATAAGCAGCCTGACACGGCAGTTAATGATTGAAAACGCCCTCTATTCCAGCGGCCTCCGCGGAGGAGCAACGGAATCCGGACTCCCGGGAGAGGTGACCTTTCATGAGCGCATAGGTTCCCACGAGCTGTTTACCATCCGGGCGGACAGGACGGAGGGCTTTGTATCCTGGGTTGAAGAACGGCTGCGATCCTACGGGATGGATGACCCCCGGATACCGGATATTCTGCGGACCTCCGTGGAAGAATATATCAGGGAGGGCTACCGCTGGTTTGTATTTGACGTGGTCGACCTGACCACAAGCCTTAACAGTCTTGAGGCCATCTCCTACCGTTTTACATCGGGGCATCTGTTTTATCCGATACGCATCTCCCGGACAAACCACGGGTTTACCGATATTCTGTTGTATGTTTTCAGCCCATGGTCCGCGGCATTTCCGCAGGGAACATCGGGAAACTACACACACCAGAGAGAAACCCCTGATCTTGAAAAGCTGGAAGAGGCACTGAAAAATTATTTACAGGATGACAGGGGACGGCAGAAATCACTCCGCGGACCGGCATATAAAGCTCCCTTACTCTTTGAAGGCTTGAGTCCCAGGGAAATGGATATACGTCCGGTCCCCGGTTTCAAGCGGGAGATGTTAAGCCGTACGTCCATGCCGGAACTTGAGGAGCTGTTTGCTCCCGGGACTCCTGTGTATCTGGATCTCTGGAATATTACAGGAGATATCAGGGAAATCGATAAGGATGTGATAGTTTCTGTAACGGAGGAGAAAGCAAAATGAAAAAAGCCCTTGTGTTCTGTTCGCTGGTCACCTTGCTGTTTGTCGCCCTGCCCCAGGTCCATGCTCAAGTCTACACCACGAGAGACCTGTCCAGAGACGTTGACACAGCGTGCGATCTTACCCGGCAAATCCACAACCGTGCAGTCCTTTTAAGCGAAGCGATGACCGAGACTTTTGCTCCTGCAAAGAAGCCGGTAATCCGTCACCGGGCGGAGGACCTGGGAGCTTTTAATGCATCTGTAAGGCCCCATATTGTCGTAAAAACCGAAACCGAACGCCTGAAAGAGGTGAACCAGCGGATCTTTTTCATTCTTTCCCGAAACAGCAATGATGCTGAGAACCTCCGACTGGATTTCGCTCATCTGCTGGCAACCCCCGGATACCGGGAGTACCGGTATGGGCTTCTCGGTGTTGTGGAACTCCTGGGAGTGCTTACGGATATCAGCCATACAGCCTCGATGAAGAAGCTTACAGCCTTGACCCCGGCATTATACGAGGAGTCCGCTGCCGCGGTACGCAGTCTTCCCGCAGGATTCCTCCGGCTCCCGGTTGACAACCAGAACGCTTACGACAGCCTGATTTCCCACGCAGACAAAGAAGAAAAGAAAGATAAACCGCCGGCTCAAGTTTTGCCCGATCATATAATGCAGGATCTTATCGATGCGGCTCGTCCCGTTGCAGGACCACACATACCATCCGGACCCCGGCCCTTACCCCAGGGAAACAGCAGGTCATCCTCCGGCAGCGGTTCAGGTTCGCGCATGAGCTGGGACAGCATGAAGGAACTGGGCTCCAATATCGTAAACAATGTACTGGACAACCTCTACGAGGACTTTCAGCAGGGTTCCCAGTGGGGAAGCCAGGCGGGTTCCATCATCAGCGCCGTCTCCGGCATGCAGGGTGCCGTCAGTACCGTTGCTGCGGGGGCCAGCGTCATGGATTTAGTAGAAACCTCTGTAGACAGCATGATGCCGGATCCCTATGAAATAGTCGGTGAATACGCCGGCGGTGTCATCGGCATGATCGGCGGAGCTGTCGGCACGACCGCCGGCTGGATAGTGGGAACCATTGAATCCAATATGTCTTCCGGAGGAGGCAGGAGCAGGGCCGGCGGAGGAGGCGGCACCATCCTGCTTTTTTAAACCTTTGTTTACACCTGATGCAGCATCATCTGAACAAGAAGCGAGACCATAACCACTGCTGTTGAGATGATCAGTCCGTGGAGCATCGGCTTGAATCCCGAACGCGCCAGGTGGGCCGCATCAGTCTTGAGCCCGATGGCTCCCAGAGCCATAACCATGAGGAATTTTCCGGTCCCGGCTATGCCGGGACCTATCCTCGCGGGAACAGCTCCGACACTGTTCAGTACAACAACCGCAAGAAAGACCAGAACAAACCAGGGAAAGACCGCAGACAGGGAAAGCGTCGCAGTCTCTCCGGCCGATCTGCCGGCTTCCCGGCGTCTCTGCCGCAGCTGAACAATAGAAAAAACCAGTACCGCCGGAACGATAGAGAGGGTTCGTGTAAGCTTGACGACGATGGCCAGGTTTCCCGCCGCTTCAGAATAGGTATAACCGGCGGCGACCACCGAGGAGGTATCGTTAATCGCCGTGCCGGCCCACAGACCGAAACCCAGGTCCGACATGGATAAAGCTCGACCCATAAGCGGGAAAAGCACCACCATAAGCACGTCAAAAATAAAAGTTGCAGATAGAGCATAAGCTATATACTGGGGTTTCGCATCGATGACTGGTGCAATGGCGGCTATAGCCGAACCGCCGCAGATACCGGTTCCCGCAGAGATAAGTCCGGAGAGACGCCAATCCAGTCCAAGAACACGTCCAAGCAGATAACCGCCGCCGAAAGCAGTTGCCAGGGTAAAAAACATTACAAGCAGAGAAAAAGCCCCCACTTCCATAACCTGGGGAAGACTCAAACTCACCCCCATACATACTATGGCAAGCCGCAGCAGCCGCTTCGCCGTAAAACCTATCCCCTCATGCACAATGGAGAGCCGGGCTGCCCATGGGTGAAGGGCAATTCCGACAAAGAGGGCAAAAACTCCTGCTCCAATAAGCTCATGGGGAACCAGGGACACCGCTGCCCGGGCAGTCAGAGCAAGCAGCGCAGTCAGGAGTACACCGGGAATAATAGAAAACATGATCATTGATGATTTGCGCCGCAGCTGAACTATCATGGGGCTGATTATATTTATTATGTAGAATATCTTCAATTATCGGTATGTCGAGTTTCTAAACATCCGTTTATCAATCCTTAAGCCTCCCGTAATGGGTTCCCGTGGCCGTCTCCGGTATCTTCGAAACACGAGAACAGTACGGGAGGTACTTCTGCATGAACATACACCGGGGCCAATATTCTCTGACCGTCCTTTTCATTCTTTTCACAGCTTCTCTGTCTGCAGAGTCGGTAATGAGCCTGGAAGAGGCCCTGAAGACGGCGCGGGAGAACAGTCTCCGTCTCTACACGGCTGAGAAAAACCTCGATTCCGCGCGGCGGAACTATGCGAACCGGGGGAACGTCTTTTACCCCTCTATCCGGGCCAGTTCGTCACTGAATCGCAGCAACTCCGAAAGCAGTGTTTCCGGCCTTGTCCCGGTCAGCCCGGCGGGCAACGGGGTTTACGACCAGGTTATGCAGTACGAACGCGAAACCTCTCCGGTCAGTCTGAGCGCCGGGATTTCGGCCAGCCTGACACTGAATCCCGCCATCGGCGACGGTATCAAGTATCTGCGAAAAGCCCTGGACTCCGCAGGCCTCGACCTGGAGGAGGCGGAGAAGGCCCTGGAACGGGATGTCAAGGTAAGCTTTTATAACCTTCTGTATACGGACAGAAGCATCGGGCTTACCCGGGAGAGCATGGAGATTCTCAAAGGGGAGTACGACCTTGCTCTGACGGACTATCGAAACGGCAGGATTTCCGAGCTGGAACTCCTGAACACCCAGGTTGCATACAGAAACATGGAACCCGTTCTTGCCCGCCAGCTTACCAGCTATCGAGAAATGCGCAGCCGGTTCTTCCTGCTTCTGGGAATCGAAGGGGACGACTCCATTCGCCTTGAGGGATCCATTGAGATCCCGGAGAAGCTTGATACTCTATCCTTCAAAACGGAAATCCTGGACAGCCACTTCAGCGTCGCAGCTCTGGACAACAGCATAGCCCGGGGACAGATAAATCTTGAAAGCCTCATCCACGAGGGCTTCTATCCTTCCTTAAGCCTGAGCGCCAGCCTCTCCCCGGTGGTCAGCGACCCCTTTTCCAGTGATACCTGGAAGTCGGGCATCCGGGATCCCTGGTCGGATACAGGCTCGGTAAGCCTGTCGGTCTCCCTTCCCCTGGACTCTTGGCTCCCGGGGTCCTCCGTACAAACCTCCATCAAGGAGCAGGAGAACAACCTGGCCGTCCTTATCAGGCAGCGGGCACACACCCTGCAGAGCGTCAGCGAGGAGACAGCCCTGCTCTACGCCAGCCTTGAGGACTCCCTGTTGAACATCGAATCCCTGGACCTGAATGTACAGGTAGCGGAACGGGCCTATGATCTGACGGAAGAGGGATACCGGAAAGGGGGCATCGAATTCCTGGACCTGAAGGAGGCGGAAAAGGATCTGAACAGCGCCAGGCAAAACCTGCTGCAGGAAAAACTGAGTCTTCTTACAACCCTCTTCGATCTTGAATACGCCCTGGACACAAGTATCGAAGAACTTCTCGCAACACCAAATCAGGAGTAGGAAACCATGAAGAAAAGCATCGGCATAATTATCGTGTTAGTACTGAGCATTACTGGAGCGGGACTGTTTTTTCTTGTCCCGGAAAGCGTAAATCCTCAGAGAGAGGCGCGCCTGCGTCTGGAGGAGCAGACAGCGAAGGTTCCCGTCCGGATCGCGGAAGCTTCGACAGAAACACTGGAGGACTATATCCGGCTCTCCGGGGACATCGAGGCGGAATCCACGGTTCAGGTCTACCCGGACGTTACAGGAACCCTGACATCATTCCGCGTCAGGGTAGGAGACTATGTACAGAAAAATGAGACCCTCGCCCTGGTGGATCCCAACCGTCCCGGAGCCTCCTACAGCATCAGCCCTGTCGAAGCGCCCATTCGTGGAACGGTGACGGAGATTCTTCTCGACCCGGGGGACACGGTATCTGCCAGTGTTCCCATCCTGAAGCTGGGTGATCTGAACAGCCTGCTCATCAGTGCCCGGGTATCCGAGCGCTATGTAAACCGGGTAAGACGTGGGCAGACCGCTTTTATCAGGACAGAGGCAATGCCGGACAGGATTTTTGAGGCCAGAGTAAGCGAGGTCTATCCTGTCCTTGATCCGGCATCCCGGAGCATGAAAATCAAACTCACCTTCTCCGATCTGCCTGAAGGAATCAAGGCGGGGATGCTGGCGGAGATCACCCTCATTACCAGCAGAATCGATACTGCTGTTACCATCCCTTCCGCGGCCCTTGTCTCCCGCGGGGACGAAACCTTTGTCTATGTCGTGGAAGGTTCCACCGCGGCCAGACGCCGGGTTATAACGGGCCTGGTAATCGACGGTACAGCGGAGATTACCGAAGGCCTGAAAGCGGGAGAGGCTGTGGTTACATCGGGTATGAATATGCTCAGCGACGGCAGTACAGTACAGGTAATCGGAAACCGGGGAGAGAAGGATGCTTAAGACCCTTATTCACCGCCCCCTGACGGTCCTTAGCGTCTTTGTCCTGCTGACCCTTTTAGGGCTCTTTATGGTCAACACCCTGCCGGTGGATCTTTTTCCCGATACCGACCTTCCGGTCATCTATATCGTGACCAGCTATGACGGAGCAGGCCCTGAAGAAATCGAGAGCGAACTTACCGATCCCCTGGAAGACCAGTTCTACACCCTGGAAGGCCTGGAATCCATCACCTCCACATCATCAGAGGGAAGCTCGGCAATTGTGCTTGAGTTCGCCTATGGAACGGACCTGGAAGGGATCAAGAACGATATGCGGGACAAGATCGACCGCATCAAGAACGCCCTCCCCGACGGTGCCGACGATCCGATAATGATGGAGTTCGATCCCAACGAGATGCCCATCATGACGATCTCCCTCCAGGGAGACCTGAACATAGAAGAACTCTACCAGCTGGCGGAGGATCATATTCAGCCGGTACTCGAGCAGGTCCCCAGGGTATCCAATATCGATATATCCGGCGGCCGGGACAGAATCGTAGCGGTAACGGTGTCTGCGCGGCGCCTTGATGCCCTGGGACTGGATGTCAGCACTATAGGAAACGTCCTGGCCAGTCAGGGTCTGAGCATGGGGGCCGGCTCTGCGACTGTCGGGGGCATGGAGTACCAGATCCGCACCAGCGGCAAAATAGACAACCTGGATGCGATCCGCAATACCCTTATCAAGCGGATAAACTCGGGGGGCGAGGTCCACAAACTGTATGTGCGGGACGTGGCAGACGTTGATTACGCCAATGCCGAAGAGTCCAGCCGGGTATACCAGGACGGACTGCCGGCGCTGGAACTGCAGATATACAAGAAGACCGGAGCAAATACCATCCAGGTTGCTGACAATCTCAAGGAGGCCATTGGAAGGCTTGAAACGCAGCTTCCACCCGGGGTTCGGGCCATTGTTGTTTCCGATGAATCCACGGTTATCAGCGACTCCCTGAACTCTGTTCTGAACTCCGCTCTTACCGGCGTACTGGCTGCCGTGTTTATCCTGATGATCTTCCTTCGCCAGCTGAAGAGCACCCTGATCATTGCCATTACCATACCTGTCTCTATTCTTATAACCGTCATGGGCATGAGTCTCGGCGGACTGACCTTCAATCTAGTCGCTCTTACAGGGCTGACCCTGGGAGTCGGCATGATCGTGGATAACTCCATCGTAATAATCGAGAACATCTTCTCCCACCGGGAACGGGGCGAACGGCTTACCGCGGCGGGGCTGTTTGGCACAAAAGAGATGATAACCGCCATCAGCGCCTCCACCCTGACCACCATATCGGTCTTTCTGCCGATAGTCCTGTTCAAGAACGACCTGGGATTTATGGGAAACATTTTCGGCAGTATGGGTTTTACCGTTATTGTGGCCCTGCTCTCATCGCTCTTTGTGGCCGTCCTCCTTGTCCCGGTCCTAGCGACCCACTACCTGGAGATCCATGTGCGGGGAGAACGGCCGCTACGCAATTCCCTGCTGCGCCTGATTGACGGAGGTGTTGAATCCTCCTTGAACTGGTTGAACCGCCGCTACCGGCAAATCCTGAACGCAGCATTGAAGCACAAACTTCTGACGATCTTTTTCTTTGCCCTGATTCTCACCGCCGCCCTTCTACAGATACCGAAACTCGGACTCTCATTGCAGCCAGAGGGGATGTCCCAGAGTCTCAGGGTCAACATGGAGCTCCCTCTGGGCAGTTCCCTGGATGCCACCGAGGAGGTCCTGGACCGTTTCCGGGCGAAAGTCGAAAAGGAACTGGGCGGTGCGTATACATCCATGGGCATGACCGTAGGGGCCCGGTCGAACTCCTACCAGGGAAGTCTCACCATACTGCTGCCGGACCTTGAGGACAGGACCATGAACAGCGACGAAATCCGTCAGCGAATCAGGGGCCTCTTTCCTCTCTTTCCGGAAGCTTCCTTCTCCTTCGGCGGGCGTATGGGCCCCATGGCTGCAGGAGACCTGAATATCCAGGTTCGGGGGGATAATCTCATGATGCTGATGGATTACGCCGACGCGGCGAAAGACCTGATTACAAGGGAAATCCCGGAACTGATGGAGATATCCCTGGATATGGAAGCGGGACTTCCCCAGTGGGACATAGTTATTAACCGGGAGAAGCTCTTCGACCTCGGCCTCAATGCAAGCAGCGTGGCCACGGAGATGTACCGCAAGATTCACGGCTATACCGCAACGAGTTTTACCGACCAGGACGATGATAGCTACAATGTGGTGATACGCCTCGACGAGACGGACCGCCGGAATATCCGGGATATGGAAAACCTGTTTGTCCTGAACAGTTCGGGAGAAAAAATACCCGTATCCAGCTTTGCCTCCATAGTAGAGAATACAGGTCCAACCCGGATCCCCCACACGGAGAAGAAGCGCACGGTCACCATCTCCGGCGACCTTGCCGCAGGGGCCCGGTCCAACTTCGTCGAGGCACAAGTGCGGGAACTGCTTGAACAGCGACTTCCGCCGGAGCCAGGAATTGACGTCAATTACAAAGGGGAGATGGAGGACATCGCGCAAACCGGATCTGTCCTGCTGAAGATTCTGGCTATAGCGGTACTGCTGGTGTTCGGCGTCATGGTCAGCCAGTTCGAATCCCTGCGCGCGCCGTTCATAATTATCCTTGCCATGCCCATGCTGGCCATAGGAGTCATCGGGATATTCCTCCTAATGGGCATGAGCTTCGACATGATCGCCCTGATCGGTGTGGTGATGCTCGCGGGCATGGTGGTCAACAACGGCATCGTACTGGTGGACTATATAGGACTGCTGCGCAAACGGGGAGCTGGTCTGCACGAGGCCTGTCTGGAAGGCGGTGTCAGCCGTCTCAGGCCGATTCTCATGACAACCCTGACCACCATAGCAACCATGGTTCCCCTGGCCTTTTTTGCCGGAGAGGGAGGTGCCAGGATGCAGGGCCTTGCATTGACGGTTGTGGGGGGCCTGAGCGTTAATACATTGATTACCCTGATCTTCGTACCCGTTCTTTACGCCCTCTTTTTTCGCGAATCAAATTCAGCTCAAAAGGAGCTTCCATAATGAATCGTCTTGAAATAATCATGGACCAGACCATCGAGGACATCTTTCTTGAACATCTACACCGGGAACTGCCGGAGGCACCTTTTTCCCTGCACCGGGAGACCCTGGGAAACGGGGCCTCCGGCCCCCGGATGGGAACCGCTGTGTGGCCGGAAGAGAACTCCCTCTTTGTAATCTATACCGGACAAAGGGAGACCGAAAGTATCAGCGCTATTTTGAGGGAGATGAAGAGCGCCCATCCCGGCAACGGTATTGCAGCATTTCTTGTTCCTCGGGCAGAGGAACTTCTCGAAAATCCTTGACAGAACAAGGGAGTCCGGGGCTTGTCTATCCCGCCCCGGCTTCGTAGGATATGCACGGAGGAGCCATGAAGGCCAGGGTCCTGGTAATTGAAGACGAACCGGAAATCAACGAGCTTATCTCCCTCTACCTGAATCATGAAGGTATCGAAACCCTCTCCTGCAGCACGGGGGAGGAGGGCCTTGCGAAGATCTCCGCCGGGGATGTGGATCTGGCTGTGCTGGATATAAACCTTCCCGGCATGGACGGCTACGAGGTTCTCCAGGTACTGCGGAAAAAGCACAACTTCCCGGTAATCATCGTCTCCGCCCGCACCGATGACGCGGACATGATCCTCGGCTTCGGCTACGGCGCCGACGACTTTGTCACCAAGCCCTTCAGTCCAAGGGTCCTGGCCGCGCGGGTCCGTGCCCACCTGAGGAGAAAAGCGGAGTACTCGGAACAGAAGACCGAAGTTCTCTTCGGACCCTTTGTGCTGGACATCGACGCACGAAGCCTGCGCAAAAGGAATATGGAGGCAGGCAGCTTTGAGCAGATAGCCTTGAGCCCAAAGGAGACGGAACTCCTGATAAACCTGGCGCAAAACCGCGGCAGACCCCGGGGATCGGAGGAGCTCTACAGCAGCGTATGGGGAAACGAATACGGCGACATCGCTACCGTGGCGGTGCATATTCAGCGGCTCAGGAAAAAGATCGAGGATGACCCCTCACAGCCGCGCTTCATCCTGACCATGAAGGGCATCGGCTACATGCTCAGTCCCGGGGATCCCTCGTGACCCTCCGCGGCCGCTTTACCCTGCTCTTTGTCTTTGTGGCCATGGTTCCTTTTACGCTGCCGGTCATGGGGTATATCTACTTCCGCCTCAGCATCCCCGAATCGGAGATCCGGGAGATAACTGCCGCCCCGCCCTTTGTAACCAGGGACCTGCACCGGATTATCGACGGCAGCATTCCGGAAAAAGAGATCGACAGCCGTATACTTATCGTAGTCCACGGGAGTCATGATCCCCGCTATATCAATCCGGATGTACAGAGCTTTTTTCAGGATCTCAGTCAGTCCGAACCCGGGAAACCGGGGAATGAACTGGAACTGATCGCCGCCATAAGTGAAGAAGAAAGCGGGAATAAACACCGGGCAATGATAGGCAATGCCTTATTCTCCTACCGGGGAGTCCCGGGTCTGGTATTCTTCCGCTTCTCCTCGAAAAATCCTTTTCTTTACGCTCTGGGGCACCCCCTGACTAGCCTGACGATCGTTTTCGTTGTCATAATTCTGATTCCCCTGCTCCTGAGCGGCCGTTTTCTCCTCTCATTACGCAAGTCCCTGACGGCCCTGGAGACAAGCGCGGGGAGGATCCGCTGCGGCGACCTGTCGCAAAGCGTCGCGATACCGGAAGACCCGGAGCTCAAGCCGGTATTCGAAGCCTTTGAACGAATGCGAAGACAGCTCAAGGAGGACCAGGAACAGCAGGCCAGGTTCCTCATGTCCGTCTCCCACGATCTGAAGACCCCCCTGACATCGATCCGGGGCTTTATCGAAGCCCTCCAGGACGGAGTTATCCAGGGAAAAGAGGAGACCATGAGGAGTTTTAACGTAATCCGCAAAAAAACGGACCTGCTGGAGGAGCGGATCAGCGAGCTCATTGAGGCCACCAGGATAAACACCGAAGGCTGGCGCCGGAGTTTTGTGGTATTTTCCGCGGAGGAATTCGCCCGGGAGGTTTTTGAACCCTTCCTTATTGAAGCGGAAGCCCGGGAAGTCGATTTCTCCACAGGCATTTCGATTCCGGAAGGCCGGGATATCCTGGGAAACCGCAAAATGCTGACCAGGGCGGTGGAAAACCTGATAGAAAACGCCTTCCGCTATGCCGGACAGAATGCAGTCATCCGGGCGAAGGCCGGAGCGGAGAACGAGATGCTGCGCATAAGCGTGGAGGATTCCGGGCCGGGAATACGCGACGAGGAGGCCCCGCTTCTCTTTGAGCCCTTTTACCGGGGCGACCGCGGGCGTAACAGCCGGGGAATCGGACTGGGTTTGAGCTCCGTCCGGAGCATCGCGGAGACCCACGGCGGCGGGGTCGGTATATTTGAAACCGAACTCGGCGGTGCCGGGTTTTATTTTGAAGTTCCATTACTAAAACACGATTGAATGAGGCCGGAATCGGTGAAAAAACCTTCTTCCCTGCTGCTCTCCTTGCTGATGCTGTTTCTTCTGCCTGCACTGTTGTTCTCTGAAACGACGGCGGAACAGTACAAAACCATTGATCGCCTTATAATCCACGGACTCAAACGCACCAGACCGGAGGTGGTGGAACGGCTGCTGGAACCCTGCATCGGCCTTTCCGCGGATGAGCTTGACACGGGGGAGGTACAGACGCTGCTCCGGGAGAGCGGCCTCTTCTACGAGACCGAGGTTTCCCTTGAATATGACGATCCCGCTTCTGTCTCCCTGGTTGTATCTGTTCAGGAAAAATGGACCCTCATACCCATTCCGCTTATTCTGGGGGATAAGAACGGAATAGCCGGAGGGGGTACCCTGATAGAAACCAACGCCTTCGGTCTGAACCACCAGGCCTTCCTGGCGGGATTCTTCTCCATGGACCGGTATACCTTATTCGGCAGCTACATGACTCCCCCGGGAAAACGACTTCCCTTCGGACTTTTTACGATGGCGGCCTTCTCGAAGGGGGAATCAACAATCACGGATGGGGAGGAGGATGAGCTGCTCAGCTATGACGAAAGAAGCCTGACCCTGATGGCCGGTCTGCGGCACGATCTGAGCCAGCTGATTTCTCTTTCCGCAGGATTCGCTTATCGGGATGCCTCAGTACAGGACAGTCCTGTGGCTTCCGCCCGAATGCTTCCCCTCTCTGCTGAAATCAGCATCCAAAAATCCGACTGGAACGGGGTATTCCTTTCCCGGCGCTTGGCGGAACTCGAAGGCACCTGGTACATCCCGCTGAAAGGGGACTCGTATCTTGCCGTACAGGGCGAATGCGCCTGGGAGCAGCCCCTGACACAGAGGCTGCGACTCATGCTCGGTGCAGCCGCGTACAGGGCCGAAGACGCACCCCTGGTTTTCAGCGAAGGGCCCTCCGCCGCCAGAGTGGCGATTCTTCCCGGGGATTTCCGCTCCAACTCCCTTGCGGGGACTTCCTGGGGGATAGAGGGGGTGTTTGCCGACTTCGGAGCCGGTATGTTAAGCGCCTTCGTCTCATACCAGGCGGCCTTCGCCGAGGATATTAGCGGAGACCCCGTTTTTGCCCAGGGAAGCCATTTCGGCCTGCGATGCTACCTGAAAAAGATTGCCTTTCCCGCCCTGGACATGGGAGCGGCCTGGAACGCCGAAAGCGGAATCTGGAACGCCGCCTTCAGTGTCGGTATGCGAATGTGAAATATCCCCATATATAGAAATATGGAATTGACCTGATATCTGACTCTGTTATACTGAGTTCTCACAACTCATTTTCTTCGAGGAGGGCGCGGATGCGTTTGGAGAATAAAACAGCTCTGATAACGGGCGGAGCCCAGGGAATAGGCAGGGAGATTGCCCGCACCTTTACCAGGGAAGGAGCTTTTGTTTATCTGGCAGATATCAACGAGAAACTTGCGGATGAAGCAGTCGCAGAATTACAGGCTGCGGGAGGCAAAGCCGCTTCGGTAAAGCTGGATGTAACACAGGAGAGTGACTGGATCAGGGCGGTCGGGGAGATCGTCAAAGAACAAGGAAGAATCGACATTCTGGTCAATAACGCCGGCATAACCAAGCGACAGCCTTTGACCGACCTGCCCGTTGAAGAGTGGGACCAGATAATGGCCATTAATGCCCGGGGACCCTTTCTTGGCATCAAGCACGTAATTCCGGTAATGCGCGAGAACGGCGGCGGCTCCATCGTCAATATGTCCTCCATCTGCGGGCTTGTGGGCCACAAATTCTCCGGTGAATCCTATATTGTCTCCAAGGGCGCTGTTACCCTTATGACACGGGCGGTGGCGGTCAAGTATGCAAAGGACAAGATTCGCTGCAACTCCGTCCACCCCAGTACGGCGGATACGGCGATCATGCGGGATCTGTTTAAGGACCCTGCCAAGCGGCAGGAACGGATTGACGAGATTCCCCTGGGCCGCATGGCTAAGACAGAGGAAATCGCCAACGCAGTACTGTTTCTGGCTTCCGACGAAGCATCATTTATTACCGGTGTCGCCCTGCCTGTCGACGGGGGTTTGACGGCCTACTGATTTTCTGCAGGGAAAAAAGGCAACAGCAATTAAACAGCGCGTCAAAGATGTATTGACAATCTCTATATTTATCGTATATCGTCGATATACAGAACATAATACAACCTGAAGGATTGTCAGCTATGCAGAATAAAAGCAGCCTTTTCTCAGAGAAAGAGCTGAAAATGGCAAATATTGCCAAGGCCCTCTCCCATCCTGCCAGGATCAGGATACTCACCCTGCTTGCCGACTGCGATCGCTGCATTACCGGCAGGCTGGTCCAGGACCTGCCTCTTGCGCAGGCCACGGTTTCCCAGCACCTCAAGGTACTGAAGGATGCCGGACTGATACAGGGGGAAATCGACGGACCGGCGACCTGTTACTGCCTGGAAACGGAAACAATCATCGATGCCCAGCGCGCTTTTGGGGAATTCCTCGGAGGTATATGCTGCGGTAAAATAATATCGGAGGAATAGAGTGAACAGCGAAGATATCAAGAACAGTGTACGGGCACGCTACGCCGGGATTGTCAAGGAATCGGGTTCCTGCTGCGGCGGTGGCTGCGGTTGCGGAGGTGGAGAGGCGAATGAGCTGTTCTCCATGGTTTCCGGGGACTACGCCGGTGCGGCAGGTTACGAGACGGAGGCCGACCTTGGCCTCGGCTGCGGTATGCCGACCCGTCATGCAGAGATAAGAAAGGGAGACACGGTTGTCGATCTCGGCTCCGGTGCAGGAAACGATGCCTTTCTTGCCCTTGCGGAAGTGGGACAGCAGGGAAGAGTCATCGGGGTCGATATGACTCCTGCCATGGTGGAGAAGGCCGGAGAGCTTGCCCGCAAACGGGGCCTGAAAAATGCGGAGTTTGTTCTGGGAGAGATTGAGAACATTCCCCTGTCCGACGAAAGCGTCGACTGGGTTTTAAGCAACTGTGTATTGAATCTGGTGCCCGATAAAGCGCAGGCCTTCGCTGAAATTCGGCGGATATTAAAAACCGGCGGCCGCTTTTCCATCTCGGATATTGTGGTCCAGGGCGATCTGCCGGAGGGAATCCGCCGTTCCGCCGAACTCTATGCCGGATGCATTGCCGGGGCCATTCCCAAAAACGAATACCTGGACATAATCAAGAAGACCGGGTTCACGGATGTTGCAATAAAAGCAGAACGAATAATCGATATTCCTGATGATGTTATTCTGTCAAACGCTGATGCAGCGACCCTGCAGGCCTACAGGGAATCCGGATCCCGTCTGATCAGCATTACAGTTAATGCACAGCGAAGCTGACAGGGGCACATCGAGAATCCACGAATTTTGGTCTTACCAATTGATTCGACGTCCCGCAAGCCTTGATGATTAGCGGATCATCATCTATACTGGGGGGGTACTAATCCCACACAAGAAGGATAGCTATTATGCCTGAGAAGAATATGGTTACTATCGACGGTAATACCGCCGCCGCATACGTAGCCCACGCGACAAACGAGGTAATCGCCATCTACCCGATTACTCCGTCCTCTCCCATGGGAGAGCTTTCCGACCTCTACTCTGCACAGGGTCGACCCAATATCTGGAATTCCATTCCCGATGTCGTCGAGATGCAGTCTGAGGCCGGTGCCGCCGGTGCAGTTCATGGCGCTCTTACTACCGGAGCGTTAACCACCACCTTTACCGCCTCCCAGGGGCTTCTGCTGATGATCCCGAACATGTTCAAGATCGCCGGCGAAATGACCCCCACGGTATTCCATATCGCTGCGCGGGCAGTCGCCGCTCAGGCGCTGTCCATCTTCGGAGACCATTCCGACGTAATGGCAGCCAGGGCTACCGGTTTTGCCCTTCTGTCTTCCAACAACGTACAGGAAGTCATGGATATGGCCCTTATTTCCCAGGCCGCGAGTCTGGAAAGCCGGGTGCCCTTCCTGCACTTCTTTGACGGATTCCGCACCAGTCACGAGATCCGCAAGGTGGAGGAGCTTCCCTACGATGTAATGAAGGAGATGATCGACGATGAGCTGGTAAAAGCCCACCGCGAACGCTCCCTGAATCCCGAAAACCCCACCGTCAAGGGGACCAGCCAGAACCCGGATGTCTTCTTTGCTGCCCGTGAAACGGTTAACAAGTTCTACGAAGACGCACCCGGAATCGTACAGAAGTACATGGACCAGTTCGCCAAGCTGACCGGTCGTGCCTACAAGCTCTTCGATTATGTTGGTGCCCCCGACGCGGAAAGGGTAATCGTACTGATGGGTTCAGCTGCGGACACTACCGAGGAGACCGTTGAGTATCTGCTCAAGCAGGGAGAAAAGGTCGGTGTAGTTAAAGTGCACCTCTTCCGCCCCTTCTCCGCCTATCACCTGCTGGAAGCTCTGCCCGCGTCGGTATCCAAGATCGGCGTACTGGATATGACCAAGGAACCCGGTTCTCTGGGCGAACCCCTCTATGAAGACGTACGCACGGCCTTCGGCGAGGAGATGAGCAAGGGAAATCCCAAGTTCACAACCTATCCCAAGATTGTCGGCGGACGTTTCGGCCTCGGTCTTTCCGGCCACGGGGTTACCCCCGCCATGATCAAGAGCGTCTTCGACAACCTGAAAGAGTCCCATCCCCGGAACCACTTTACCGTAGGTATCAACGACGACCTGAACGGAACCAACCTGCCCTGGGACCCCGGTTTCGTAACCGAAGCTGACGACGTACATCAGGCCATGTTCTACGGCCTCGGTTCCGACGGAACTGTCGGCGCCAACAAGAACTCCATCAAGATCATCGGAGAGGCCACCGACTACGCGGCCCAGGGATACTTTGTCTACGACTCCAAGAAAGCCGGAGCCATGACTGTTTCCCACCTGCGTTTCGGGCCACGTAAGATCAAATCCTCCTACCTTATTCAGCGCGCGAATTTCGTGGCCTGCCACAACGAGAGTTTTGTGGAAAAATACGACATGCTCAGCCGCTGTAAAGAGGGAGGAACATTCCTGCTGACAAGCCATTACGGCAAAGACGAAATCTGGCAGCATCTTCCCGTTGAGGTCCAGAAGCAGATCATCGACAAGAAGCTGAACTTCTACGTTATCGACGCTGTCAAAATTGCCGAGGAAGTCGGACTGGGCGGACGTATCAACGCCATCATGCAGACCGCCTTCTTCAAGATTTCCGGCGTTCTTCCCGAGGAAAAGGCTCTTGAGCTGATCAAGAAGGCCACCCAGAAGACCTACGGCTCCAAGGGAAAAGAGATCGTAGACATGAATATCAAGGCCATCGACATGGCTGCCAGTCACATCCAGAAGGTTGATGTTCCTTCCTCCGTTTCCGGCGAGCTTCACATGAAAGCCCCGGTACCTGCCGATGCACCCCAGTTTGTCAAAGAAGTTACCGGCGAACTGATCGCTGGCCGCGGAGAGGATGTTCCCACCTCCAAACTGCCCCTGGATGGTACCTACCCCACCGGAACGACCAAATACGAAAAACGCAATATAGCCGAGAACATTCCCGTCTGGGACCCCGACACCTGTATCCAGTGCGGCGACTGTTCAGCTGTCTGTCCTCACGCGGTTATCCGCATGAAGGTCTACAACGAGGACGTTCTGAAGGACGCGCCCGAGACATTCAAGAGTACTGCTGCCCGGGGTAAAGGTTTTGAAGACATGAAGTTCACCATTCAGGTAGCTCCGGAAGACTGTACCGGCTGCGGCGCCTGTGTGAATATCTGCCCCGCCCACAAGAAAGAAGACGGAGTCAAAACCGACAGAAAAGCCATCAACATGGAACCCCAGCAGCCGCTGCGTGAGCAGGAAGCTGTAAACTGGGAGTTCTTCCTGAACAAGATTCCCAACACCCCCAGAGAGCTGATCAACCTGAACAACACCAAGGGCACTCAGCTCCTGCCGCCGCTCTTTGAGTTCTCCGGCGCCTGTGCGGGCTGTGGTGAAACCCCCTACGTCAAGCTGATGAGCCAGCTCTTCGGCGACCGGGCGGTAATCGCCAACGCCACGGGCTGTTCCTCCATCTACGGCGGTAACCTGCCTACAACCCCCTACACCAAGCGCGCAGACGGGCGCGGACCATCCTGGTCCAACTCCCTCTTTGAAGATGCCGCCGAGTTCGGTATGGGTATGCGGCTTACCTCCGACCAGCTGCAGAAGTACGCCAAGGAACTCTGCACCGCACTGATCGAGAAGAAAGAGGCCGGAATCGACGCCGCTCTACTGACAAAGGTTCGGGACAACGAGCAGGCCAGCCAGGAGGCTATCGAGGAACAGCGGAAGATGGTAGGTCAGCTCAAGGAACAGCTGGCCAAGTCCAAGAGCAAAGAGGCCCTCAACCTGCTGGGCGCCGCGGATTACCTGGTAAAGCGCTCCGTATGGATATTCGGCGGCGACGGCTGGGGATACGATATCGGTTACGGCGGCCTGGACCACGTACTTGCCTCCGGCAAGAACGTCAACGTCTTGCTGATGGACACCGAGGTCTACTCCAACACCGGCGGACAGATGTCCAAGGCAACTCCCACCGGGGCCATCGCCAAGTTCGCAGCCTCCGGTAAGGGCATCGGCAAAAAGGACCTGGGAATGATGGCCATGAGCTACGGCTATGTCTACGTCGCCAAGATTGCCATGGGGTACAACCGGATCCAGACCATCAAGGCCCTGCAGGAAGCGGAAGCCTACAACGGGCCGTCCATCATCATCGCCTACAGCCACTGTGTGGCCCACGGTATCGATATGACCCTCGGCATGGATCAGCAAAAGGCAGCGGTAACCTCAGGTATGTGGCCCCTGTACCGCTACAACCCGCTGCTGGCCGAAGAGGGCAAAAACCCCTTCCAGATGGACAGCAAAGAACCCTCCACCCAGGTGGAAGACTACATCTACGCCGAGAACCGCTACCGTGCCCTGAAGCGCTCCAACCCTGAACGGGCTGCAATGCTGCTTGAGCAGATCAAGAAGGGCGTGGAAAAGCAGTACAAAGAGTACAAGTACCTGGCGGACCGTCCCTTCTAAGACGATCCTGTCAGTCGCAACGAATGACAAAGCCCCCCGCAGATATCGGGGGGCTTTTTATGTGCTCACCACCAAGGCTGGGGTAAGGTCTTCAATATCAGAAAATTGAATCGAAGAAAACCAGCATGGAAGCCCAGGCCATGTTCGCTTCATCCTCATAGTAGGATGAACCTGCGGGATTGGTGAAGTTATGGGCCGGAAGATTTCCATAAATAATGTAAGTAAAATCCGCTTCGGCTTCGGTCATCTCCTGGATAAACGCCTCCTGCCTTTCCCGGGGTGCAGCTGGATCCTGGTCGCCCTGTATGGCGAGAACCTTTGTTTTAATATCCCCTTTTTCTGCGGTCAAACCGGTGTTGATTGAAGAGTGAAATCCCACCACACCGTCGATCTCGGTACCCAGGCGGGCCATGTTCAGGACAACTCCGCCGCCGAAGCAGTAGCCAATAGCCCCCAGTTTATCCCGATCAGTAAACTCGGCTTCCTTGAGTATATCAATGGCAGCGTTGAAGCGCTTTTGCACAAGCGGATAATCGGTGCCGATTTTCCTGGACATTGCTCCCGCTTCTTCCCGGGGAATCTCCTTTCCGTCTCCGTACATATCCAGAGCAAAAGCTACGTAACCTTCCTTCGCCAGGTCGACTGCCCGCTTTTTCGCGTAATCATTGATACCCTGCCACTCATGAACCACCAGAATCCCCGGTCGCGGTTCTTTTATGGACTTGTCATAGGCCAGAAGGCCCACCAGATTCTGACCGTCTACTGTGTAGGAGATCTCCTCCGTATAGATTATACTTTCCCTGTCCATATCCATTTCCTGGGCTCCTTCCGCCATGAGTCCCGTGAGCAAAAATACTAAAGATAAAACTACCACGACCAATCTGAATTTCATATCCGCCTCCGTGTAAATCAGCGTCGGTGATCGACGCTTTTATTAGTAATTTACTAATCTTTATTATCAAGGGAAACAGATAATCAATGATTTTTAGAACTGAATATGCATGAACCTAAGATGCAGGTAGTGTTCACAATCGTGGGGATAAACAGTGTGCGACGTTCGGGACTTTCCGGAAATCTGGAGAAAACCCAGTTCCCCAGCGTATTTCTCCGCATTTTTCTTTGCTGGCAATAATTTTACTTCCGATTCATCCCCACGATTCGGGACAGTACATTTTCCTTTCCTGCCCTGTCTTAGTAGCTTATTACCTGACAATTTTTCTTTGAATAAGGAGCGCTATATGGAATATCGCAATCTAGGCAGATCAGGTTTGAAGGTTTCGACCCTCTCTTACGGGTCTTGGATAACCTTCGGCACCCAGGTGGACGTCAACGATGCTGCGGAGATGATGAAAATCGCCTATAACGCGGGAGTCAACTTCTTCGACAACGCAGAGGCCTACGCCGGAGGCAAGTCGGAGATTATCATGGGCAAGGCGCTTAAAAAGCTGGGATGGAAGCGGAGCGATCTGGTTCTGTCCACCAAGATTTTCTGGGGCGGAAAAGGCCCCAACGATACGGGACTGAGCCGCAAGCATATCCTGGAAGGAACAAAGGCGGCCCTGGAACGTCTGCAGCTGGACTACGTCGATCTGGTATTCTGTCACCGTCCCGATTATGAAACACCCATAGAAGAAACCGTGCGGGCCATGTCCTATCTTGTGGACAGGGGATACGCCCATTACTGGGGAACCAGCGAATGGAGCGCCCGGGAGATAAGCAAAGCCTATGAGGCAGCCGAACGCCTGCACCTGGTGCCCCCGACAATGGAACAGCCGGAGTATAATCTGCTCGATCGCAGCCGTTTTGAGGTTGAATACAAGCCTCTTTTCGACGAGTACGGCCTGGGTACCACAACCTGGAGCCCTCTGGCCTCGGGTGTGCTCAGCGGTAAATACGGCAAGGGCATTGAGGAGGGGCGGCTGACCCTTCCGGGCTATGAATGGCTGAAGGATCGCTACGAGACCGAGGACGGAAAGAAGCGAATCAAGGCGGTGGAACGGCTCCGTCCGATTGCGGAAGAACTGGGAATCAGCCTGGCCCAGCTGTCTCTCGCCTGGGTAACGAAGAATCCCCATGTAAGCACGGTTATTACCGGCGCATCAAAGCCGGCCCAGGTGGAACAGAACATGAAGGCCCTGGACGCGGCCGAACTGCTGACTCCCGAGATTATGGCCAGGATCGATGAGGCAATAGGAACGAAGCCTGAGCAGCCGCGTAACTGGCGCTGAACGCCTGAAAAGAGAGCCCCTCGCTTTTCGCAAGGGGCTCCTCTTCAGGTGAATTGTTATAACCTGTGTTTTATTCTGCGGCAAGAGCCGCCTTTACCCTGGAAGCGACACCGGCATCGACCCACTGGGTCCATACATCTTCACGGTTTTTCAGGAACCAGATTGCCGCACCCTCATTATCGAGATCCAGCTTCTCTTTGGCTGCCAAAAACTCGTTGTTCATTTCAACAGTCGTGCTGTACTTTTTGAGGATATCAACAACATCGGGAGCCCGTTCCGGGAGGTCCTTATTGACCAGTATGTTGATATCCGCCGGAGGTAAACGGGTATCCGGCAACATGTACATATCCAGACGACCCATTATGGCGGTAGGTTCCCACCAGTAACCGACCCAGGGTTCACCGCGTCGGTAGGCAGCATCCATGGTCGCAGCAACCGCGGCATCGGATCCCGGGATCGCCTTGTTGAAATACTCCCCCAGCCCCTGGTTTTCGAAATACTGCTCGTTGCTGTCGGTAACAGCCCAGCCAGAAATACCAAGATAGATTAGACCTTTTTTCGGATCCTCCGGATCTCGGAAGAGTTCCCAGTAGCGGGGCAGATCGTCGGTTGTTTTCAGATCCGGAGCCACAGGCTCGATGCCCCTGGAGGGATCACCTTCAATTACATACCGGGGTACATACCAGCCCTGGGGACCGTCTGGAAGGTTCTTGCCCAGGTCCAGAATTTCTCCACTGGCAATATGTTTTTCATACACCTCCAGCCAGTTGGAATGCCAGGATTCCATGTCGACGTCTATATCTCCATTGGCCAGACCCGTTACACTGGGAACAGTACCGCCGGGAACAAAATCCGCGGTATATTTATTTTCCAGCCCGTTTTCTATTATGTACGCCACAATGCGGTTATGTACCATTACGCTGTCCCAGGTAAGATCGGCAAAAACTATCTGCTGGGACTTGCCCTCCTGTCCTCCTCCTGCAAAAATAAACCCGCCAAGACACAGCGCGGCGAGCAGTACAAGAACAACCTTACGCATAAACTAACCTCCGTTAATAATATACTTAGAACTCTAAACAATGACATGTGAGAAGTCAAGGTCTTTCAATGTAAATAATTATTTACTATACATAAGTGATATTTTAAAGATATTTAGCCTGCCTTATTTAGCATGCTAAATGCTATTTTTCTGCACCATCTGAAGTATGAAAAGTTTAGCTTTACCGGCGATGAAAGGGATGAAATAATAGCTTCATGAAGCGTTTTCCCCCACATCTGGCTCTGCTGTTTGTCCTTTCACTTATCTTTGTGCAGATCGGATTTCTGCTCATCGATGCCGCCCATCCGGCGGGATTAAAGTTTTCCGCTCCCCGGAAGGGTGGTGAATACGCCAATCCGGTTCCGGTCGAAGGTGTCGCCTGGTACCACGGAAGGGATGATTACCGCGTTGAGCTTGTGGCTTCACAAGACGGCCGGACTGTTCTCAGAACCGAGGTTCCACGGGAGATGGTGAACTACGACAAGAAAGGAGGATCCTTTCTGCTCGCGTCGTTCCGGTCTCTGGTGAATCTGCCGGCAGACGGGGAATGGAGGCTGAGCCTCTATGTTGTCGGCAAGAACGGAGAACGGTTGAAAGGGGGGGATGTTACAATTCAGGCGGGAACCGGGCGCCTGAGCGGGGAGTTTCGCCATTTCTCAGGCCAGCATTATGCCGGACTGGCGGGACTGCTTGTCCTGTGGATTCTGGTCATCACCGCTGCCCGCATAAGCACCGAAGAACAGCGCCGTGTAATTGAGTTTCTGCTGGTGGCAAGCCTTTGGCTGAACGAAATAATCTACCAGTTCTACTGGTATTTCACCGGGGGATGGCATGCCGCCTGGGCACTGATGGTTCAGATGTGCGGGCTCTCCATACTGATTCTCTGTTTCGTTTTCGCCCTGCCCGCGGGAAAGCTCCGGCAGGTTCTCATTGAGCTTATTTTCTTCTGGGGCATAGGCGGCGCCCTCCAGGCCCTGCTGGCGCCGGATATCGGATACCGGGGATTTCCCGAATACAAGTACTTCTCCTTCTTTATTTCCCACGGGCTGATAATTGCCTGCGGATTATACCTCGTGGCCGGACGGGGTTTCCGGCCGACGCTGCTGTCGGTTTTTCGGGTAATTCTGATCAGTAATATCGTCGTTTTTTTCGCCTGGTGGATAAACCTCGCCCTGGAGTATATACCTCCCTTTCAGCGGGGCAACTATTTTGTAATCGGTTTTCCTCCCCCCACGGGTTCAATAATCGATATTCTGGCCGGGATATTCGGCCCCGCACCCTGGTATGCCCTGGGACTCGAAATCCTTGGACTGGCACTATTCCTGATCATGTGGCTGCCCTTTGGAGTCAGGGACATGGTCAGGCGCTCAGAAACCGGCTGATACAGGATTTTTTTGAGCTTGTTATTTTATTCTTGACGCCCCAGTCTTTATCTCCTACCATTTATTTGCTTATGGGTACCTCTAAAAACTCCTCGTTTCGATAAAAACCACTGTTTTGAGGTGCCTTTATTTGGATCGGGAAGGGCGGCGGACATGTCTTTGTTCTCAAATATTATTGCGCCACTGATAGCAGGACTCTTTTTTCTCCTGTACTTTGTTTACTTCAGCATCGCCAATCCCTCAAAAGCAAAATCCTACAAGTACTTTGTAATTTTCCTCATAGGGATCAGTCTCTTCGCCCTTGGCCGCCCCCTGCAGCTTATCCTCGGGCCCCATCCCATGCCTCTCATTATTGTCAATATCCGCATGATCATTCTTTGCGGCCTTATTTCCCCTGTTATCATTCTGGCCTCCGATCTTTTCAACCGGAAAAGGAGCAGAAAACTTCAGACGCTTATAATAGCTTTCTGCGCCCTTCTGGGTTTGACCTATGTCGTTTTCAACACCCTCGGGACCCATGAAAGCCGCGTCCTTTTCCATTTTGCCGGAATAAGCGCCCAGGACAACCTTACCCCCAGCATGCAGGGTCCCTTTTACGGCCGGGAAGTAACCATTATCGTACAGGTTGTAACGGGCCTGTTGCTGGCACTTTTTTCGCTGATAAAACTCATCAAGCTGAAAATAGAAACTCCTCTTAAAGATCTCCTGAAAAACAAGATCTTTCTTTTTAACAGCGGGGTATTTATCTTTGCTTTTTCGTTTATAGTTGGCTCTCTGGCAAAACAGTGGGGGATATACTACGTGGTATCCATGATAAGCGCTCTGCTTTTCGGCGGGAGTGTATTGATGGACATAAAGGAGGTCTACCACTACTACGAAAAACTGATTCCCTTTATCAAGGAAGACATCATTCATAACGTTGCCTTGAGCGGCTTTTCAAATACGAAGCTTGTCGAGATGCTTGACTGTCTGGGAAAAAACAGCGATCTGAATACCTTTGTTGTGGTTAAAATCAAGGACGGAAAAACAAAGGTTCTCCAGGACCTGCAGATGATCGATGAGGTTTTGCGCAGCACAGATCAGATTCTGCGGAATTATTTCGCCGAAGAGTGCTACATCCTGCTCCCCCTATCCAACTACAGGATCGGGGTCGCCCTCAAGCTGAAGGATACCGCTCCTCCTGAAAACCGCGTCCCTTTTATGGAGATTCTCGAGGAGATACAGAGAGAAATTTCCAGCGCCCAGAAGTGCAGTCTGGCCGTGGGAATAGGCAGAACATACGAAGGCATCGAGAACCTGCGAACATCCTATCATGAAGCTCTGAACGCCCAGGAATACGCCGAGCGTCTGAAGAAATCCAACATAATTCATGTGGACAACATTAACGAACTGGACCACCAGACCAACACCTATCCAGTCAAGGAGAAGGAAAAGCTCCTGTCTCTCATCAAGGTTGGGGATACAATCAACAGCAGAAAGGCTTTCGCCGAGTATATCGAGAGATTCAAGTCTTTTATCGCGGAGAAGCCCGATGCCCTGAAGGTTAGGCTGTATGAGTTTATCGGCTCCATTATCGATTCCGCCATACTCGGAGGAGGGGACGAAAAGAAGCTGAACGAGCGCATGGAGGAGTTTTTCAGCGATATCAACCACATAACGGACATGGAAACCGTGGAAAACTGGATGTCCAGCGTCGTTGTTGAAATCACAGAGACTGTTGCCCATATATACGAAAGCCGATCCAAAACCCTGATAAAAAAGGCGCTCCGCTTTATAGAAGAGAACTACAATTCCCAGCTCAGCTATAAGGATGTCGCCAATGAGGTGTTCATAAGCCCCTCGTATTTTCTCTCCCTCTTCAAACAGGAAACGGGCTATACCTTTGTGGACTACCTAACTGTGCTGAGAATCGAAAAAGCCAAGGAAATGCTCCTTACAAGCGATATGACAATCACCCAGATAGCGGATAACACGGGGTTCAATAATTCCAACTATTTCAGCAGGATCTTTAAAAAGATCACCGGGATTCGGGCCAGGGACTACAGAATCCGATCCGATCAGCCCCTGGTAAAGACAGAATAGCCGCCGGTCACGGTCGAACACCCATAACCGGCGCACATCGGTACACTATCCAAAAATCATGTTCGGAATAAAAGTGACGGCTTCCGGAATAAACACCAGTATCGACAATTCAAGCAGCACAGCGGCCATGAATGGAAGAGATTCCCTGGTATACTCTTCCGGCGGACAGTCAATAATTCCGCAGACGGTATACAATGCCGCTCCAATAGGCGGCGTCATAACACCCAGGGTTACCACGGTGGCCATCAGAACCCCGAAGTGGATGGGATCGAAACCGAGACTCTGCACCATGGGCAGAAAAATCGGGGTAAGCAGAATGAAGTTCACGTTGCTGTCCACAATCATACCCGTAACAAAGAGAAATCCCAGCATGATCAGAACGAGCACCTGCGGGTTATTGCTGATGCCGAAGATGAAATTACTCAAAATCACCGGCAGCTTCACCCAGGTAATTGCATAACTGAAAGGGCCCGACATGGCGATAATCAGCATAATGGCCCCGTTATCCTTGAAACTTGTTACAAGAGCGCTCTTGAATTTCTCCCAGGTCAGCTCCTTGTAGACAAATTTCCCGATAATGACGGCGTACACAACTGCGAAGGCTCCGGATTCCGAAGGAGTGAAGAGTCCAAAGCGTATTCCCACAATCAGAATTACCGGAAACATGAGGGCCCAGACAGACTCTTTGAGGTTTCCTCCAATCTCCCTGAACGTCAGCCGCGGCGCATTCTCCTGGGGAGGATCATACTTCTTGAAGCGGCTGGTCAGTGTGGTGGTGATCATCAAGAACATCATCATCAGAAAGCCGGGAATGATTCCGCCCGCGAAAAGACGGCCGATGGAGACTTCGCCGACAAAACCGAAGATTATGAGTCCCAAACTCGGTGGAATCGTTGCGGTTATAAGGGCGGAGACGCAGTTTACCGAGCAGATATAGCCCTTTTTGTAACCGATCCTCATCATCTCGGGGCCGAGGATCCGTGTTTCCATGGCGGCATCGGCGGTAGCAGAACCGGAAACGCCCCCCATCAGGGTACTCATTACAACGCTGATCTGGGCGGTCCCGCCGTACATTCGGCGGGTCAAAAGCCTGGCCAGCCCAAGCAGGCGGCTGGTTATGCCGGAAACATTCATCAGATTACCGGCGAAAATGAAAAACGGAACGGCCAGAAAAGCAAAAGACTGACTCTGAAGAATGACCATCTGAACCGCACCTTCGAAGGGCAGCATCGGCTGGGTAATAAAAAAGGTAAATGCCGCTATGCCGATTACAAAGGCGATGGGCATTCCCATAAGAAGAAACAGCACAAAGGAAAGCACTACCAGGGTCATTCGGAGCTCCTCCGGTTCCAGGATGAATCCTTTCCAGTCAACTGCAGGAAGGCTCTCTGTATTTTCTGAAGCGTAGAAAAGATCATGGACAACGAGGCCACGGCCAGACTAAGTATCACCAGGGAATAGGGAATGGGCATGGATTGATACCTGGCTACGCGCTCGGTCCAGGCAAGTCTGAGACTGTAAACGAACATAAAGCCAAGGGCTGCAAGAATGATGAGATAGACAACAAGCTCGATGAGACGCTGTACCTTTTCCGGAAATATCCGGGTAAGTATATCGACACCGATAATCTGACCGCTTCGCCATGCAACGTCCGCACCAAGAAAGGCGGTCCACGCCAGCAGAAGCATTGCCAGATCGATATTCCAGGACATGGAGACCCGGAAAAAACGTAGAAAGGCGGATAAAAATACAAAAGCGATCAGAAACACGAATCCGGTACCGCAGACCGCTTTCTCGGCTTTATCGAGCCAGCTAAACAGCTTATTCATAGATTCTCCCAATTTTGCTTGCACAGGTGTAAACCAGAGAAAAAGGGGGAGGGTCATGTGATCCTCCCCCTCAGGAGTAACACCAGGGTGCTACATTCCAAGCTGGTTGAAGAGTCTGTCCTTCAAACCCGGGGAGAATTTAAGGTCGTTCCTTTCATAGAGCGGAGCAATGGCGTCCTGGAACTCCTTAAGATCAACTTCGGTGATGGTAACACCGTTATCCACCATCCTCTGGTATAAGCCGGCTTCCGCATCCTCACCGATTTTTCCGTATTCGAGGGCCTTTTCCCTGATAGTTTTCAGGAAAAAATCCCTGGCGTCATCGGGCATCCCGTCAAGCAGACGGGTAGAACAGACGAAGGCTGTCTGGAGCATATAGTGCTTGGTTATGGCTATATACGGAGTAACATCCCAGAAGGCGTTTCCTGCAGCGGCGGATACCTGTACTTCGGTTCCGTCAAGAGCGCCCTGCTGAATAGCGGGGAAGACCTCGCCGAAGGGAATGGCAATATTTGCAAAGCCGAAGTACCTGGCCAGCGCGTTTCCAATATCATTTCCGAAGCCGCGGATTCGCATACCGGAAAGATCTTTGACGTGCTCCACCTTGTCAACGGTATAGAAATTCCGGAACCCGTTGTACATATCGGCAATAAGTACAATACCCTGCTTCTCGAGCTGCGATGACCATGTCTTGAATAGTTCGGTGTCGGGCAGCTTCTCAAGTACTGCCGGATCGGTAAGAATATAGGGGGCCATGAGGATGTTCATATCGGGAATGTTGAACTGACTTGCAAGTCGACCGGGATCCGAAGGAACTACCAGGGGGACTCCGAGTTTGGCCTGGGTTACCAGGGCATCCGTATCTCCTGACAGCGCCCCGGCTACAAGGACCTCCGCATCGAAGCGACCGTCGGCATTCAGGACATCGGCCACGGCCTGCATCATCTTGCTCTGGGTAGTGGTGGCAGCCTCGGTTCCGGCAAAGGTCACAGTGATCTTTCCGGAGGAAGCAGCTTCATCCTGACCGCCAGCGAAAACAGAAGCAGGCAGCAGCATGAGGGAAACAGCAAGCACAAGAAAAAGTTTTACACGTTTCATTTTTTTCTCCTTTTACAAAGTTAACGCTTGAAAAAATCATAGGCTCGGCCTTTCTGAGCTGTCAAACAAAAACATGGAGCCCCGGCTATAGAGAATTACGAAGTTTCTGTACAATATTACAATCACCTGCATTTTTTTAACTTTTTGCAGATTTTTACCCAGATCTGCATCATAGTTTTCAGGAATGTTTATTTATTTTTTATATATTTGCGGGCTTTCTACTTGCATAACTGAACGATATGCACTACTTTTATTCCCAATATGAAGCTTAACCTTCTGCGCAGCCTGCTGCTATCCCTACTCGCTCTCCTCCTACTGGGAACAGCGCCCGGATCATGCAGCCTGCAAGGTGGAACTTAGCTTCATAACCTTGACGAGGTAACCTGCATGCCATGGGCCGAAAAACGGTCCATGGCATTTTTTTTTTGGAGGTAGAGAATGAAAACCATGAATTACACCAAGTACCGACGTTACGAGCCGATCTCACTGCCGGACAGAACCTGGCCGGACAGAATAATCGAAAAGGCTCCGATCTGGTGCAGCGTCGACCTGCGGGACGGCAACCAGGCACTGAGTGTGCCGATGAACATGGAAAAGAAACTGATGATGTTCAAGCTTCTTACGGACATCGGTTTCAAGGAGATTGAAGTCGGGTTTCCCTCGGCTGCGGAGATCGAGTATAACTTCATGCGCAAACTGATCGAGGACAAGCTGATTCCCGAGGATGTAACCGTTCAGGTCCTTGTCCAGGCCCGGGAGCACCTGATTAGGCGCACCTTCGACTCACTTAAAGGGGTCGCGAACGCCGTTGTTCATATTTACAACTCCACCTCCACGTCCCAGCGCCGTCTGGTCTTCAAGAAAAGTCAAAAGGAGATTATCGATATCGCCGTAAGCGGAGCACACCTGGTCAAAGAACTGGGAGATGCCGAAGAGAATCCCGGAATCCATTATGAGTACAGTCCGGAAAGCTTTACCGGAACAGAAATGGATTTTGCCGCGGAAATCTGCAACGCCGTGATTGACGTGATTCAGCCGACCCCGGAGCATCAGATGGTAATAAACCTGCCGGCCACTGTGGAGGCCCACACTCCGAATATTCACGCCGACCAGATAGAATGGATGTGCCGGCACCTTGACAGACGGGACAGCGTTCAGGTAAGCCTCCACACCCACAACGACCGGGGAACCGGAGTCGCAGCAACGGAGCTGGCGCTCCTGGCCGGAGCGGACCGCGTGGAAGGAACGCTCTTCGGCAACGGCGAACGGACCGGCAATGCCGACCTCGTAACCCTTGCCCTGAACATGTTTTCCCAGGGAATCGACCCCAGGCTCGATTTTACCGACATCAACTATGTGCGGGACGTCTACCGGTACTGCACCGGGATGGATGTTCACCCCCGACATCCCTATGTGGGAGAACTGGTATACACAGCCTTTTCCGGATCTCACCAGGACGCCATCAACAAGGGAATGCATGCTCGCGGCGACGGAGAAACGGAGATATGGGATGTTCCCTACCTGCCCATCGATCCCCGGGATGTGGGACGTTCCTACAAATCCATCGTCCGCATCAACTCCCAGTCAGGAAAAGGCGGTGTGGCCTATATCATGGACACCGAGTTCGGGTTCAGCCTGCCCAAAGCAATGCATCCTGAGTTCGGCCTGCTGATCCAGCAAGAGACAGATAAAAGCGAAGAAGAGCTGGTCCCTGAACAGATCTGGGCGGTATTCGAAGAGAATTACCTGAATACGACTGCGCCCTTTGCTCTTGAAGATGTCAACGTTCGGATGGAAACGGATAAAGCCTCCGGCAAGCATATGGCAAATGTTACCGGACAGATCATGAAGAACGGTAAATTGCTGGATATCGAAGGCCGGGGGAATGGTCCCATTGACGCCTTCGTTCACGGTCTTAAACAGCACGTGGATTTTGATTTCCAGTTTGAGTCCTTCGATGAACACGCCATCAATGAAGGAGCCGACGCCCAGGCGGTGGCATATATTTCAGTCATAACCGAGGACAAACGAAGGGTATTCGGAGCGGGAATCGATACGGATATAACCTTTGCCTCCTATAAGGCAATCCTGAGTGCCATAAACAGGGTAGGCTGATCAGCACCTAAGAAGAGAGGCAGACTATGGGAAAAACCGACATGCTGGTAATCAGTGCCCATGCAGCTGACTACTGTACCCGGGCCGGCGGGACAATCGCGAAATACATTAAGGAGGGCTGGAAGGTTCACATTATCGCCCTCACTTACGGGGCCAGGGGTGAATCGGGGGGCTACTGGAACAACAGCCCCGGCGGAAGCGTAGAGGAATGTGAGGGGATCAGGCACAAAGAGTCCCAGGCGGCCGCTGATTTTCTGGGAGCGGAAATAGAGTTCTGGGGCTACAGGGATTATCCCCTGATCATTGACGAAGAACGCACCCGAATGCTGACCAGACGCATACTGGATATCCGTCCGGAGATTGTCCTTACCCACTGGCAGGAAGACCCCACCAATGTGGACCATCAGGTAACATCCCGGGCGGTGGTGCGGGCTGTAACGAATGCCGCGCAGATCGGCTCTTTTCCCAATACCCCGGCGCACTACTTTCCAAATTTATACTTTTTCGAGAGTACGGTCCCCATGTCCGAGTTCAACAACTTCAGTCCGGATACCTACATCGACATCGATGAGACCTACGAAACCAAGGCGGAAGCGATCAAACGCTTTGCCTGTCAGCCTCAGCTGGTCTTCTATTACAAACACTTTGCAAGCCATCGGGGGTTCCAGGCTTCCAACTGGGCCAAACGAAAAATTGAGTACGCCGAAGGATTCAAGCGCTATCTGCCTGTCGTGGGAAGCATGCTTCCGTTGACCGAACGCGGGGAGTAGCCGATTCAGACCTCCCCGGATTCTATCAGGGACGTCCTTTCCTTCAGGAACCGGAAAGCTTCGCGTCCCTCCCTGGAAAAATCCTTTGCAAAGGCTTCCGCGCTGAGTCGTCCGGTATAGCCGATTTTCCGCAGGGCGCGGAAAAAATCGTCGTAAACCTCTCCATCCTTCCCTGAGGGAAAGCTCCTGCCCTCGGGGTTGGAAATATGACAATGCCGAACCGCTTTTCCGGCTTTCAGGATAATATCCACCGACTCGTTCTCCAAAGCCAGATGATAGTAGTCCACCAGCAGCTGGATCGATTCCCTGTCAGCGGCCCTGCTGAGTTCATAACCTTCGGCGGCACTGTTTACTATGTTGCTCTCTCCCCGGTTCAGGGGCTCGATTACAATCGTTATCCCCCTGGGAGAGACATATTCATCGATGATACAGCAGATCGAAACCATCTGCTCCCAGGCTGCTGATACCGGGAACCCTGCAGGGATGTTCCGTGCACCGGAGCTTCCGAAGCAGATTACTTCAGCGCCAAGCTCTTCGACACGCCGTATTGCCGTATCCAGGTAGTTTCGAATTGCAGAAAGATCGACCGTGGGTCCTGTAATTTTAAGTGAAGCCGGGAACAGGTTATTGCAGGCTTCGCAGTCAAGACCGGAAGCTTGTATCCGCTGCTTGAGCTTCTCGAAACCTGTTTCATCCAGCTCCATCATCTGGGCCACCGGCAGGTCAAGGTACTCGTACCCGTACTCAGCAATCTCTTCAATAGCCCATTGACCGACGGAATCCCCTTCTGTGGCGAGCATGTTTGTGCAACAACCTATTCGCATGGTTTTACTCCCTGTTTTGATTGTTTCATTATAGGGTGGGATATGCAAAGGTGCAATCACATCCGTCCACGATAATTTTGTTGACAGCAGGATGATTGTATCCTAAGCTATTGGGAAGATAGAAGAATGCTCCCAAATAATAGGTTTATTGTATCCAGTATATTCCGCCAGACTGGTGGAATTGCATACGATGCGCGTAAGTTAATTTTAACAACTGAAACATAGGAACAGAGGCCGGAAAGCAGGCAGCACCACGGGAGTGTATGAACCAGATTCAAGAATACAGTTTTGGTTTCAATTGCGGAATAACCCCAATAATTAAATGGGGGGATTACCATCGTCACAATGAGGTGGAAATTACCTTTGTCGATAAGGGATCTTTCAGTCTTGAGCTCCAGGGGCAGAAAATAGAGGTTAAACCGGGGAAACTTCTCATCTTCTGGGGCGGTATGCCTCACTATATCGAGAGTCTTGCACCTGGCCAGACCCAATACTGGATGTGCGTCCCGGTTTCCTCCTTCATCCAGTGGGTGGATAACCCGCAGCTGTTCAGGGATATCTTTACCCATGGATTAATCCTCACCGACATTTACCGCCATTTAAATGCCTACTGCTCGCTATTCTACCTTTGGAGCGCCGAACTGAACGATACCTCCCGGAGAATACGCGAAGCGGCCCAGCTCTCCATATGCGCCCAGATACGCTGTACTCTCGAGGATATCGGCAGAACGGCAATACATAACAATTCTTCTTTTCAGGACCCCGGCTACAGTACTGCCAGCCTTAAGTCAACAAAACTGTTTAAACGCGCTTGTGAATATATAATCGATAATTATACGGATTTTGAGCTCGACGCAGAAAAAATCGCGGATTCCATCAATACTCATCCCAAGTATCTTATCTCTCTGTTTAAACGCAAGTACGGAATGTCACTGAATGATTTCATTCTGTTCCTGCGGGTCTCGGAAGCTCAAAAAATGCTGCTTCATACCAACAGGAAAGTGGCGGACATTGCATTCGATTGTGGTTTTTCCACATTGAGCAGCTTCTATTCAGCCTTCAGGAAGATCGTTGGAGAGAAGCCCCTCCATTATCGTCCTCATCATTACTTTCCGATTGGACTGTGATTTCAGACTATTATTGTAATATTTAACATATTTAATATTTTTTCAAAAAAGACAAAGAAGCTTACTATTTTGTAATTTCTTGTCACATCTGCGGAGGATGACCCGCAGAAAACAATCTACAATTGTCGTAAATCCAATAAGGAGGAACTCATGAAAAAGGGTTTACTCGTCTTACTAGTTTTATTTCTATGTATTCCGGCCGTACTGATGGCGGAAGGCTCTAAAGAAGCAGGGGCATCCCAAGAGAAAAAGATCGTTATGACCTTCGGGGAAGCGGACTCCCTGGGAACTCCCATCAACCTCGCTAACGCTCTTTTCTGCAAGCTTGTAACAGAGCGAACCAATGGAATGATCACTGTAAACCATATTGCCGGTGAATCATTGGGAAACGACATTCAGGTAATAGAACAGATGATGGAAGGCTCGGTTCAGTTCTACGGAGATGTAGCGGGCTGGTATGCAAACTGGGTAAAGGACCTTGCAATCCTCAACTGGGGATTTACCTTTGATGACAACGACCATGTGCAGCGTTTCTTCAACAGCAGTTCGTTTGACGCCCTCAGTGATGAACTGATCGAAAACGCCGGGATTAAAATCCTCGGTATAGCTCCGACACAGCCCAGAATCCTGTTTTCCAGAAAACCGGTCCGCAGCCTGGGTGATCTTAAGGGTCTCAAGATGCGGGTTCCGGATATACGAACTTACATGCTACTGTGGCAGACCTTTGAAACAAATCCGAACCGCGTAGCCTGGGGAGAGGTATACCTAGGCATGAAGACTGGGCTTCTTGAAGCGGCTGAGGGCCCTATCGGTGCAGCCTACGGTGCGAAATTTCATGAGAGCGGCCCCAATGTAACCTTGACCAATCATCTTGTATCGACCTATCAGGTATCCATGAACAACGAGCTGTTCGAGAGCCTGTCTCCGGAATATCAGAAAATCCTTCTGGAAGCCGGACAGGAAGCAGCCGACCTGGCACGTAAAGTCGCTGAGGAAGGAACCGTAGAAACCCTCGACAAAATGGTGGCTGAAGGCGCGACACTTATTGAACTGAGTCCGTCTGCGCGCGAGGATTTTGTCAAGAAGAGCACCTCCGCTGTTAAAACAATGGAAAACGACGGCGAATGGCGTAAAGGTCTCTGGCAGGAAGTCCGCGACCTCGCTCAGTAGGAACAGGTACGTAAAAAACATATTGAGGAAGGCGACAGTGACATTGGATAATTTTTTAAGCAAATACAACCGGATGCTGGGCAGAATTGAAGCCATTGAGAAATTTTTTGGATTGACACTGCTCGCCTTCATTGTACTGAGTATTTGCTTTCAGGTAATGACCCGGGCATTCTGGAATAAATCCCAGATATGGGTAGAAGAACTCTGCACCTACGGTTTTATTTGGGCGGCCTTTTTGGGAGCCGCCATTGGAACAAAACATCAGCGGCATATAAAAATTTCCACTTTTCTGTTCAGACTGGATTACAAGAAACAGTTGATAATTGCGGAAATATCATACTCTCTCATGCTGCTGATTCTCATTTTAATTGTAAAAAACGCCCCCGGTCTTTATGCAATAGAGACCCGGAGTAATATTATTGCAATCCCTTTTATTCCGCGATTCTACGTTTTTTCGTTACCTCTCCTGGTCTCCCTGGTATCAATGATAATAACAATCCCCTATTTAATGCTTAATGATTACATGGCCTACAAGCTGGAGGGTGGAAAACAATGAGTCTTATAGTCCTTTTACTTACCGCAGCGGTATTATTGATTTTTGAGTTCCCCGTGGCTTTCTCGTTGATGGGAGCTTCCATCGGGTATCTGGCAGTTGATTTCTTCACAGGGCAGGGTATACCGGTCTCACTGACAATACTCGCACGGCGAATGTCTCCCGGCCTCGACAGCTTCCCCCTGCTTGCCATGCCGCTCTTCATTCTTGCCGGAAATTTGATGAACCGCTCCGGTATAGCCGAATCAATTTTTAAATTCGCGACATCCCTCTTCGGACATATCCGAGGCGGCCTGGCTCATGTGAATATTGCGGCGAGTATCGTTTTTGCCGGGATGTCCGGAGTTGCCCAGGCCGACGCTGCCGGCCTGGGAACTATCGAGATTGAACAGATGATGAAAAAAGGATACAAGGCTCCCTTCGCTGCAGCGGTGACAGCTTCATCATCCATAATCGGTCCTATCATTCCCCCGAGCGTAATTATGGTCCTCTATGCCGTATTGGCTCAGGTATCCCTGGGGGAGTTGTTCCTGGCGGGAATCCTCCCGGGCATATTGATGGGTGCTCTGTTGATGCTTCTTGTCTACTGGATGTCCTTGACCAAAAGAGCGGATACTCCGGTAGAACCGGCCTGCACAGTGAAAGAGATTCTCCTCTCTTTTATTCAAGCCTTACCGGCACTTCTCGCTCCCATGATCCTGGTATTCGGTATCCTGTTCGGATTCGCTACGCCTACGGAACTGGGTGCGATCGCTGTATTTTACGCTGTAGTACTGGGGGTACTAAACAAAAGGCTGGGATTAAAGGAAATCAAGGAGGCCTCACTTGACAGCCTGGTAACCTTCGGCGTCCTGATTTTCATTATGGCTGCGGCCTTCCCCATCGGCTGGATTATAGCGGCAAACAACCTGCCCATGCATATAGCGAATTTCATACTCTCAATCTCAACGAATAAATTTGTTGTGCTCATTATGATCAACATTATGCTCTTGATTGTCGGGTGTTTTCTGGAAACAAATGCCATCCTTTTTATCTCCGTACCTGCACTGCTTCCTCTGATTCAGATGCTTGGAGTCGATCCGGTGCATTTCGGAGTTATACTGGTATTGAATCTGCTTATCGGTGCCATTACACCACCTTTCGGTATAATTCTTTTCATAATGATGGATATCGCAAAGATCTCCTTTCGCAGCCTTCTTAAAGAAATGCGGTATTTTTATGTCCCACTGGGGATATCCCTTATCATCATTACCTTTGTTCCAGATTTCGTACTATTTCTTCCCCGGGTTGTAGCCCAGGCATTTGGCGGTTAATCATGAATTACAGTGAAATTATTCTTTCAGCAATCAAGGGAAAACCTGTTCCCGAACTACCATGTGCGCCGAGAATGGACCTTTGGTATCTCTCCAATTATTACCGGGGTACCCTGCCAAGGGAATACCGGAATGCAACATTGCTTGACATTATGGAAGACCTGGAGGTCGGATTCAATACCACGAATCCCAATTTCCTTGAACGGGAGTCTGTGGATGATGAAGCCCACCGCGCCCTGGGCCGTTATCAGTCAAGCGATATTCCCTACCGGGTATTCGTGGATTGCGACCAGAAATGCCGGCAGGAAGGAGATCTGTACATCTCCGAGTACTTCACTCCCTACGGAACAATCAGAACACAAACCCTCTATACCGAGGAAATGCGCAAGGCCGGAATAACGAATACCCATATCCAGGAAAAGGCATTCAAGTCAGAGAAGGACTACGATGCTCTGGGGTATGTCTATGAGCACATGAGAATAGAAGCCCGGCCGGAAGCCTGTGAAACATGGAAAGAACGGGCCGGAGACCGGGGCCCAATGATTTTCTGGGTAGCCTCTGAGGGATCCCCATACCATCTTCTTTCGAAATACCTCATGCCTTTTGAGCTGTTCTGCTACGAGATGTTCGATCATCCGCAAAAAATGCAGGAACTGGCGGGCAAAATCAGCAAGTCGTTTTATGCCGCTCTGGAGCTCGGTTTGAACTCGGAGGCGGAAATACTCCGGGTAGGGGCTAATTATGACTCCACCATAGAAAACCCGCCGTTCTTCAGGGAACACATACTACCGGACCTCAGGAACTGCGCAGACAAAACCCATGAGAAGAAAAAGTATCTGCTGTCACATACTGATGGAGAAAACAGCGGACTTCTGGACCTTTATCTGGAATGCGGTTTTGATATTGCCGATTCAATCTGTCCCGCCCCCATGACGAGTGTCTCTTTCAAGGAGCACCGTAAAGCATTCAAGAATAAGGTAACGATCTATGGCGGGGTACCTTCGATAATTTTTCTGCCAAGTTCCGTTTCAGAATACGAATTTGAAAGATTCCTCGATGATTTTCTAATCGATGCGGGGGATGGTAAAAATCTTATAGTATCTATTGCCGATACCGCTCCCCCGGAGGCTGATTTTTCGCGTATCCGCAAATTCATCAAGAAGATCAAGGAGTTCGGTCCGGTATCGTAGTACTTGTGCCGGGCAGATAAAAGATCTGCCCGGCTCTATTATGTCTCTTTCTGTACAGTAATATCAGCTGTCGTTACAAAAGGATTCCTGTATCGTCTCAGCCCCCGGGTCTTGTCTCCATACTGTATCGCCTCCTCGGGACACAGGTTAAGACAGGCCATGCACAACTGGCAGCTCTGCTGCCAGACGGGTTTCCCATCTTCCAGCCGCACATTATTCACGGGACATACCTGCTGACAGGTTCCACAGGAGCTGCAGGTATCATCCGCACTGAAGGAACTGTCGAGTTTCGGAATATATTTGTATCCCAGGTAATAGAAGAGTCCGGGAGATATGTTACGTCTGAACCAGCCGCCTTCTTCGTCAAAATACGTTTCCGCCCTTTGTACAATCCCGGCCAGACGGGAGACTTTTTCGGCTCCGTTCTGCAGCTGATCGTCCAGGGCCTCACCCTGAATAGCTTCTCCGTAGGGCAGGTAGTTGCTGGGGGTCAGGATGCTGAAACCCGCATTCAGAGTATTCCCGGTCGGCCGGATCTGCCTGCGGAAAAAGCGGAAGGCCCTGCCCGGATCGCCTCCATTTACCGCAACAGCGTAAAGATAGCCTGCCTTCGGCAAATGACGCAGGGAATCTGCAACGATATGGGGCATGCGGTGCATATAGACAGGGAAGACAATACCCACACTGTCCTGCTCATTTATGCCATCAAAGGCCCCGGCAGAGACAATGGGAACAGGCTCAGGACTCTCGAGTTCACGGCTCAGGAGACGTGCTGCCCAGAGGGAGTTACCGGTACCGGTAAAATAGAAAACTTTATGCTTCATGGGAGTAATTCTGGACCTTATGAGAGTCGGTAGTCAAGATACGAAATCATCACAGCCTGTCATGCACCGCGATATTGGTCGGTACATAGTCCCTCGCATCAACTCTTTCCTGCCAGCTCCTTTTCCCTCTCGCCCGCAGGCTTCAGGTCCTTGACGATAATCCGGGAGAGCTTCAGCTCTTCCACGCCTTCGTGCTCGATCATCGATTCCCCGGCCTCCCGGTTGCGAAAGCGCAGTACGTTGAGCATGAAGATCTCCAGCTTGCTTAAGGTTGAAGGAGGCAGCAGGTTGCCGTCGATCTCCACGGACATGACGGGATAGTTCCTCTCCCGGGCCCATGGGGTATAAAGACCTTCGATGACCCGGCCTATAAGGCAGGCAAAGGGAGATATGTTCACGATTCCCGAGTAGTCGTCCTCCATGGCGGTGGCCGCCGCGGCGGTGGAAATGGTGATCTCCGATTTAAGCTCGTGGTTCACAAAGTGCTTGGACGCGTTCTTCATGATCGCATACATGTCGTGGGGGGTATGGGGAACCAGACCTGTTCTGTTCAGGGTTTTCATTATTCGACCCTCAACCCACAACTTGTAACGGCGCTCGATATGGAACATGATGAACTGCCGAAAAACGCGGCTGAAGGGGCGCCGGTACCAGGCAAGCAGCTTCAGCCGCTTTTTAAGGTCATACTCCTTTACAAAGTCCAGGTACCAGATCCATTCGGTTATGCCGGCCACTTTGGCCATGATTCCATGCCGGGCAAAGTCTCCTACCAGCTCGTCAACGGCAAAATCGTCCCGGCGCACGTAAATTTCCCCGACTATCAGCACCTTGGGGAGTTCTTTCAGGTCTTTTTTTACAGGAATGGCCGCTATCTCCGATGCAATGCCTTCCAGGGTGGGGATGATTTTATCCGCTCCTTCCTTTTCGGTTACCTCGATAAGGCGGGTCCAGATGGCATCGAAGGTTTCCAGGGCCTCCCGGGGTTTTTCCGCGCAGGTCCGCAGGGCCGTCTCCACATCTTTCATGTAGTCCGAAGCAACGAAAGCCCACCAGATCTGCTTGGTCATGCCCGGGCCCAGCTCGTTATAGGAGTTGTCCGCATCCAGTGTGAACACGACGACATTCTCCATTCTCAGGTCCCGGAAGAGATTCTGAAAAAAGACGAAATACTGACCGGTTCGACAGGGGCCCTTCGTGGTAGGAACAAACAGCAGGTAAATCTCGTCCTTGCGATAGTTTTCCGATGCAAAGAACTTCAACGCGCTGCCCAGGACAAGATGGCTGGGAACGCACTCCTTGCCAGAGGCGTAGTTTCGGGCCATCTGCAGGGTCAGCTGGTCCGCCACGGGAAGGGCCTCTGCCGACCATCCCGCCCCCCGCATGGCCGCGGCAGTAAGTTCGGTCCCAATGCGCCCCATGTTGGAAAGGAGCACCTTGACCCGGGGGTTCCCCTGAATGGAAATCTTTTCGCCGGTATTCTTGTCGAGAACGTGGATCTTTTGGCCGGCTTCGTTGATAAAACGCAGACCGTTATCGTAACGCTGTTCTCGGATGTCCTTTATCCTGGAGCGGTAACCTTCGATGATATCCAGAAAAGCCTCCACCCTGGTGTCCACACCGGCGTCTGCAGAGTGGCTGTCCAGTTCCAGTATCAGGAAGGGCTTGATTCCCATGATCCACTTTAAATAGTGGAGCATAAAGCTGTCAGGAGCGCAGCTGAAGTTGCTTATCCAGGTAACATAGATATTCGGTTCATCCTTCAGAAGTTCCGCTGCCTTCATGTCCAGCTGACCGTAATACCAGTACATGTTGGGAAAGATTTCCCGGTCTTTGGCAGCCAGAATGTCGAAGGGAATGACCGTAAAGCCCCGGGAGCTGAACTTCCGGGGAATACCCATGTTGGCGTCCTGGGTAAAGGCGTTGTATGGCCGACCCAGAACGGCAATTACGGGCTCTTTCCGGCTCCGGGCCCATTCCAGAGCCTCGGCGCCCAAGGTCTCGCTGCGGGCAAAGTAGTCGTTCTGATGCTCCAGGGCTGTGTCAAAGGCCGCCTGCCCCTCGGCCGGGGTATATCCCAGGTCCACTGCAAGCTGAACAAAGAATTCAGCGGCTTTTTTCAGGCCGTACATCAGGCTGACCACCGGCCGCAGAATGCGTTCCTCCGGGAACTCCGGGAAAGCCTTCTGAATATAGTAGGGAAGGGCCTGGGTTATGGGGCAGA
This sequence comes from uncultured Spirochaetaceae bacterium, assembly GCA_964554875.1. Lineage (GTDB taxonomy): Bacteria > Spirochaetota > Spirochaetia > JC444 > Marispirochaetaceae > Marispirochaeta. The sequence goes on along the minus strand of CAZKQJ010000001.1, from coordinate 71,974 downwards.
AGTTCCCCGGCATACCCTCTTCCTGAGTCTCAAGGTCCCGAAAATGGGGAAGGAAAATGTAATCCACACCTTTGTCGATCATGTCCTGGACCGCGCCGTGGGCTATCTCCGCGGGAAAGCAGTAGGCGCTCTCTACCCGGGCGGCCCCTTCGGCGGAGACATCCTCACTAAGTATGGTCTCGATTCCCAGCTCATGAAAAAACCAACGATAAAGAGGGTTAAGGCTGTATACCGAGAAGGCTTTGGGAATTCCCACAATGAAATCCCGACGTTTTACCAGGCTTTCCGGATCGGGAACGCAGGTTTCAAAAAGGAGCTTGTTCCGCTCCTCCACCCAGTCTTTTACCTGCGTTTCATCAAGCTGCTTCTTTTTGCGCATATTGGCGTACATGTTGCAGCGGCCGCCGAACATGTATTTGTGGCCGTTTACCGACAGGACCTTGATGGGGCAGTAGTTGCCGCAGGCCTTGCACTTGAACTCCCGTTCGTAGACGATGTCGGTGTTCAGAACCGTATCCAGATCAAAGGAGCCCTTCTCCAGAAGTCCGTCCCTGTACTTCTGCTGGGCCAGAAGGGCGACACCAAAACAGCCCATGAGTTCCGGGTCCGGCGGCACAAGGATCTCCTTGTTCAGAAGCATTGCAAAGGCCATGGGGACTGCCCGGTTCTTTGCCACTCCGCCCTGCAGAACAATGCGCCTTCCGATCGTGCGGTTTCCCACTACCCGGTTCAGGTAGTTGGAGACGATGGAGGTAATCAGTCCGGCGGTAATGTCCTCCCGGGAAGCGCCCTGCTGGATGGCGTTACGGATATCCGAGTTTATGAAGGCTGAGCAGTGTTCCCCAAACTTGAGGGGCTGTGCGGCGGAGACCGCGATTTCCGCGATATCCTCCACCCGTTTGATATTCAGGTCCCCTGCTGCGGATTCCTCCAGAAAGCTCCCTGTACCGGCGGAACAGGCCTCGTTCATGGCGTAATCGATGGGAACCTTGTTCTGCAGGTGCACATATTTGGCGTCCTGTCCGCCGATCTCGAAGATGGTATTGATTTCTTCATCGTAATAGGTCGTTCCCACGGCATGGGCAATAATCTCGTTATAGACTCCCGGCGTCTCCAGAAACACCCCCAGGATCTCCCGGGATGAACCGGTGGCGGCGGCAAGACTGATGTTCAGCTTTTCGTCTCCCACGGCCTCCCGGATCTGTTTTTTCAGTTCCACAATACAGTTTTTCAGGGCCTTGACCGGGTCTCCGTGGGTGCGGCCGTAGTAACTGGCTGCGATTTCATGTGTTTCGGCATCGATGAGGCAGGCCTTGGTGGTGGTAGACCCTCCATCAACGCCGAGAATGTACTCCCTCCCGGAACGGACTCTCCCCTTTTTACTGGGAATAAAGACTACCTTCTCCTCCGCGTTTTCAAGGCTTTTAAAACGCCGAAAGGCCACCCTGGCTTCCTTGACCAGATTTTCTTTCGTCGGCAGCATTGAACCCGAGGTCCGCGCGATAAGGGCGGCACCGTAGGCCTCGAAGTACCCGGCCTCCTCAGGAACAATAAACTCGACCTGGGGCAGTTTTTCCCGGATAAAGGCCACTATATGGCGGTTGAGGGTAATCCCACCGGTTAAAAGCACTTTGCCGGAATTGACCCGAGCCCTTTTGAGAAAATCCATGACCTTGCCGGCCATGACATCAGAGAGGGAGAGAACGATATCTCCTTTGGTTGCCTCTCCCTTGTTCAAACGGTGGGTACAGTCGGATTTCATGAATACCGAACAGCGGCTGGAGAGCTTGCAGACCCTGCTATCCTCCGGTAGTGAGTTGATATCTTCAATCCGCATGTTCATGCGGCCCAGCTGTTGCTGGAAAAACTCTCCGGTACCGCTGAAGCATTTGTTGCCGGTAAAGCTGGTTATAATCTTGTTGTCATTCCCAACGGTATAAACAACCAGGTTTTCCCCCCCCATGGTCACTACCGCCCGCAGGTCCTTCAGAGCGAGCCGTTCCAGTGCGGCTTCTATACAGAGGGGTTCAATAACTGAATTGACGTTTACCAGGTGCCGCCCTTCAGTCCCGGTAGCAATAGTGCGGGTTCCTGCCGCAACCCCCCGGGTAGACAGAATATTCTTGAGGGTATCAATAAAGTTTCCTTCGTGGGGTTCAACCGCACTCCAGAGGATTCGACCCGTTTCCAGCATCGTTACCTTTACACTGGTTGAGCCGATATTAATTCCAAGACTGGACATGGCATGTTCCTGAAAGCTTTTTACAGATAATTACTACGCCACGCGTATCGGCGCATGATCTCATATTGTAAAAAGCTGATCAATAGGGAAAAAGTAATTGACACAGCTTCAATATCGAAAAAAAATGGGTATAATACAGCACTCCACAAAACAAGGAATACTGATGATCAATGTTGCAGAACTTACCACATTTCTCGTCTATTTTGTTCTCCTGCTGATTGTTGGATACTACTTTTACAAGAAGACATCCAATATCGAAGACTATCTGCTGGGAGGCAGGAAGATGGGCCGCTGGGTCACCGCCCTCTCCGCCCAGGCCAGCGATATGTCAGGCTGGCTCCTTATGGGTCTGCCGGGAGCGGTATACCTTTACGGCGTCAACCAGAGCTGGATCGCCATCGGACTCTTTATAGGGACCGTTGTCAACTGGATTCTGGTAGCTCCCAGATTGCGGGTCTTCACCGAGAAAACCAACGCTTTGACTATTTCCTCCTTTCTGGAAGAGCGCTTCAAGGATCCGACAGGGCTCTTGAGGATAATCTCCGCCATTATTACCCTGATTTTCTTTACCATATACGCCAGTTCCGGACTGGTAGGTGCTGGAAAACTCTTTGAATCCATGTTCAGCATTGATTACCGGGTAGCGGTTCTGATCGGCGGCGCTGTCATCGTACTGTACACCTTCCTCGGCGGCTTCCTTGCCGTCTGCTGGACCGACCTTTTCCAGGGATCCCTGATGTTCGTTGCTGTAATAGTGGTTCCGGTAATGGCCTTCTTCTCCGTGGGCGGGAGCTCTTCCATCTTTGAAGCCATGTCCCTGAAAGGGATCTCCGGCAGCCTGATTCCAGATACCGCCCTGCCGCTGGTAGCGATCATCTCCACCATGGCCTGGGGGCTCGGCTATTTCGGTCAACCCCATATCCTGGCCCGCTTTATGAGCATCAGAACAATCAAGGAGCTCCCCGCCTCCACGGTAATTGCCGTGATATGGGTCGCGTTCTCCTTGTTCTTTGCCGTTCTGGTAGGCATAGTCGGTATTCCGATGTTCGAGGAACTGGCCGGCGGAGACCACGAAAAGGTGTTCATTCTGATGATCCGCCAGATTTTTACGCCCTGGCTCGGCGGAATCCTGATGGCCGCCATCCTTTCGGCCATCATGTCTACCATCGACTCTCAGCTGCTGGTATCATCCTCCGCCCTGACTGAGGATTTTTATCAGAAAATCATCCGCAAAGAAGCCACCGAGACGGAGCTCATAAGCATTGGACGGATCAGCGTTATTCTCATATCCATAGTCGCCATGCTTCTGGCCCTGAACCCCAATAATTCGATACTAGGTCTTGTATCCTACGCCTGGGGCGGTTTCGGTGCCGCCTTCGGACCCGTCATTTTGATGGCGCTCTTTTCCAGACGCACCGGCTGGCAGGCGGCCCTTGCGGGTATGATCACCGGTACTCTGGTTCTTGTTGTCTGGGAACGTCTCGGTCTCGGGGCAGTCATGTACGAAATCGTGCCGGGATTCATCGCCAATTTTGCAGCTATCCTCATTGTCAACCGCATAGTAAAGGTCAATGAGGAGGATTATGCAGAACTCTTTGACGCCTTTCGTCAAGAGGTCCGGGCATAAGAGAGCCCTGCTTTCGAATCACTGGTCCGCCCTGTATGGGGGCGGACTTTTTTTACTTTCTCACATATATTTGAACACTAACCATATCTATGAATTGTTTGATCGATTATTCAATCCTGAGACACCCGCATGAAGGATTTATTTGAGAAAAACAGAATAGTAAAGGAATAAATCTCTTGACAGTAAGTAGATATAGGGGAGCTAATAGAGTAATTTGCCTCAGGACAAACACATTGTTTTTATGGATTATCACTTCTCTTGACTATACAACACAGAAACTATATCGTATACTAAACAAATAGCTTGCCATCAGGTAAGTAAAGGAGAAAAAAGATGAAAAGATTTGTGTACGGAATTCTTATTCTGCTGATCCTGCTTCTTGCTGCCCCTGCTTTCGCCGGAGGAAGCCAGGACAAGGACAATATCATTCAATTTGCAGGATCCGGAGGCTACCCGCCTTTCAACTTTATCAATGAGAACAATGAAGTCATAGGATTTGACGTTGATGTTGCCAGAGAGATTGCCAAACGCCTTGGATACGAGCTCAAGTATGTAACCACCGCATGGGACGGCATAATCGAAGGTTTACGGGCGGGACGCTATAACGGAATCCTCGGCAGCATGGCGATAACCCCCGAACGACAGCAGGTGGTCGATTTCTCTGAACCATATTACTATTCCGGGGCCCAGTTGATCGTACGGAAGGACTCCGGGATCAGTTCTCCCGCAGACCTGACGAAAAACCATAATGTAGGCCTGGTAACAGGAACCACCTTTGCCCAGGACGCGGAAAAACTTGGTGTAAGTATCAAGTTTTACGAGGACGACAACCAGACCCTCATGGAGCTGATAAACGGACGCCTCGACGCGGTCATTACCGACAGGGTTGTAGGCCTCAACGCCATGAGCAAGATCCAGGGAGGAGACCGCCTTACTTTAGCCGGAGAACTTCTGCGGAAAGAAGAATGCGCCATAGCCTTTCAGAAGAACGATCCCCTCAAGGATAAGGCCAATGACATTCTGAACGCGATGAGGGCGGACGGAACACTGGCTAAAATCAGCGAAAGCTGGTTCAACGGCGAAAACATAACCAATCCCTAAGAGGATACGTCATTGACTGATATGTTGGATACGCTGATTTCCAGATTTCCCTGGGATTTGTCGATTATCGTCAAGCGGTTTCCCTTCTTCTGGGAAGCCGCCGCGGTAACACTGACTATTACAGCAATGGGAATCGTCGTCGGCATGCTAATCGGACTTGTGATGGCCCTTTTCAGGATATCTCATAACCGGTTTTTCCAGTATATTGCGCGGGTTTACATATTTGTAATTCGCGGGACACCGCTTCTGCTGCAACTCTTCATAATCTACTACGGACTGACAGCCCTGGTAACGATCCCCCCCTTTCCCTCGGCGGTAATCGCCCTGGCGGTTCACAATGGAGCATACATAGCTGAGATTTTCCGGGGTTCAATCCAGTCCATCGACCGGGGGCAGATGGAAGCGGCACGATCAATCGGAATGACCCACTCCAAGGCAATGAGCCGGATTATCATGCCCCAGGCATTCAAACGGGCCATTCCGCCATTGGGAAACCAGTTCATCATAGCGCTGAAGGACTCATCCCTGGCCAGTACGGTAACGGTTCCCGAACTGCTTTTAAAAGGGCGCCAGCTGGGGTCATCGTCCTTCAAATATATGGAGATGCTGGTAATCGTGGCGATCTACTACCTGATTCTGACCACCATCTTCAATGTTATAGTCAGCAGGACTGAAAAACGCTTCGCCCTGGGAAGCAGGGAGCAGGGAAAGATATGGTAGTAGAATTAAAGAACATACATAAATGGTTCGGAGAACTGCATGTCCTTAAGGGAATAGATCTTACCATACGGGAAAACGAGGTGGTGGTAATAATCGGCCCCAGCGGTTCCGGAAAAAGTACCCTGCTGCGTTGCATCAATTTCCTGGAAATCCCCCAGAAAGGGAGCATCAGCATGAACGGACGGGTTATTCATGCAAAAAAGCACGATATTAACGCCGTTCGACGGGATGTGGGCATGGTGTTTCAGCACTTCCATCTTTTTCCCCACAAGACAGTACTCGGCAACGTGATTGAAGGCCCCACCCAGGTAAAGGGAGTCCCCAGGGATCAAGCTGAAAAAGAGGGACGTGAACTGCTCGAAAAGGTAGGCCTTTCCGACAAGGCTGAGGCCTATCCCTCCATGCTCTCGGGAGGCCAGAAACAGCGTGTTGCTATCGCCAGGGCCCTCTCAATGAACCCGGGGGTCATGCTCTTTGATGAACCCACCTCCGCTCTGGACCCCGAACTTGTGGGAGAGGTAATAAACGTCATGGAGGACCTGGCAAAAGACGGAATGACCATGGCCGTAGTTACCCACGAGATCTGGTTTGCCAAGGAGGCAGCCCACCGGGTAGTCGTTATGGACGAGGGACAGATCATCGAGGAGGGCCCTCCGGAGCTCATCTTCTCGGACCCCAGGGAGGAACGGACCAGGCAGTTCCTTCAGCAGGTCATGAACTTTTAAAGCAGCAAAGGGTCTTTTTACAAGACCCTTTGCTTGTTTTTTTCCTTTCCCCGCGCCACCCCTTATAGGCGACAAGCACTCTTTACAGGGCTTCCCGTTTTGTCAGGTAGGAGGAGATTATCATGTTGCGGGTTACAAAACCTGCTGCTCCGGAAGGTCCTGTTACAATAAGCAGGTTCGTGCGCACCTTCTTCATCCTGTTCAGGGCTTCATAAAGATCACTGTTCTGATCGATTGTAATATCCCTATGGGTAAACAGCTTTTCAATACTTTCGTCGTCCCGGCATCCTGAACGATAAAGCTCTTCATAGCTGATGGTACCGACAACCTGTTGCCCCTCCATCACCGGCAGCAGGCCTATCGCCTTTTCGTGCATCAACTCCGACACTTCCCCAACCCTGGTTGAGGGGCTGCAGGAAGCAAAGCTGGTCTTCATAATATCTACGACCCGGACAGTCCGGAAAATCGGTATACGCTTATCCAGCTGTATCCTGATTCCCCTCCGCGTGAGCTTTTTGGTGTAGATGGTCTCTCGGTAGAATTTTGCGGTAATAAAATGGGCCACCACCACACTCAGCATCAGGGGCAGCATGATTTCATAGTTTCGGGTCATCTCGAAGATCATTATGACCGCGGTAAGACTCGCTCCTGTTGTTCCCGCCACAACTGCAGCCATGCCGACGATAGCATAGGCCGACGGACAGGCAGTCAATTCGGGAAAAAGGGAATTAACCGTAAGACCGACGGCGCCTCCGATCGCAGCCCCCAGAAAAAGGGAGGGAGCAAAGATACCTCCGGATCCGCCGGCAGCCAGTGTAAGAGCGTTGGCTGCTATCTTTGCCAACAGCAAAGCAACAAGAAGCAGAACAACGGGAACATTGTTGGCAAGGACCTCCGTCAGAAAAGCATATCCGACACCGAATACATAGTACTCCCCGAACAGGCGAAAAAGAACATAGCCGATCAGACCTACAAGAACACCTCCCGCCAGAGCCTTGATTGTCGAGTTGACGGGCAACTCGTCAAAAAAGTCCTCCGTCCTGTACAGAACAGCAATAAAGCCTATGGAGACAAGACCCGCCAGAATCCCCAGTACAAGATAAAAAGAGAGCTCATAGGATGAGACAAACTGATACATCGGCAGGGTAAAGGCCGGGCTGTTTCCGAGAATCAGCAGGGAGATATGGGTCGCTATGGTGGAAGAAATAACCAAGGGCATTATGGTCATAATACTGTATTCCGGCAGTATCAGTTCAATGGCAAAGATGATACCGCCGATGGGGGCATTGAAGGTGGCACCGATGCTGCCGGCGACCCCGGCACCAACCAGGATTATCACTTCGCGGGGAGAGAGCTTCAGCATCTGGCCCAGGGTGGAGCCGAAGCTGGCGCCGATCTGCACAATGGGACCTTCCCGTCCCACCGAGCCCCCGGCACCGATGCTTATCGCCGAAGCCAGGGACTTTATCAAGGCTACTACCGGCCGGATTACCCCCCGGTTCTCCATGACGGCCACCATGACCTCCGGAACCCCGTGACCCTTGGCTTCGGGGGCCCACTTTTCGGTTATCCAGTTAGCCAGGGCAATGCCCACTGCGGGAACCAGTACCACCAGAAAACCCCAGCGGCTGACGAAGGGGATCTCCGAATCATAAATAAACGAAAAAGTTCCGTGAAAAAAAAGATTGTGAAAAAACCCGATCAAGTATCGGAAACCGATGGCGCCGAAGCCGGCGACAATACCGACGAGAATCGCTAAAAGACTTACGTAGATTGTCTTGCTTAAATGATAGTTTTCCTCCGAAAGGCTGACAGTGCTGCGGGTATTCTGCATGGCAATTCATTCCCAGATAAAGATTAAGTACCGGCAGTGTAGCACAGTCCGAATCTTTGTTCGAGATAGTGAGTCCTGTTTCCTTAAAAATCTCCCATGCCGATAGAACTCTTGCACCGACACTGGCAGATTACTACAATATATATCAAGTTATATGAAAACACTGCGAAACAAAATGCTTGTGCTCCTTCTGGGGAGCACCCTCGCCCTGTTAATCGTCTTCTTTGGATTGATAAGCAGCCGTATCGTAAATGTCCTGAACGAGTACGCCTACATGAGTGCCTTTCAGTACTCCCGGGAAGGCGCTGCCGCTGTCGAAGGGGAACTGAACAAAGCCCTTGGACTGCTCAGCAGCTCCATGAACCTGATCGAGGTATTAAAGAGCGAAGACCGTACGGACAGGGAGCTCCTTCCTCCACTGTTCGCCAGAATTCTGAAAGACTATGAATCGGTCTTTTCGCTGTGGGTCCTCTTTGAACCCGATGCCTGGGACGGACGGGACGTCGAGTTTGCCAACACCGGGGAGTACGACGAGCTGGGAAATTACGCGGTCTGGGCGTATCGGGACGAGTCGAACCGTGTGGAGGTGAGCCTCGAGGCCTGGGGGGCGGAGTCCTACCAGGATGATTACTACGCCATTCCCCGGAACAATCCGGGAATCCGCATAAGCGAGCCCTATGAAGAGGAGATACGGGAAGACTATTCCGTCCGGATGATTTCCGCCTCCCGGGCTGTACATAACCCCAAGGGAGAGGTTGTCGGCGTCGTCGGGGTGGATTTCTCCATTGATTTCTTCAATGAGATCCTCGGTTCCATAGACGGTAAAAGTCGGGGAAAATCCACCATCGCCACGGAGACAGGACTGCTGCTGGCGGACAGCCTGTCCGGCAGGGAAGGGACCTACCTGTCGGAGTCCCACTCCGCGGACACCGTAAGCGCGGCCTCGGAAGCCACCAGCAACTGGTCGGAAGACGATGCCAGTAATTCCCGGGTAATGGTACAGATCGGCGATCAGGAGTTCCTGCAGATGATTGAGCCGATAAACATACGTACCGATATTGAGCCCTGGATATACATTGTTTCGATCCCCCGGGAACAGATTTACTCCGTGCCCCGGCAGATATATGTCAGCCTCATGATAAGCAGCGCCGCAATTCTTGCGGTACTCACCCTCATCATCATAGTCATCGCCAACCGCATCAGCCGTCCCCTGGGCATCCTCACCGGGGCCTTTGAAACCATATCCAGCGGTGATCTGCGCCAAGAGGTACATATTACCGCCCGGGACGAAACCGGCAGACTGGCCCAGGGGTTTAACCGTTTTACCGCATCCCTCAGCAGCACACTGCGGGAGATTAAAACCGCCATGGCGGAACTGCGTACCGAAGCGGATGAGCTAGCCAAAGAGACGGAAAGCACCGATAGCGCCTTTTCGGGAAACTCCGAGGCTATTAACAGGGTCCTGATGAAGGCTTCGGATATTACCCGGGGACTCAGCGAAACTTCCCGGTCTCTTGAGAAAATCCTGGAAAATATACTCAGTCTGGAACAGCGGTCCGGTAACGAATCCCAGCTGATTTCCCAGTCCGTAGCAGCCATAGAAGAGACCCTCGCGGGGCTTCATTCGGTAACGGAGAATGTTGTTCGTTCCAGCGGGTACTACCAGCAGCTCAACAAATCATCCACGCTTGGGGAGGAGCTCCTGAATACCGTAATCCGCCGCATTCAGGAGATACACAGTCAGTCCGAATCACTCCTGGAAACCAACATGGTCATCTCCAATATCGCGACCCAGACAAACATGCTGGCCATGAATGCAGCCATCGAGGCTGCCCACGCCGGGGAGGCCGGCAAGGGATTCGCGGTAGTAGCGGATGAAATTCGCAAGCTCTCCGAAAGCACTGCAGACCAGTCCCGGGGAGTCGAGAAAATACTGAAAAAAATCGTCGACACCATCAGCACCATTGCGGGATCTTCCCAGGAAGCGGGAAAGAACTTCGGCGAGATCCAGGGACTGATCGGTACCATTACCCGGATCGAGGAAGAGGTCAAACTCTCCCTGGAAGAACAGGGAGCCGGGAGCAACCAGATCCTTGCCTCCCTTGAAGAGATGAAGTCCGCCTCGCTGGAAATAGACCGCGAAGCCGAGAACGTCTCTGTCCTGGCAAAAAAGATTGCAGGAGAAGTCGAGATCATCAATAAAAACAGTGAGGAGATTCAGCAAAGTATAGGAAATGTCTTGAATAATAACGAAGCTATTCGACGCACTGTGGATAAAGCGGTAGAATCTGCGGGACATACAGTACGGAATATCACCCTGATCACCGAGAATATGGAGATCTTCAAATTGAAATGAGAAATTCCAGTGGAAGCTGAACCTGGAAAATTGTATACGAGGTTTTTTCAGGAGAGCTCCTGAACCCAGAAAGGATGTTCCGCGCTGATATCCACACTCTCCGCCGATGTGCGTGGAGTAAAGACCAGACGCCGGCTGAAAAGCGCCTGGTGGGGCAGAATCAGGCGATGCAGGTCCCGGTCATTCAGAGCGCCCTTGATAAAGCGGAGAAAGATCGTCTCATCGAGGCCGTAGATTTTGTCCCCCACCACGGGAAAACCCAGGGAGCAGAGGCTTGCCCGGATCTGGTGGGTCTTTCCGGTGTGGAGCCTGCATCGAAGCAGGGAGAAGCCCCCTTTTCCGCCTTCCCGGAAGAACTCGGTACGGCAGTAGCTTCGTCCGGGACTTCCTGCGTCGCCGGGATTCTCGGCGGCGGAATCAGGTACAAAGGTCCTCTTTTTTCTCACCGCTCCCGTACCGGATTTCATGAGCCAGCCGGGGGCATCCAGGTATTCCGGGAAATCCCCGTGGACCAGACAGAGATACTCCTTGCGTATCCGGCGCTCCCGCTGCTGACGATAAAAATAGTCGGCGCTTTCCGGGTTCAGGGCTGCCAGCATAAGACCGGAGGTTTCCCGGTCGAGGCGACTGATCAGATGGACCCGGCCGTACCGGGCGGCCAGCATACTCTGCAGGGTATTGTTCAGATAGATTCCCCCGGGATGGGCCGGCAGATCCGGCGGTTTGTTGACAACCAGAAAATCAGGGTCCTCCAGGAGAATCCGGTATGCCCTGTTTACCTCCGGTTCAGGAATCGCCGGGGGCTCGTAGCTTACGATCATGCCGCGGCACAGCAGCAGGTCACCCTCAGCAGTCCTTCCGTCAACAAGTATCCGCCGGTCCCGGATCTCGGTCTCCCACCCTGGAAGATCATGATAGGTAAAACGCCCTGAAAGCCAGCCGATCAGGGTGTTCCCCTCCTCATGGGGAGCGATGATCGTCAGCCTGGGGGACACGCTACACCGTTTCGGTTTTCAGCATGTTGGCGCTGGGGCTTTCGATAAGGGGGATTCCCGCCACGTAGACGACCTTGTCGCCCCGCTTTACGTGTCCCAGATCAAGGGCAAGTTTCCGTGCCTTCTGGAGCGTGGCGTCGGTCTCACCCACGTTGTCCATGATCTCGCCCTGTACGCCCCAGAGGATTTTCATATAGCGCAGGGTCTCCTCTGTTTCGGTAAAGGCGATGATGGGTAAGGATATACGGTACTTGGAGAGCATCCGGGCGGTTCTTCCCCTCTTGGTAATGGCGATAATCGCCGATGCACTGGCCTCTTCGGCCATGATACAGGCTGCCCGGCAGATATTCTCCGCATCGCTTAAGACATGGTCCCGCTTGAGGTAGGATGATTTTTTCAGGAGTGCCGGCCGACTTTCCGCGGCGGAGACAATCTGGTCCATGATTCCCACCGCGTCCACAGGGCTGATTCCAACGGAGGTCTCGGCGGAGAGCATGACGGCATCGGTACCGTCAAAGACAGCGTTGGCCACGTCGCTGGCCTCGGCCCGGGTGGGCCGGGGATTCGTTATCATCGATTCCAGCATCTGGGTCGCGGTAATTACCGGGGTGTTGTGCATGTTGCACTTTTCGATGATCATCTTCTGCAGGATAGGCACATCCTGAGTGGGCATTTCTACTCCCAGGTCACCCCGGGCAACCATGATTACGTCGGCTTCAGCCACTATACCGTCAATATCCGCTACGGCTTCCGGTTTTTCTATCTTGGCGATTATGGGAAGCAGTTTTCCCCTGTCCTTCAGCAGCCAGCGCAGTTCCTTTATATCGTCACGGCTGCGAACAAAGGAAAGGGCCACAAAGTCGATGGGCTGGCTGATTATGAACTCCAGGTCGTTCTTATCCTTTTCGGATATAGAAGAGGCGCTCACCCTGACCCCCGGAAGATTAATCCCCTTGCGGGACTTGAGAGTTCCGGAGTTTTTAACCCTGCAGCGGACATCGCTTCCCGAGACCGAACGTACCTCCAGCCGGATAAGCCCGTCGTCAATCAGGATCGTATCTCCTGAACGAACATCCTCGGCGAGCCGCTTATACGCCGTTGGGACCCTGCCGGGGACACCCAGGCATTTTTCCGTTGTAATAACCAGCTCTTCTCCGGGAGTGACCGAAATATCCGCTTCCAGGTCCCCCAGTCGAATTTTCGGACCACAGAGATCAGCAAGGATCGCCACGGGACGCCCTGTCGAAGCAACCGCAGCCTGCACGTTCTCCACCGCCTGGGCGTGAAACTCGTGGTCGCCGTGAGAGAAATTCAGCCTCACGATATCGAGTCCCGCTTCAATCATTTTTTCCAGCACCGGTACACTGTTGGATGCCGGCCCAATGGTTCCGATAATCTTAGTTTTTGTAAGGTTTACAGACTGTTCCATACCTTAAGGGTATATCCTGAAGCCGTACAATTGCAACAGAATTGGCCTGCAGAATCTGTATTTAATATACCTTTAATAATGCGGCAATTGTGCTTATCGCTGTATCCGTGTAGCATAGTGCCAATGAATAAACATGAAACGACAAACAGATTTTACCGCTGGCTTGAGGCCAGGATTCCCCTGAAAGCCGACCAGTCTCCCGGGGACGAGAAGATCAATGCCATGACCCATCTTGCAGGTTTCATTCTCGCCTTGATCGGCACGCTACCCCTCGTTGTGCGGGCTGCTGAGGGGGGACGCCCCTGGATGATTTTCAGCGCCTCGGCCTATTCACTCTCCATGCTCGTCCTCTACGGTTCTTCCGCAGTGTACCATTGGGTAAAACAGGATACTGCAAAGCGCATCGGCCGTATTTTTGATCATCTGGCCATCTACCTTCTGATTGCCGGAACCTACACCCCGGTGGCATTTCGCATATGGGAGCCCGAAGGCCCCATCATTTTAACCATTCTCTGGGCAATCGTGGCTGTCGGTTTTTTTATCAAACTGTTTTTCTGGAACCGTTTCAAGATCTTCCACGTAGCGGTTTACCTGGCCATGGGCTGGCTGATTGTCTTCTTCTGGCAGCCGGTGGTGGAACGGATTCCCCGGGAGTTCCTCTTCTGGGCACTGGCGGGAGGCTTGAGTTACACAATAGGCGTCGCTTTCTATGCCCAGAAGCGGCTCCCCCATCATCACGGGATCTGGCACCTCTTCGTACTTGCCGGATCGGTATTCTTTTACCTGGGGATATATTATCATATCCTTGCCTGAAGAGGGATTCTAAGCGATTTATAAATTTTCTCTATTTACTCTTGATGTTTTTTGACAATTCACCTATACTGCCGAAAGTCAGAGAGCTTGCCGGAGCAGCTTATGCACCTTCAGCTCCTCCACCGGGGTACATGCCGCACCCGCAACCTGATTCACCGTACCTCGTTCCGGCGGGCTCTATGACGTTTTCCTGCATTACCTGTTTACCCCTTGTCAGTATCGCCTCTTCTTTCTATCTTATCCTTATCCAGGTACGCCCTACAGGAGAGTGATTGTCTATGCCTGTTTCAGATTCAGCCATTATTATCTTGGGAGCCTCGGGAGACCTTGCAAAACGCAAACTGATTCCGGCCCTGGAGCGTCTTTTTCACAAGAAGGAGATCGATGACACCTGCCGGGTCATAGGCTCCGGGCGGACGCCTTTCAGCCACGATGAGTTCCGTGCCCATTTTGACCGGGATAAAGAGTTCAGCAAGCTCCTCTACTACCACCAGGGCATGGAGGGCATCCGGGATTTTGTCTTTTCCCTGAAAGATTTCAAACGGGTAATAATCTTCTTCTCCCTCCCTCCCAAGGTATACGCTCATACCGCCGCGGAGCTTCATAAAGAAGGATTTCGAGACGAAGCAACCCTTATCATAGAAAAACCCTTCGGCTACGATCTGGAGAGTGCCCGGAAGCTGAATGCCGATCTTCAGCGCTACTTCCACGAACTCCAGATCTTCCGGATCGACCATTACCTTGCAAAGGAGGCGGTCCAGAACATCCTGGTATTCCGCTTTGCCAACGCCGTTTTTTATCCCATATGGAACTCCCGGTACATCGATTCTATCCAGATTAACGCCCTGGAGGATATTGGCGTGGAAGACCGGGGGGCCTACTTTGACGGCGCCGGAATTATCCGCGACATGGTGCAGAACCATCTGATGCAGCTCCTGTCCCTCCTGACCATGGAAGCCCCCATAAACCTCGAAGCAGAGGAGATCCGGATACAGAAGATGCAGATCCTCAAAGCCCTGGAAATCAAGCGCTGGGCAAAAATGCAGTATCGGGGATATCACGACGAGAAGGGGGTTCCCGAGGATTCACGGACCGAGACCTACGCCGAGCTTGAGATGACAATCAACAACTTCCGCTGGACGGGGATCCCCATTTACGTCCGGACCGGCAAGGCGGTCCACCGGAAAGGAACGGAGATCGGCATCCGCTTCAAACCGGGTCCCAATCTGCTCTATAACACCGAGGGGCAGATTCCCCCAAACCAGATTATATTCAATATTCAGCCCGATGCCGGGATTGTGATGGATTTTATCGCCAGGGAGCCCGGGGGCAGCGGAAGAATCAGCTCCACCAACATGACCTTCTGCTATTCCTCGAGTTTTCTGGATGCCGAGATCCCCGAAGCCTACCAGAGGCTCCTTCTGGATGCCATCAAGGGAGACCGGACGCTTTTTGTCAGCGCGGAAGAGACGGAACTCTCCTGGGAAAAGTTTACTCCCACCCTGCAGCAGGAAACCCCGGGGATTTATGAACGGGGTGCGCTTCCTGCCTCTCCCCTGGGCATAGACTGGATAGATTTTGACAAGTACGGGTCCGCCTGCAGAATGGATTAGGGGGCCCTAGTTTAATTCTCCTCGCAGGGCTGCCCTGGCGCCCTCCTTTCGGACTTGCCGGGGGCTCAGGCCGGTATGCCGGTGGAAGGTACGGCTGAAGGCGCTGTGAGAAGAAAACCCGCAGGTCAGGGCTATCTCGGTAACCGGGATTTCCGTCCGGACCAGGAGCTCCAGGGCCCGGCGTACCCGCATCTCCGCAAAAACCGCGGCAGGGCTTTTTCCTTCCTGCTGCTGAAAAAGTCGTCGCAGGTGGCTGACGCTTACACCGCTCTCTGCGGCCACCTGTTCCATACCGATGCCGTATTCCATCCGGGAGTCATAGATGCTCTTTGCCCTGGCAACAATTCTCGCAGCCTGCGGCCGTTCATCGGGACACAGGAAATGCTCATTTTGGCCCAGAACGAAAAGACTCAGTTCCAGGAGCAGATGCTGGAAATAAATAGGTGTTATTTTAAGGGGATTAAAAAAGTGCTCATAGGCCAGATTTACGTTTTCCCGGAGCCATAACGGCTCATCATTATTCAGGGGAATGGAAATCCAGCCGTCACTTCGGCAGTACTGCTCCAGCTCCCTGGGAACGATATCGTAATGAAAGACGGCAATCTCCGCCGCTTCATCCCGGCCGCTGCCCCTCCAGCCGTGTAGATTATCAGGACCGAATACCCAGAGAGTACGGGAGGATGCCTCTTCCGTCCCGGATGCAAGGAGCGGTCGAATTTTACCCTTCAGTACCGCCTGGAACTCCCAGACCCGGCGTCTTCGGATCCGCTCCGGAAAGGAATCATACTGTCTCAGGCCTTTGTTACAATAGACTATCATGAGCGATTCTGCACAGTTTATCATTGATAAAGCACAGCGGTCAAAGGGGATCTCCTCTACAATTATCCAGAACATTGCAAGGAGAAATTATGAACAGAAAACGCTACGCCCTTGTGGGGACCGGAAGCCGCAGCCGGATGTACATCGATGCCATTGCCGGGACATACAGTGATATAGCAGAACTGGTCGCCTTTTGCGACATAAATCAGAGCCGCATGGATTTTATGAACCGCCGGCTCCAGGAAAAGTTCAAGCATGAGCCGGTCCCGACCTACAGAGCAGAGAACTTCCGCCGGATGGTGCGGGAAAAAAAACCCGACACAGTGATCGTTCTTACCTGGGACCGGACCCACCACCGCTACATAATAGCCGCCATGGAACTGGGCTGCGACGTGGTTACAGAGAAACCTCTTACAACGGACGACGGAAAATGCAGAGCCATTCTGGATGCCCGGGAAAAATACGGCAAAAAGATAACTGTTACCTTCAACTACCGCTACAGCCCAAGGAATACCTGCGTAAAAGAGCTGATCAGCTCCAGAGCCATCGGAGATGTTGTTTCAGTCCACTTCGAGTGGATGCTGGATACCCGGCACGGCGCCGACTACTTCCGGCGCTGGCATCGGGACAAGAACAACTCCGGCGGCCTTATGGTCCATAAATCCACCCACCACTTTGACCTGGTCAACTGGTGGCTGGACAGCCAGGCGGAAAGCGTTTTCGCCATGGGCCGCCTGGCCTTCTACGGACGGGAAAACGCCGAACAGCGAGGGGTAAGGGAGTTCTACGAACGCTGCCGGGACAATCCCATAGCCGCCAGAGACCCCTTTGCCCTGGACATGTCGGGAAATGAATTGATGAAGGGTCTCTATCTGGAAGCAGAGCACGAGGACGGATATATCCGGGACCAGTCGGTTTTCGGTCATAATATCTCAATCGAGGACAGCATGAGCGTTATGGTCAAATACCGGAACAAGGCGGTTATGACCTACTCCCTGAACGCTTTTTGTCCCATGGAAGGCTACAACGTCAGCTTCAACGGAACAGAGGGACGCATTGAGGTGCGGATTGTCGAACGGCCCTACGTATCGGGATCCACCATCGACCAGAACGATCCGGATTACAACATGCGGGAAGACGGGGCTGTGACGGGCAGAAGCGGAGAGCCCGAGGCATCCATCAGCCTTCAGCGACTGTGGGGCGAACGGGAACCCATTACATGGAAGGAAGGGAAAGGTGGCCATGGCGGGGGCGACGGGCTGCTGCTGGAGGATGTGTTCAAGCCCGGCAGAGAGGATTCCTTAAAAACAGCCGCGGGGGTCGAAGACGGGGTCAATTCCATCATGGTCGGGATTGCCGCCAACAAGTCCTTTGCCACGGGCTGTCCTGTAAACATCAGGGACCTTCTCCAGGATTGAGCTGCGGGGGCCAAGCCGGCGTACTGTTCAGAATCGTGGGGATGAGGAATCCTGCAGCCCGTAAAAATACCGGGAACCTGGAAAAACTCTCCGTTGGATCACAGATTTCCATGCAAATCCTGTGTTGTGAAGGCCTTAAGCTGTGCCTATCCCCACGGTTCGGGACACTCCCCCTGTTTATTTTCAGCTTCTTCCTTTATACTTTTACCGCTACCACCAGATAAGGGAAGGCTAATGGCAATGACTGAACGAAACCTTACAGTAAACGGAAAAACATATCGGATTTTCGACGTATCCAGGGCAGATATTCCGGATGGGCCGGGGTCCCTCCCCTACTCCATTCGGATCCTTCTTGAGAACGTTCTGAGGAAAGAGAAGCTGGGAAAAGCTTCCGCCGGGGATGTACAGAAGGTGCTGGCCTATCGGAGCAAACCGGGACAGGATATTCCCTATTATCCCGCCAGGGTCCTTATGCAGGATTTTACCGGCGTGCCCGCAGTAGTCGACCTGGCAGCTATGCGGAACGCCATGGTCGCCCGGGGCGGAGACCCGAAAAAGATCAATCCCCTGATTCCCGTCGACCTGGTTATCGACCACTCGGTACAGATCGACTTCTGGCAGGGGCAAAATGCCCTGCAAAAGAATGTGGAAATGGAATATACCCGCAACAGCGAACGCTACCGCCTTTTGAAATGGGCAGCGGAGAGCATGGACAACTTCCGCGTTGTTCCTCCCAATTCCGGCATTTGCCACCAGATCAACTTCGAGAACCTTGGAAGGATCGTCCGGGAAAGCGACGAAGACGGTACCCCGACGCTGTTTCCGGATACCCTTATCGGCACGGACTCCCACACCACCATGATAGACGGTCTCGGTATCATGGGCTGGGGTGTCGGCGGTATCGAAGCGGAAGCCGTCCTTCTGGGACAGGCCTATGTAATGCCGGTCCCAGAGGTTATCGGCGTAAAACTCAGCGGCAGCCTTCCCGCGGGAACGAGCGCCTCCGACCTGGTGCTGACCCTTACCGAGATGCTGCGAAAGGAGGGGGTCGTCGGTAAATTCGTGGAATACTTCGGTCCCGGAATGAGCGCCCTGCCCCTCCCCGACCGCGCAACGGTGGCCAATATGAGCCCCGAGTACGGTGCCACAATGGGATTTTTCCCGGTGGATGATAAAACGATCCGCTATCTAAAGGAGACCGGCCGGGAGGAAGCGGCTGTTTTAAGCGAAGCCTACCTCAAAGAGACAGGCATGTTCTTCTCTCCCGATTCGGAGCCCCTCTACAACAAGGTGCTGCACCTGGACTTAGGCAGCGTACGCCCATCTCTCGCGGGACCTTACCGGCCCCAGGACCGGATCGATGTCTCGAATCTGCCGAAGATATTCGGCGCCGAGCTTGAAAAGAACGCCCCGGGTTCCGCGGACAAAACAGTTCCGGCACAGATAAACGGGACCGACGTGCAGATTCCCCATGGAGCTGTGGCCATCGCCTCGATTACCTCCTGCACCAACACCTCGAATCCCTTTGTAATGGTGGGGGCCGGACTTCTGGCAAAGAAAGCCAGAGCCCGGGGGCTTAAGCCGCCTGTATGGGTAAAGACCTCCCTTGCCCCAGGATCCCAGGTCGTTCTGGATTATCTCGAGCGGGCCGGGCTGGTGGACGAACTTGAGGGGATCGGGTTTACTCTGAGCGCCTTCGGCTGCGCAACCTGTATAGGAAACTCAGGCCCCCTGCCGGATTTCGTTACCAGGGCGATCGATGAGGGAGGTCTTCTTACCGCATCGGTGAGCTCGGGAAACCGGAACTTCGAGGCCCGTATTCATCAGAAGGTCCGCTTCAACTTTCTCGGTTCGCCCCTCTACGTTGTCGCCTACGCCCTGGCCGGCCGGGTGGATATGGACATCATGAAGGAGCCCATCGGCAGGGATACGGAGGGAAAAGAAGTTTACCTTAAAGAGATCTGGCCATCCTCTGAAGAGATCGAAGCGGTCCTCGGCACCGCCGTTAAAGCCGATGACTTCGTAAAACGCTATACCGAGGTTTTTAAAGGAGACGACACCTGGCGCTCCCTGAAAGTAGACAGCAGCGAACTGTTTCCCTGGGATCCGGAATCCACCTATATCCGGGAGCCGGACCTCTTCTTCGATGCCCCCGAGGGGGATCCCGGCGTACTGGAAGGCGCCCGGGCCCTGGGTGTCTTCGGCGACTCCATTACCACCGACCACATCTCTCCGGCTGGAACAATCGCTGCGGACTATCCCGCAGGGCGCTATCTTCAGGAGAAGGGAGTACCTCAGAAGGACTTTAACTCCTATGGCTCCCGCCGGGGAAACCACGAAGTCATGATGCGGGGAACCTTCGGCAACATCCGGATAAAAAACCAGCTGGTACCGGAAAAAACCGGCGGCTACACCCGCCGCAGTCCTGAAGGGGAAATCGAGTTTATCTATGATGCCGCCATAAAATATGCCGAGGAGGGAACACCTCTGATTGTCCTTGCCGGAAAGGAATACGGCACCGGATCATCCAGGGACTGGGCCGCCAAGGGTCCGCGGCTCCAGGGGGTACGGGCGGTAATCGCCGAGAGCTTTGAGCGGATCCACCGCAGCAACCTGGTGGGAATGGGGGTCCTTCCCCTGTGCTTTACCGGCGGTGATACCATTTCTTCCCTGGGCCTCACCGGCTTTGAAAGCTATTCCATAAGCGGACTGGGGGATTTCATCCCCGGGACTGTCGCGGAAGTAACAGCCCTAAGCCCGGAAGGGAAAAACACCCGCTTCAAGGCGGCCCTGCAGATCTACTCCTCCGTGGAGGCTGACTTTATCCGAAGCGGCGGAGTGCTGCCCTATGTGCTGGAAGAATTGAAGTAGAGATACAGAAAGGAGCTTATTAATGAGTACGCTCAGCGATACCATACGCGGATTTCAGCATCTGGGACTTCCGGTCAGGGATATTGAAGAATCTATTGCTTTCTATTCCGGATTGGGATTTTCAGTATTCAGCAGGCATGAATTTAATGAAAATGGCGGAACCACGCAGGTAGCTTTCCTCGATATGAATGGCTTCCGCCTTGAGCTGTATCAACCCGCCAACGGTGTCGCGGGCGACCGGCCAAACGGCATTATTGACCATATCGCCCTGGATGTACAGGACATCAATACCGCCTATGAAGAGATTAGCAGAGCCGGTTTTACGATTGTGGAGGGCATCAATGAACTCCCCCTTCACGCAAAAGGCATAAAGTATTTCATGATTTTAGGTCCCGACAATGAGAGGGTGGAATTCAACCAGATTCTCTAGACGGAACTCTCACAGACTGAAAAGCAGGATCGTACCCCCTACAGCAATCAGGGTTCCCAGGAGAGCCCCGGGGGTGACCTGCTTTTTGAACACATAATGGTCCAGGGGTAACAGGAGTATGGGGGATGTCTGCATGAGGGCCGTAACGATTCCCACCGGGGCCCAGGACAGGGCATAGAGGGAGAGCACAATCCCAAGGACCGGACCGACCAGGGCCCCGCTGGTAATCAAACCCAGGGCCCTGGGCTCTTTCATGGCGGCAAAGTCCCGTACAAAGGAGCCCCGCAGCAGGGCATAGAGTATAAGTCCCGCCAGGCCCGCTGCCAGGCGCAGAAGGTTCCCGCTTACAGGATGCAGCCCCGAAACCAGCCCCGCCTTGGCCAGCATCATCCCCAGGGCCTGGGTAAAAGCCCCTCCCAGGGCAAAGAGTGCGCCCAGCCGTTTTCTGGAGGCCTCCGGGCTTTTAATACCCCTGCCCCGGGCCCCTTCTTCCAGAATGACCCAGATAACCCCGCCGACGGTGGCCAGGATTCCCAGAATCTGCAGGGGACTGAGAATCTCCCCCAGAAACACCCAAGAAAAAAGGGCTGCGAAGATCGGAGACAGGGTCATGATTACCAGGGTTTCCCGGGGACCTGCATCCACAAAGGCCTTGAAAATCAGCAGGTCTGCAATAAAGAAGCCGAAAAAACCGGACAGGAGCAGGTAGAAATAAACGGAAAACTGGAATCCCGTGGGAAAGAATCTGCCGAGAACAATAAAATGGACCGTCAGCATTGCCGGCAGGGCTATCCAGAGGCGGATATGGGCCACTGTCCTGGAGCCGACTCTTTTACCCGCTTCGGAATAGACAATGGAGTTATGGGCCCAGCAGGCCGCGGTCAGCAGAGCGAATATCTGCCCGAGCATTAGGTGCATAGCCCTTAGTTATACCATCTTCTCAGGGACGACCCAGTTGTCGTATTCTTCGGAGGAGAGAAAGCCCAGGAGTATCCCGGCCTCCTTGAGGGTGATGTTATCACTGTAGGCCTTCTTGGCTATGGCCGCGGACTTGTCGTAGCCGATATGGGGATTCAGGGCGGTTACTACCATAAGGGTCCGCTCAAGATACTCAGCCAGCTTTTCCCTGTTTGCATCCAGGCCGGCGACGCAGCGCAGCCGGAAACTCTCCATTCCGTCGGAAAGCAGTCGAACCGACTGGAGCAGGTTGTGAATAATCACCGGCTTGAACACGTTCAGTTCGAAATTTCCCTGAGAACAGGCGAAGGCGATGGTGCTGTGGTTTCCCATAACCTGGACACAAAGCATGGTAAGGGCTTCGTTCTGGGTGGGATTTACCTTGCCCGGCATTATGGAACTCCCCGGCTCGTTCTCCGGGAGAATCAGTTCTCCGATACCGCAGCGAGGCCCCGAACCGAGCCAGCGGATGTCGTTGGCGATCTTCATCAGCGCGGCGGCCAGGGTCGAAAGGGCACCGGAGAGTCCCGCCATGCCGTCGTGGGCCGCAAGAAGGGCAAACTTGTTAGGAGCGCTGGTGTATTCGTCTCCGGTAAGGCGTTCCAGTTCCCTGCAGACTGCATCATCAAAGCCGGCAGGAGCGTTAAGCCCGGTCCCGACGGCGGTTCCTCCGATGGGAAGTTCCAGCAACTCCTCAGACGCCAGGTCGATGCGGCGTGCAGCCTGTCGGAGCTGGGCCACGTAGGCGGAGAACTCCTGTCCCAGGCTCAAGGGAACAGCATCCTGCAGGTGGGTCCTGCCCACCTTGATCAGCCGGGCCCAGACCCTGGCCTTTGCTTCAAGTTCCGAAGCGAGGAGCTCTGCGGCGGGGAGCAGTCGTTTTCTGACCATGGAGACTGCGGCAATATGCATGGCCGCGGGAAAGGTATCGTTGGAGGACTGGGATCGGTTTACATCGTCATTGGGATGCACCAGCTCCTTCTGCCCCTTTTTTCCCCCCAGAAGCTCCGCCGCCCGGTTGGCGATAACCTCGTTCAGGTTCATGTTGGTCTGGGTCCCGCTTCCGGTCTGCCATATCACCAGGGGAAAATGTTCCTTCAGTTTACCGGCGATAAGCTCGTCGCAGGCAGCGAGAAGGGCCCGAAGTTTCTCTTCCCGCCAGGCTGCCGAGGGGGCATTTGCCAGTACACAGGCTTTTTTCAGAAGACCGTAGGCCCGGATAAAGTCGTCGGAAAACCTCTCCCCTCCGATGGGAAAGTTCTCCAGAGAACGCTGGGTCTGAGATCCCCAGTACCGGGAGTCCTCTACCGGAATCTCTCCCATGGTATCGTGTTCAACTCGGTATCCCATTTGCGTGCAGCTCCTTTTGTGCAATGTGTTTCCGGATCGGCCGCAGCCCCCTGAACCTGACAGACTGAGTGTAGCAAATTTGCTCCTCTACAGACAGCTCTTCCGGAAAAAAATGTCAGGATCACAGAATAAACGGAATTGCTTCATAACTCCTTCATACTTTGCTCCTATTATTGGTTTGTAAACACAAAGGCTGCAGCAGGCAGCCGATATCAGGAGGATATATGAAACGCATAAGTCTTGTTCTTTTTATTGCCGCAGCTTTGAGTGCTGCCGTCATCGCCGAGGGTGCCCAGGAGGCCCCTGGCCGTTTTGAACCAGCGGAAACCGCAACCCTGACCGGGACAATCTCAATCAGCTCCTTTCCACCCGTGCTGACAGCCGACGGCAAGGAGTATTATGTCATGGTCCCCCCCTGGGCTGTGGATGATGTTGAACTCACCGACGGTCAGGAAATTACCGTCGAGGGCTTCGTACACCAGGGCTACGGCCGTTTTGCCGCCCCCGGCAGCAATGTCATTGCCGTAACCAAGGCTGTAATCGACGGTACCGAGTACGAAGTAGACCGTCAGGGATTCGGAGGCCGCTACGCCTACGGTCCCTGCTGGGATGACCGCTCCTACGGCCCCCGGGGCGGCAGAGGCCACATGCGGGGAGGCCCGGGTTACGGGTACAAGGATCCCCGGGCACCAAGGGGCAGGTGGTAATTTCTCAAGAAAACCCGACAGCAACAGTAAACAGCACTTTGGCGAGGCCGCACAGGTCTCGCCTTTTTTTATTGACTTCACTCATCCGAACTGTTATCATGCAAATGAGTGTACGTTAACGCAAAACCGACAGTAAGGAACATTCAGTGGCTGATGCTGTGACTATCAAGGATATAGCACGACTTGCCGGGGTCTCCATCGGAACGGTTGACCGGGTTCTCCATAACCGCGGAAGAGTAGCGGAGGCTACAAAAAGCAGAATTCTGGGAATAATCCGGGATACGGGGTTTAAACCCAACCTTTTTGCCAGCAACCTGGCCCAGTCCCGGAATTACCGGATCGGAATCCTCACCCCCCAGCCGGAACAGGACTCCGGTTTCTGGCAGCTTCCCCACCGGGGCATGCAGGCCGCAGCGGAAGAACTTGCCGCCTTTTCCCTTGAACTGCTCTTCCACTGTTTCGATCGCTTCAGCCCTGATTCATTCCGAAAAGCTGCGGATGGGCTCATGAAAGACCAGCCCGACGGAATCCTGCTTGCGCCGATATTACCGGAGTCTGCGGAAGACTTCGTTCGGAAACTCCCTGACGGGCTTCCCCTCTGCTGTTTCGATTCCGACCTGCCAGAAATCGACAAGCTCGCCTACATTGGCCAGGACCCGCGCATGAGCGGACGACTGGCGGCTAAACTGATGCGCATGCTGGTCCCGACGGAAAAGGAGACGGTGATAATACAGGCCGTTAACCTGGATGACCATATCCGCGGCCGTGAAGAGGGCTTCCGCTCCTACTATCCCGGGGATAAAAAACCGCCGATCCTCGAAGAGGTTCACCTGGATTCAAAAGAGACCTGTTTTACCTTTCTGGACTCCCTTTTTACCCGCAATCCCGATATAGGCGGTATCTTCGTAGCCAATGCTTCGGTCCACCGGGTCGCCGAATACCTGGTACATAAAGATACAAGCGATATTGCCCTCATCGGTTATGACCTCATCCAGAAAAACCGGGAGTATCTGGAACAGGGTGTAATAGATTTTCTGATAAGCCAGAGACCGGAAGCCCAGGGTTACCTTGGTGTACAGACTCTCTTCCGTTCCTTGAACCGCCAACCCATAACAGAGCATCACGTGGTCATGCCCATAGATATACTTACCGCGGAGAATATTCATTACTACACAACCTTTGAACCTTTTAACGACATCAGGGAGATTGATTAATCATGAAACATGCCGAACTCAGACGTGAGGCCTATGAAGCCAACATGGAGATCGAAAAGCAGAAGCTCGCCATCTACACCTTCGGTAACGCCAGCGCCTTCGATCCGCAGGCAGGCATCTTTGCCATAAAGCCCTCGGGAGTCCCCTACGCGGAGCTCAGCCCGGAGGCCATGGTGCTGGTGGACCTTGACGGGAAGGTGATAGAGGGAGACCTGCGCCCCTCCTCGGACACTCCGACCCACGCGGTTCTCTATCGTGAGTTTTCCGGAGTGCTGGGGATTACCCACACCCACAGTCCTTACGGTGTCGCCTGGGCCCAGGCATGTGAAACGATCCCCATATACGGAACCACCCACGCGGACCACCTGACGGAGGACGTTCCCTGCACGGAGATTATGCGGGACGAGGCTATCAGGAACAACTACGAGATCGAGACGGGAAACCAGATAGTCCAGGCTTTCAAGGGCCTCAACCCTCTGGAGATCGAGATGGTACTCGTGGCCTGTCACGGACCCTTTGCCTGGGGAAAGAACGCCTGGAAAAGCGTGTATAATGCAGCTGTTCTGGAAGAGATCGCCAAAATGGCCTACATGACACGGACCCTGCGCCCCGGAACCCCGCGGCTCAAGGAATCCCTGAAGCGCAAACACTACGACCGCAAACACGGTAAAGACGCCTACTACGGACAGTCATAAAAAGAATAAAGAGAGGAACACTGAATGCTGAAGAAAAAAGATTTTGAACAACTGGAAGTCTGGTTCGTGACCGGAAGCCAGCATCTCTACGGTGAGGAGACCCTCAAGCAGGTAGCCTCGGACTCGAAGAAGATCGCCGCCGGACTGGCGGATGCTGTACGGCTCCCGGTACGGATAGTGTACAAGGCCCTGGTAACGACCCCCGACGAGGTCTCCAGGGTCTGCATGGAGGCTGATGCCAGCGAGAAATGCGTGGGTCTCATTACCTGGATGCATACTTTCTCCCCTGCCAAAATGTGGATTGCCGGTCTTTCGAGCCTCAGGAAACCCTTTGTGCATCTCCATACCCAGTTCGGCCGGGACATCCCCTGGTCAAAGATCGATATGGACTTTATGAACCTGCACCAGTCCGCCCACGGCGGCAGGGAGTTCGGCTTCATCGGCAGCCGGCTGCGCATCGAACGCAAGGTAATCGTCGGCCACTGGCAGGACCCGGAGGTGCTTGAGAAACTCGACACCTGGCTGGGGGCGGCCATGGCCTGGTACGACTCCCGGAGAATGAAGATAGCCCGCTTCGGCGACAATATGCGGGAGGTCGCGGTAACCGAAGGGGACAAGGTTGAGGCCCAGATCCGTTTCGGCTATTCGGTTAACGGATACGGAGTCGGGGAGCTTGTGGATCACATCCAGGCCGTGGGCGACGGGGATATTTCCGCCCTGGTCGACGAGTATGCAAACAGCTACAACATGGGCCCCGGGGCAGAGAAATCCGACAAGGTTCGGGAATCCGCCAGGATAGAACTGGGGATGCGGGCCTTCCTGGAGGAGGGAGGTTTCTCCGCCTTTACAACCACCTTTGAGGACCTCTACGGTATGAAGCAGCTGCCGGGTCTGGCCGTACAGCGCCTGATGGAATCCGGTTACGGTTTCGGCGCGGAAGGAGACTGGAAAACCGCCGCCCTGGTCCGCAGTCTGAAGGTAATGGCCCTGGGAAGGCCCGGCGGGGTCAGTTTCATGGAGGATTACACCTATCATCTGGAACCCGGGAAGGAACGGGTACTGGGGGCCCACATGCTGGAGGTCTGCTCGTCCATAGCGGCGGACAAGCCCTCCCTGGAGGTCCACCCTCTGGGAATCGGCGGTAAGGACGATCCCGCCCGGCTGGTATTCAACACAAAGCCAGGACCTGCGGTCAACGCCAGCATCATAGACATGGGCAACCGCTTCCGCCTTCTGGTCAATCCGGTTGAGACAGTCACCGCCGACGATGATCTGCCCAGGCTGCCGGTAGCCCGGGTCCTGTGGAAACCCCTGCCGGACCTTAAAACCGCAGCCGCCGCCTGGATTCACGCCGGTGGGGCCCACCATACCGCCTACAGTCCCGCAGTCAGTGTTGAGCACCTGGAGGATTTCGCGGCCATGGCGGGGATAGAAATGGTCCTCATCGACGAAAACACTGATCTGCGCAGCTTCCGCCAGGAACTTCGCTGGAACGAAGCCTATTACGGACTGAAAGGCCTGTAAGCGCGGATAACACACATGGAAAGGGGGAAAGATGAATACTGAATCCTTACAGAACGCAATAATGGGAATGGAGCTGGGATCCACCCGGATCAAGGCCAGTCTGATAAGTCCGGAGGGGTCTCCCCTGGCGGGCGGCTCACACGGCTGGGAGAACAAATTCGAGAACGGGGTCTGGACCTACGACATGGACGAGGTCTGGCGGGGAATAGCCGGCTGCTACGCCGATCTGGCGGAGGACATTAAAAAGCGCTATTCCTTGGAACTGACGACCTTTGCCGCCGGCGGCTTCAGCGGCATGATGCACGGTTATATAGCCCTGGACAAAAATGGTGAACTTCTTACCCCCTTTCGCACCTGGCGCAACAATATTACCGGCCCGGCATCCGAAGAGCTCACAAAGCTCTTCGGTTTCGCCATTCCTCAAAGGTGGAGTATCGCCCACCTGTACCAGGCAATCCTGAATAACGAAGAGCATGTCAAGGATATAGACTTCCTCACCACCCTGGCGGGCTACGTCCACTGGAAGCTGACGGGTGAACGGTTTGCGGGGATCGGCGAAGCATCGGGAATGTTTCCCATTGATCCTGCGACCATGGACTACGACGAAGACAGGATGGAGAAATTCGACCGCCTCGTTGCGGAGCGCGGCTATCCGTGGAATCTCAGGGATATTCTGCCGAAGGTCCTGACGGCAGGGGAGAATGCCGGTTCGCTGAACAGTGCGGGAGCGAAACTGCTGGACCCCTCGGGTAAACTGCAGGCGGGCATACCCATCTGTCCCCCCGAGGGTGACGCCGGTACCGGCATGGTGGCTACCAACAGCGTACGCCCCCGGACCGGAAACGTCTCCGCGGGAACTTCAGTATTCGCCATGATCGTTCTGGAAAAGCCACTCAGGGAGGTCCATCCGGAAATCGACATCGTTACAACCCCCGACGGCAAACCCGTTGCCATGGCCCATTCCAACAACTGCTCCAGCGACTTTGACGCCTGGATGGGGATTCTCGGACAGGCAGCCTCGGCCATGGGAATGGACGCTTCGGCTGACGATCTCTACGGAAAACTGATGCCCCTGGCACTGCAGGGAGACCCCGATGCCGGAGGACTCCTTGCCATAAGCTATGTCTCCGGGGAACATATAACCGGGTTCAGCGAAGGCCGCCCTCTCGTTGTCCGCAGACCGGAGAGCAGTTTTACTCTGCCGAACCTGCTGCGCTCCCTGCTCTTTACCGCTTTCTGCGCCCTGCGCACCGGGCTTAACATTCTTACAGAAAAGGAAGGAGTCGTAGTCGACGAAATTCGCGGCCACGGCGGAATCTTCAGGACCCCGGAGGTAGGACAGCGTATAATGGCAGCCGCCACCGGGACCCCGGTAAGTCTGCCGGAAACCGCAGGAGAGGGAGGCGCCTGGGGAATGGCCCTGCTTGCTGCCTACATGCTGAAGGGCAGAAAAGCTTCAAGCCTGCCGGATTTTCTCGATACCCTGATAGCAGACAGCCTGGGGAAGGCGGTCGAACCGGATCCGGAGGATGTGCGGGGCTTTAACGAGTTCTTCAAAAGCTATCATAAAGGGCTTTCCATTGAGAGAGAGGCAGTCAGGGTACTAGGAGAAATAGAGACGTAAGACAATATCCTGGTTGTAGTTGCCGAATCCGCGACCGAAAATATTTATTCCGCCCACATGTTTTGCGTCATCTTCGACACCGATTTTGACAGTGATGGAATGGTGGGCGGAAAGATCGAGATCAGAAATTTTTACATCGGATATCTTCAGACCGTCAACGAAGGACCCGCTGTTTGTCACCCTCCAGCTTTTAAGCAAACCGTACTGTGAGCCTTCGAGCTTCCACCAGGAGGGAGTCAGCTTTCCTCTCTTATCTCCATAGTCACCCGGGGAGGTCCAGGTACCGACTTTTACATCGTTTAACCACAGGGAAATATCCGACAACCACTCCTTGTTGGTACCGGGAACCTCAGAGGAAAGCTCGGTAACGATTTCTACCGTCCTGACTTCAGTATCTTTGTACAGGCTGTTGTTCGGAAACTTATACTCCACGTAGCCTTTTTCAAACCAGATCAGACCTGCTTTTACTCGCTCGGGGTCAAGAAAATGGTTGGGCACATCGAGATAACCGATTATACTCTCCGTCGAGCAGAGCCCGCAGGGGGCTGAAACCTCATAGCGGTTATACAGACCTATGGGCATTTCGACTTCGATAACATTATCCTTTTCTATTTCCCTCTTCTGGCTCGAAAACTCAATTACGATTTCGGAATAAATGGGATGACAAATTTTCTGGGTACCCTTTTTTCCTTTTATCTGTTCGGTAGCAATCAAACCCGCTTCCTCAAGAATCATCACGTTAGTCGCAACAGTTGATTGAGGCATTTCCAGAACAGCGGATAGCTCATTAATATTTTTGGGGCCATGGTCAATGATTTCGAGTATCTTTAATCGTATCTTTGAGGCAAGCCCCTTGATTTTATCAAAATCTTCGCTGGGATCTATTATAATAGCCCTATTCTCTTTGTTCGTCATCTCTTTACGTCTCAGCGTTGATTATATCAGTAATTCAAATCAAATTCTATGATACTCAAAAACAATCAATTGTACAGCCTGCACAAATTTCAGATACTTTTCCGGAGAGCATAAATTACAAAAAAACCGTGCCGCTCCAGAGGCTATTGCCCGTCACTGGAGCGCACACGGCTGCATAAACACCGACTAGGATTCTATTCGCAACGCCACAACGGACATCGGCGGAATCGTCAGTTTGAGTTCATCATTCTCAGCTTTTACCCCGGAGAAGGATTGGGGGCTGAGCCTGTTGGGCTCTTCAAAGGTATTGTGCAGATTCATCGATGAACCGGACAGAATACGCCCGCTTACGTTCTTAATCCGGGTACCCCTGAGTACGGTCCTGATTTCTGCGGGCTTTATCGGGTCGACGTTGTTCATGGTTACGAGGATGCTTCCGTCATCAGCCCTCGAGGCGGAGGCGCTTACTTTATCCATACTGTATTCACCGTGATTGTACTGATCAGCCTCCGTATGGACAGGTAAACAAGTCGCATCCTGGTGTCCCCTGTACAGATCGAAAACGTGATAGGTCGGAGTAAGCACCATTCTCGGGCCATCCGTCAGAACCATTGCCTGCAGCACATTTACTGTCTGCGCGATATTGGCCATTCTGACCCGGTCACTGTATTTGTTGAATATGTTGAGACTTATTGAAGCGACCAGAGCATCCCGCATTGTATTCTGCTGATACAGAAAACGGGGATGCGTTCCCGGTTCGGCTTCAAACCAGGTTCCCCACTCATCAACGATAAGGGCCACCCTCTTCTCGGGATCATAACGGTCCATTATCGCAGAATGCCGATGGACCAGTTCTTCGGTATTGTGGGCCTTGCGCAGAATAAGGGCCCATTCGCTTTCAGGAAAATCTGTCGCGGATCCGCGCTTTTCAGTGGTACTTTCCCCGCTGGAAAACATTCTGGAATAATAATGGAGAGCAAGACCGTCCATACAGCATTTTGCATCGCGCATCATTACATCGGTCCAGTGATAATCATCATTTTTAGGACCGCAGGCGATTCTGAAAACCTTTTGTCCGTTGTAATTACGGACAAATGTATTATACCGCTTATACACAGAGGCATAGAATTCAGGACTCATTCTGCCGCCGCAGCCCCAGTTTTCGTTGCCGATACCAAAATATTTTATATTGAAGGGCTCTTTTCTGCCATTCTTGATTCTCATTTCCGACATGGGAGTGGAGTCCGGCCAGTTCATGTACTCGATCCACTCCTGCATTTCGTGGACTGTTCCGCTGCCGACGTTACCGCAGATGTAGGGCTCTGCTCCGATCTGTTCACACAGATCAAAGAATTCATGGGTGCCGAACTGATTGTCCTCGACAACACCACCCCAGTTGCTGTTGACCATGGGGCGTCGTTCTTCCCTGCTGCCGACACCATCCTTCCAGTGATACTCATCCGCAAAACAGCCCCCGGGCCATCGCAGCACCGGTGCCTTGATATGTTTCAATGCCTTGACTATGTCGGTTCTCATGCCGCGTACATTCGGGATATCACTTTCTTCACCCACCCAGACGCCGTCGTAAATACAGCGTCCGAGATGTTCGGCAAAATGCCCATAAATGTTTTTATCTATCCTGTGATCCCCGCTCTCGGCATGAACAATTATCTTATTTACCATTCAACGTCTCCTTGTTTATGTTCATCTGTCATGTGCAGCCAAATCCTTTTCTGTATGCCGAAAAAACATACCTGCGGATTGAAGATAATGTACGGAATGCTTTCCTGTTCAGCCCTTTATACCTCCTACAGTCAATCCTGATATGAAATATTTTTGTCCGAACACAAAAACAAGAACGGGCGGCAGGATCGCCAGGACAGCGCCAGGCAGCAGAACCTGGAACCCGGTACCATAAGGATCTATCTGGCTGGCGAGACCTATGGGAAGGGTATATTTGTCGCCTGTCCTCAATACCACCAGGGGCCATACAAAATTGTTCCACTCTTTTCTGGCTAAGAGAATCGCCATAGCCCCGTAAGCAGGAAGCATAAGCGGCGCCATGATGCGAAAGAACAGACCATATTCCGTACACCCGTCTATTCGCCCGGCATCCAGATAGTCGCGTGGAAGACTTACGGCGTATTGTCGAAAAAAGAATATTCCCAGGGGAAAGGCCACATAGGGCAGAATGACCCCGGCATAGGTATTAACCAGCTTCATGCCGATGATGATGCGGTACAATGGAAGCATAAGAATCTCAAGAGGTATCATCATTACAAAAAGGACGAGACCAAAAATAAGATTTCTGCCTATGAAATTGTAGACTGCCAGGCCGTACCCGACAACCGAGCAGACAATAAGGGCAGACATGGTATACAGAGCGGTGATTGCTATACTGTTAAAATACCAGTTGGCATATCGTGAAGCCCCGCTGAATATATAGGCGTAGTTATCCAGGGTCATTTGCTCAAGATTCAGGCCCAGGGCCATACCTTCACGGAACAGAAGCTGTGTAGGGCGAAACGATGCAAGGAAAAGATAGTACAGGGGAAACAGCAGTACAACACACAAAATGGTGAACGCAATCAGCGAAACGATTTGTCCTGGGGATACACGTTTCCGTTTTTTCAACACGTGAGCTATTTTCACGATCCTACTCCTTGCGAAACATGCCGAATAAACGCAGCTGGATTATATTTATCACAAATACGATAGTCAGCAGGGTGACTCCGACTGCCGAACCGAAGCCAAGCCTGTTCTGGAGCAGCCCTTCCTGATACATATACCGTACAATAGTCATTCCGATCCCCCCGGGCATGGATTGATTCCAGAATACGTAACTCTCGGTGAACATCGCGTACCCGCCGTAGATGCTTATGGTAAAAACATAGATGGCTATAGGTTTTAACAGGGGCAGGGTTATACCAAAAAACTTTCTGAAAACCCCCGCACCATCAATACTCGCGGATTCATACAGCTCGCTTGGAATAGCCTGCAGCCCGGACATAAAATAAATCATGTTTACCCCGGCCCAGCGCCAGGTACCGAGCATTACCATCAGGAACATACCGGTGGTATGGTTGAGCATCCAGCGCACAGGTTCACGCCCAAAGCGGGCCAGAATACTGTTTACAAAGGCAACTTCTGTATTCCCGAATAAAAGACGGAACGCAATGCCCGCTACGACAACCGATATGAGTGCCGGCAGAAAAACAACGGAGCGGAAAAAATTTCGTGCCAGCATGAATTTGGAATTAAGGAATACGGCAATAATCATTGGCACGGGAATCAGAATGGCTATTGTCAAAACAGTGTAAAGAGTGCTTGTACGAAGAGCCATGAAGAAATGAACATTATTGAGCCTTTCATAGTTTTTCAGTCCGATAAATTCCCAATTCCCAAAGCCAACTATGTTGTGAAAACTCATTACAACACTGGAAATAGTGGGGTAGAGAAAAAAAACAAAAAATACTACAAGAAACGGTAGAACAAATACATACGGCGCAAGCCTGGTGGAATAAAATATTCCTGTTATTTTTGATAGCGCACGCGATTTCATTGAAACCTCTCAATCGGCTTTCGTCGCCTTCTTGGGTTCTGCCATTATTTTTAGCGCCCATATTCTGGCAGGACACAGTCTTTTCTAACACTATCCACAGGACTCCTCCCAGGAGGAGCCCCGCGGATCGATATGTAAATTGAACACTACTCTTTTACTTTATTTGTTTCTCAATTCTGCGGCGACTTCCCTCAGAGCCTGTGCAGGAGTCCGGCTCTTGTCTTCAAATACCCAGAAGCTGACCGAGTTTCGCACCGCCGTCTGGGCATCTGCCAGAAGTTCACCGGCGTTCGGTGAAGGAATCTGATCCGCCTCGGCAAGTTTGATCAGCATTTCAAAGATGCGCTCGTTGTAAAAATACGGATCCGGCTTAAGGAGCTCAGGACTGTCCCAGACACCTTCCCACCTGGGGGGATCAAAACGCAGGATTTCCCACAGTTTGATATTCGACTCTACCGTAAGCTTCGCAAAGGCATTGAACTTTTTCGCAAGTTCAATATTTTTGGACTGCCTGGTTACAGCAGAACCAGTTCCTCCAATACCACACGAGCGGGCATCCCCCGCGTTCCAGACAGGCATAGGTCGAACGGCGACTTTTCCGGCGATATCGGGCATATAGTTCAGGAAACGGCTCATGTACCAGGTGGGCATGATGAGGGCGGCAAAGCCCCGATTGTTCATGAAGGGCAGAAACTCTTCAGCTGAAGTCATCCCGCCGGGAGCACCGACAGCGATCCCCTCTTCAACCCAGCGGAGCAGTCGTTCCAGAACCTCAATATTAATCCTGCTGTCCATGGTTACGCTGCCGTCAGGTCCCAGATAGTCTCCTCCGCGCTGGACAATCATGGGCCAGAAAGGACGCTGGTCTGCAGTTTCTACAATGGTCATGGGAATTCCCAGGGTATCACGAACCTTCCGCCCGGCGGCCTCGAAATCATCCCAGGTTCTGATTGCTTCGACATCGACTCCCGCCTGATCCATGATTTCCATATTATAGTAGACAACGGTAGCACCTACGTGCAGCGGAAGCCCATACACCTTCCCGTCTTTGGAATAGATATCAAAGCGGGACTGGACAAAGGACTTTCGCACCGGATCAACAACGTCGTTCAGCGGTACCAGCTGAATATCTCCCTTGAGAAAATTGGAGAAGAAATTGATATTAATGTCTACTATGTCCGGAGCGCCCACACCTGCCTGAAAAGCCAGGTTCAGCTGGTTATGCATTTCCACATTCGGGGTGTTGACTACTTCCAGCTCAATCTGTTGATCCGGATACTCCGCATTCCACCTCCTCATGGCATCCAGATAGAAGTCTCCATGGAGAGCATTGAATGTCCATAAAGTCAGTTTGGTCGGCCCTCCCTCAGCCTTGTCTCCCTGGCCTCCTGCAAGCAGGGGGGTGATCATTAGAAATCCGATCACCATCACGACCATCATACGTTTAACAACAGTACGATACATAAAAACCTCCTCGTTGTTTAGAATCATATTTCATGATTCTTTTGGGTAATGTTAGCGGGTTTACCTCTGATGAATCAACAAAACACTACATAAAAAGGATAAACCCGGTTATTTCATCTGTCAAGATCAGTTTTTATAATATATATCAATCTTACAAATGGATCATAGAACTATGAATATCCCGGAGCAAGAACAGCTTCAGGTCCTTGAAATTACCGGATATCAGATTGCATTTTATACATACTCTTTGCATCACCGCAAAGACCGGGAAAGGAGTGGCCTTCATCATATTGCTGTTTCAATTGAATATGCTGTTGCCCTGCTTGCTATTCTTTGCAGTGCAAGGGATTAGAAATCAGCAACGCTCTTTTCACCAGCTGCAGGCCAGGAGCGGATTCTTGGCATCAAACTTGCACATAACAGAGTAGCTTACAAAAACCGGAGACCGCCAATGAACTATGATCTGCTGTTTGCAACGAAGAATACGAAGAAACTGGAGCTGGCCGTTATCGGCGTTCAGGGCTTTAACCACTCCCTCTTTTTGTACGGATCGAGGCACGAAAATATCTCCATACGGATACTCTGCGGGCGAAATGTTCAGAAATGCGTGGATGCTTACCGGTCAATCGGTGTAAACGAGTCCGATATTGTTCACTGCAATTCAGCCGACGAAGGACGTGATGCCTTCCGGGCAGGCAAGTATCTTGTATTCAATGACGTCCCCCTCGCCATGACCATGCCCTTCGATATCGTCATCGAAGGCACCGGCAACCCGGAAGCCTCGGCGGTGCATGTTCTCGCCGCCATCGAAAACCGCAAGCATGTGATCATGGTTACCAAGGAATCCGACTCCGTGGCAGGGCCCCTTCTGGCTCTCAAAGCCCGACAGCAGGGCGTAATCTACTCCCTGGCCGAAGGCGACCAGCCGGCTCTGCTCATTGGACTTGTCTCCTGGGCGCGGGCGGCAGGCTTGAAAATCCTCAGTATCGGCAAATCCAGCGAGTATGACTTTATATATAATGCCGGGGATTCTACTGTTACAGTTCTGGACACCACCCTGTCGGCGCCGGATTTTGCTTCCCTCTGGGATCTTGAAGAGAACGCGGCGGATACCCTGAAGAAGCGAAGCGAAGCCCTCTCTCTTTTCGGTCAGCGCGCCCTTCCGGATCTGTCGGAGATGGGAATTGTCTGCAACCATCTTTCTGATTTTGATCCCGATATTCCGGAGTTCCATTTTCCCGTAGCCCGGACCCTGGAGATTCCGGAAATCATGTCTCCCGCGGGGATGGGCGGTATTCTTTCCGGAAAAATGCGGATCGATGTGGTTAACTGCCTGCGCCGCTCGGATGAGCAGAGCATGGAGGGGGGAGTCTATGTCGTGGTTGAATGTGACGACAGGGAGACCTGGGATGTCCTTCGTGATAAGGGGGTTCCCGTAAGCAGGAGCGGAAAATCCGCCCTGATATACTACCCTGCACATTATCTGGGCTTTGAATCCATTTTCAGCGTTCTTTCCGTGGGACTACTCGGAATGCCCACAAGCTCCAGGGACCCCCGGCCCCGCTACGATCTGGCGGCACGAGCTGTCAAGCAGCTGAAGGCAGGGACCTGCCTGGAGGCCCGGGGGCATCACCATATTATTGACGGTTTTGAAGGTCTGCTGCTTCCCGCGAAGAGCATAGCCGGGAACACCCAGCTTCCCTATTACCTCGCCCACGGCACGGTACTCAAGAACGACATAGAAGCCGGAACCCTGCTGACCATGGATATGCTTGACATACCCGATTCAGCTTTACTGTGGAAACTGCGAGAAGAACAGGACCGGGAATTTCTTGATTAGATCCTGCAGAAATATCTGCACTTTTTTTGCGTCCGCAGGCTCGATCAGCTACACTTTAGCTTATGATCAGCGGACTGCGCAGAATCCGGAAGATTTCCCATCAGCAGGGACCGGCAGAGTATGTCATCCCCGGCTTTAACAGCCGGGTCATCTCAGGTAACGGTCACAATCCGCATCTGCTCCTGCTTGAGGAATGTCACTATTCCGGAATGCTCAGGGATGCACACCACGAACCGATTCCCTTTCACCGCCAGACCGGGGAAGCCTCGGTAACCTATCTGTTATGCGGGTCTCTCAATTTTACAAGCAACGCCGGTGTGCCGGGAGCCCTTGCCCCTGGAAGCTGTCTGTGGATAAGCAGCGCCGGTGAAGAAGATGTTGTATTTGAATCCACTACCCCCCCGATGCAGGAGTTCTGGTCTGTTCACGTACGAGCCAGCGCTCCCCCCGGATTCGGACGAATCCCCCCCTTGAACAGCCATATACCCGCCGACGCGATTCCCCTTCACCGGGGGGAGGACGGCATAATCGTTCGGGTTATTGCCGGAGAGTATGAAGGGCTCCATGGCCCGCTATACGCGCAAACCGGAACCGTGTTGTTCCTGGATGTAAGCATTCCACCGCTTACCCCCTTCACGATCAGCATTCCCGAGCGATACATGGTACTTCTCTACTGTCTCGAAGGATCGGGGCTGAGGGACTTCTCTTCCGGCTCGATAATCCGGAGCTCAGAGCTGATCCGCTACAGCCGCGGCGATGGGATATCCCTGAGCACTGAAACAGAGGAGGTCCGCCTGCTTCTGATCGGCGGCACAGGCACAGCATTGACAGAACTTTGATGGGCGGGCTACAAAAGACAGACCATGCCAACACCCATTAAAACACTACTCGCCGTACTGAGCAAGAACTGGTTTATCGCGGCTATCCTGGCAAGTTTTGCCCTGGGACTTTATCTGCCCCGGGGAGAAGGTCTGCTCAATCCCGGGGGAGCAACTAAACCGCTCCTGATTTTTATTCTGCTCTTTCTTTCCGGCATTTCCATTCCCACCGAACGGATCATAGGAGACCTCAAGGATTTCCGGTTGCACCTCTTTATTCAGGGGGTGATTTTCCTGCTCTACCCCCTTATGACCTGGCTCCTGCTGCTTCTTTTTGGAAGATTTATCGACCCGTCCATCCGAATCGGCATTCTTGCCCTCTCCTGCCTGCCGTCGACCATCTCGAGCTGCATATTCTTTTCCCAGGTTTCGGGAGGAAACACTACTGCCGCAGTTTTTAACGCGGCGGCATCCAACATCGCCGCTGTGCTGATTACTCCCCTGCTCTTTGCGCTGCTTATTCCCGGTGGGAATTCCACCTCCGCCGGGATAGCGCCAACGGAGGTCTTTACGTCGCTGGTCAGAATAATTCTTGTTCCCATACTTATCGGGCAGAGCGCCAGGTATCCTCTGCGGAAAAGCATGGACCAGTTCAAAGGGCTCCTGGGAAACCTGAGCAACCTGATTATCTTTCTGCTGGTTTACTTCGCGGTTTCCCGCTCCTCAACGGCGATACTGGAATCCGCGAGCTTTCAGCTTTTTGCCGGTCCTCTTGTCTTTCTCTCTCTTCTGAATATCCTGGTTCTGCTCCTTATTCACATCCTGGGACGCGCTGCAGGCCTGGACCGACGGAACAGGATTACCGCCCTCTTTGTGGGTTCCCATAAGACCCTGGCCCTCGGCCTGCCCCTGACTGCCGCGGTATTTGGCGGCGATCCTGAATACTACGCCTTTGTCATTCTACCGCTTATTTTCTATTACCATATTCAGCTGATCTCTTCCGGCGTACTCAGGGTTCATGTTTTTCAGAGTGCATCTTTGTAGATAGAGACGATATCGTCGTAGCCGATCTCCATCTTGCAGCATTCCAGCGTCCTGCGGGTAGTATCGAGGACGGACTCGGCAATGGCGGGAATCATCGACTCCTCGATGCCCAGGTCTCCAAGACGGATTTCCAGGCCCAGGGGCCGAATAAAGTCCCGTAAACGGTCGGCGGAGGCTGCCGCAAGCTCTTCGTCAGTTTCCGCGCCGTCGCTTCCACCGAGTATCCGCGCCACCTCGGCGTAGCGGGAAATGTCCGACTTCCAGGTGTACTTCATGTAGGAATAATAGACGGCACAGAGACTCTTTCCGTGCACCGCGTCGACGTAGCCCCCGGCGGGCTGTCCCAGGCCGTGAATACCCACACAGATTGCGTTATCCAGGGCAATCCCTCCCAGGGTGCTGGCCCAGGCCATGCTTGCCCGGGATTCAAGATGCGAGCCGTCCTGACAGACCCGGGGAAGCTCCTCCCTCACAAGCCGCATGGACTCAAGGGCAACCATGTCCGAGAAGCGGGTCGCCTTGTTCGACAGATAACCCTCCATGGCATGGAAAAAGACATCGATGCCGGTATCGGCGGTAACGCTTTTCGGCACTGTCAGCATGAGCTCCGGATCAACGATGGAGACCGTGGGGTAAATACAGTCGTGCCGGACCCCGTACTTCTGACGGTTCCGGTCGTTACTGACCACCGCTGTCTTCGTTGCCTCGGACCCGGTACCGGCTGTGGTGGGAATGGCAATGTGGGGAATCGCGCGCCGCTCTTCAAGCCCAACTTTGCCTCCCTGGGGCAGAAAATCGTGAATCGAGGCCCCGTTGGCAGCACACATGGAGATATTCTTGGCGGCGTCTATGGAACTTCCACCGCCCAGGGAAATGAGAAAGTCGCAGCCTTCTTCCTTGTAGTACCTGACCCCCGCCTCTATCTCAGAGGTCTTGGGATTGGGGGTGACTTCGTCGAAAACCGAGGAAGCTATCCCGGCACCGGCAAGCTGATCCGTGACCTTACCAAGTAACGCGAATTTCTCCATGTCCTTCCCGGTGGTGACGATCAGGGCCTTCTTACCCAGCGTACTTCCCTCTTTTGCAAGCATTTCGAGGGCGCCGATTCCGTTATAGATCCGGGTCGGCATATCGATTGTCGTTACTGCCATGCTGTTTCTCCTTTATATTGCCCCGTACCCGGGACCCTTTCATGTGATATTCCATTGTGTTCTGTGCGGCCCGGGAATCACGGGAGCAGATTGCATCGAGAATGCCCGCATGCTCCTTCAGGGCCTGCCGGCTCCGGATTCCCCCCGCCACATCCAGCCCCCTGGTAAGGGAGAGGATTTCCGGCGTCATCAGTCCGATCAGGGAACGCAGTACCGGGCTGTGGCTGCCCCCGGCAATGCGTATATGAAACAGAAGGTCCTCTTCGAGACCGTCATCACCCTTATTGACCCGTTCTTCGAAATCCCGGTGGGCCTGTACCAGACCCTTAAGCTCACCCTCCGTCGCCCGTTCCGCGGCAAGTCCCGCCGCGTGAATCTCCAGGACTTCCCGGGTATCAAGCAGGGAAGCAAAATCCTCCTTTTCAAGGTCAAGGATATTGGTAAACAGGCCGTCCAGGGCCCGTATGCCCAGGGAAGTAACATAGCTTCCGCTCTGGGGGCCCGTTTTAAGAATTCCGTAGAATTCCAGGCGGCGGATGGCCTCCCTCACATGACCCCGGCCAACCCCGAAGCGCTCCGCGAGTTCCCGTTCAGAGGGCAGGCGTTCATCCTCTTTATAGACACCGGTAAAGATCAATTCCCGGATCTGCCGGATGATTATGTCCGTCGGTTTCTGCACCTGGATCGGTTTGAAATGTTCTATTTTCTGCCTGTCTTCCATTCACACTCCGGAACCGGAAAAATCAAAGAGCTGGTCCGTGGTTTCATCGGGAATGTTGTAAACCTCCCCGGTGGGTTCAAGCTTCTCCTCATACATGAAGCGCGGGAGCCTGTCATGGGCTTTCGAGAGTCCCGCCCTGCGGTTGAAGTCCTCCTCCTTAAGGAGGATATCCCGGGCGATGGCCCGCAGATCGTCAAAATTCGCATTCCATCCGTGGAGAACCCGGACCATCTCTTCCAGAACTTCCGTTTTGTCCAACGAGACCCGGCCGGTAAAGATGCAGGCCCCCAGCATGTCCAGTACCATGGTACGCACGTGGAGTTCCCTGACCGGCTCCAGCTGGGCATCGGGATCGGAATGGTCAATACCCAGGGTAATGGCATTACCGGCGGTATGGTCCGCCCCCATGGCGGAGCGGCTGTAGGTAAGCCCCATGCCTTTTATTACCCGCGGGTCATAAGCGGCCATCCCCTGCCCCTTCACCGTGGGGACGCGA
This sequence comes from uncultured Spirochaetaceae bacterium, assembly GCA_964554875.1. Lineage (GTDB taxonomy): Bacteria > Spirochaetota > Spirochaetia > JC444 > Marispirochaetaceae > Marispirochaeta. The sequence goes on along the minus strand of CAZKQJ010000001.1, from coordinate 30,899 downwards.
CGCACGCCGTAAACCCGGCCGCAAATTTCCGCCCCTGAACCGACCAGACGCCCCAGGGGAGTTCCCCGCTCCAGCTCTTTCAGAAGAGACCGGATGGCTTCAAAATCCCCAAAGGAGACAAGCCCCGCCTCGGCAAGAACCCCGATGGCAACCCCTGTCTCGATGGTGTCCACGCCGATATCGTTGCAAAGCCTGTTCAGTTCCGCAACCTGGTCCAGGTTATCGATTTCAAGGTTGGAGCCCAGGAGGCAGACGGTCTCGTAATCCACCGATCCCACCAGGGGTGTTCCATCGGCGCTTACATACTTGTTGGAACAGCGGATTACGCAGCCGGGCATACAGGCGTGGGCTCCGAGGCCGCCGCGTTCCCGGATCGTATCCCGCAGGCTTTCGGCATTGATGGACTGCGCCCCGGAAAAGCTGCCCTTGCTGAAGTTCCTGGTAGGGAGTCCCCCCAGGGCGTCCAGAGCGGCGATGTTCATGACTGTTCCATATTCAGCAAACTTGCCTCCGGTAACCGGATGCTCCTTGAGCATGGAGGCGAACTTTTTGATCAGCCCCTTGAGGGCCTCCGGTTCCGCTGCTTCAGGAGAAATCGCAGCACTGTCGTCCACGATAATCGCCTTGATGCCCTTGCTTCCCAGGACCGCCCCCATACCGCCGCGACCCAGATTTCTGCAGGGTTCTCCCTCCATATCGTTGACACTGAGGCAGGCGGATGCGAGGCGCATCTCTCCGGCAGGACCGGTAATGATCAGACCGGCATTCTTTCCGTATCTTTTGAGCAGATACTCGGCGCTTTCGTAGCTGCCCTTGCCGGCAATATCATGCAGGTCCTCAAAAGAGACCCCCTGGGCAGAAATTTTAATCCCCGTGGAGCACTCCCCGCCTTCATACACCCCGGTCAGTTTGACAGCGCCGATTCCGAGCCGTCCCAGACGATAGCCGGTAACCCCGCCGCTGTTACTCTCCTTTATTCCCCCGGTAAGCGGGCTTTTGGCGCCCACGGAGAGACGGTTGCAGCTGGAAAGAGCGGTTCCAGCCAGTAATCCCGGAGCGATAATAAAGGTATTTGCAGAGCTCAGGGGATGGCAAAGAGGATCGAGCTCCTTTGCCAGAATGCTGGAACTGAGTCCCCGCCCCCCCAGGTGTCGGTACTCCTCAGGCAAGGGTGATTCTTTTACTCTTTTTGCAGACAGATCGATTTCGATGAATTTTCGTTCCACGGTTTTACTCCGAATTATTGTATCAGGAAGAATTGGTAATTGGTTTACCAATATCACCATGGTACAATATCGAAGCAGGATGTCAAGGAGAATATTTCTTGTATTATCCTCCCAGAATCAGGGGAACGACTGTCAGGGAATCATTGTTGCGGATTCTTTCGCCGGATTTGATCAGCTCTTCAAGATTCTGACCATCCCGCAGGATTATGTAGGGAATCTGATCTGAAACGTATCCGGTCACGACCGTGCAGATACGCTCGAAATCATCCAGGCCTCCGGACAGATGAACGCTCACGTTCACGTTCTTCTTTTTTGTCAGCATTCGAAAAGCACCGGCAAAGTTCAGTTCAAGATCCGTTTGAGGCAGCATCATTCTCCCGCCTGGTACATTGTATTTGCAGCACACACTGGACAGCTATGGCGCCTGGAAATGGGAACATCCTCTATGCCAAGGCTGACAAGATCTATGAGAAGCAGTCTGCCCATGCAGCCGGAAGGAGCGATCTTTCCCAGAAACTTGAGGGCTTCCACGGCCTGCATGCTTCCCAGGACGCCAGCCACAGGCCCGCTCACAGGAGGGGGGCCCTCCTTTTTCTTTTCACTTTCCGGGAGAAAGCAGGCCAGGCAGGGGGTATTCGGAGGATTGACCAGATACAGTTCGCCGTAGAACTCCCTGATACCCGCGTGGAGCAGGGGTTTCCCGCTATGCCAGCAGTAGCGGTTCAGCATGAGCCGGGATTCCAGGTTGTCCAGGCAGTCCAGTATCATATCGCAGCCGGCGAAAAAACCGTCGATATTGTCATCCTTCAGCCGTCCCTGAAAGGTCTCGATTTCAACTTCAGGGTTCAGTTCGGCGAGACGCTCCTTTGCACGCCCGGTTTTTTCCGCTCCTATATCGGCGGTGGTATACAGAATCTGCCGATTCAGATTGGAGATATCCACGGCATGAGAATCACATATACTCAGGGCCCCGATACCGGCAGCTGTCAGGTAGAGTGCCGCGGGGGACCCGAGACCTCCCACACCGGCGATTCCAACCCGGGAAGCCCTAATCCTCCGCTGAGCTTTCAGGTTCCAGCCGGGAATATTCAGCTGTCTGTCATACCGTTCTCTGGAGATCCTCTCGTGATCATTGCCATCAAGCATTGAATGTATCCATTACAATTATAATAGTAATGCAATCTAATGCTGTCAAACCGGAATTGGACTCAATATCTCCAGATTATTGATTATATTACTATTCAGATTGTGTTTTTGTATGATATCATCCCAACTGAGCACAAAGCAACAAAGGCGGAGAAGCATGCACATTACCAAGGTAGAAGCTTTCCCGGTTGCCTTTCCCCTTGATGTTCCCGCGAGGGACGCAACGGGTGTATGGGACAGCTGGAACACAGTGATTGTAAAAATAACAGCATCCGACGGAACTGCGGGTTACGGAGAAATCGGTCCCATCCACGGCGGGGGCATCCCCATCTTTACCGCCATGGTAGAGCATAAACTCAGGCACATCATCCTGGGAGAAGACCCTTTCGACCGGGAAGGGCTCTATGAAAAGATGCTGGGCCGGGGTACCGGCGCCTACGCACTGGGCCAGAAGGGCGCCATCGTAACCGCAGTAGCGGGAATCGACATTGCCCTCTGGGACCTGACAGGAAAAATCCTCAAGACCCCTGTCTGGAACCTCCTGGGGGGAAAGGCATTTGACAAGATTCCAGCCTACGCCTCGGGCTTCTTCGGCAAGGAAGGGCGGCCCCTGACGCCTCAGGAATGCGCCGACGAAGCGAAGAGCTACGCCGACCAGGGCTTTAAAGGGGTAAAAATGAAGGTCGGCTTCGGCAGGAGGGAGGATCTGAAGAACCTGGAAGCGGTCAGAAAAGCCCTGGGTCCCGACCTGGGAATCATGGTGGACGCCAACCAGAGCTACTCCTACCACGACGTTCTCAAGATCGCCGATGAACTGGCGGCCTTCGACCTTACCTTTCTGGAGGAGCCCCTTCCCATAAACGATCTGGACGGCATGGCCTCTCTGGTACAGAACGTAGCCACTCCCATCGCAGCGGGGGAAAACTACTATACCCGCTACGAATTCCGGGACGTAATCGCCAAGAGAGCGGTGAACATCCTTCAGCCGGATATCATCCATGCCGGCGGCATAACCGAGACAAAGAAGATCGCCTCCATGGCCAGTGCCTCGAACATTCCCCTGGCACCCCATATTCACGCCACAGTCGGGGTTCCCGCGAGCATCCACCTTTTGGCCTCCTGCGAAAACTCCCTGGCGGCGGAATACATTACCTCCGGAGGATCCTACAAACTGCGGCGGGAACTCTATGGTGACTGCTGCCTTGCCAAAGACGGTTACGTCCACGTACCGGATGAACCCGGTCTTGGGATGAGGATCAACGAGGAGATCTTCGAGAAGTACCGGCCGAAGGCTTGAAGTCGGTCTTTTGTTCTTTATGCTGATCACAATGAACAGCAGGCATCGGGCTTCCTGATAGTGGCCGATGCTTGCTGTTTTTTTAGGCACCTATAGAAACCGCTCTATCTTCCAAAACAAGTAATCCAACAAAGCTGTGCAGAGATTATCGGGACGCCCGCGGATAAAAGCAGTAAGATCTATTCCATGAAAGACGGAATTAACTTTATAGAAAAAATGAACGCCGCACTCGATTATATAGAGAATCATCTTGAGGATGATATCGATTATACCGAGTTGGCAAGAGAAGCAGGCTGTACTGAGTACCATTTCTCCAGGATGTTTTCGTTCATTACAGGTCAGAACCTGAGCCTGTATATACGCAGACGGAGACTCAGCAATGCCGCAATCGAGTTAGCTGCGGACAAACCTGGTATTCTGGATATCGCAGTAAAGTACGGCTATTCATCCGTTGATGCTTTTTCCCGTGCCTTTAAAGACGTACATGAAATACTGCCGAGTCAGGTAAAAAAGAATCCCTCAACAGTAAAAGTCTACCCACGAATTATTTTCAACCTGAGCATAACAGGAGGTCAGGAAATGAAGTATCGAATTGTCGAAAAGGAATCCTTCCGAATTGTCGGGATAAAGAAGCATGTGGATCTGATCTTTCACGGGGTAAACCCTGAAATAGCCGCCATGTGGGAATCCCTGACGCCGGAACAGATTGCCCGATGGAAGAAACTGGCGAACACGGATCCGGAAGGTATAATCAGCGCCTCGACAAATTTTTCCGAAGACAGAATGACCGGAAAAGGAAGCCTGGATCACTACATCGGAGCCGCGACTACGAGCTGGATAGAAACGGACGACAGCTGTCTTGAAGTTCAGGCGGGTCTCTGGGCAGTCTTTGAATCGATTGGGAAATTCCCGGACACACTGCAGAGCATCTGGGGAAGAATTTACTCGGAATGGTTTCCCGCTGTTCCCTATGAAGTCGCACCGGGGCCGGAGATACTGTGGAATGAACAAGCGGATACCAGTGATCCGGATTTTAGAAGTGAAATATGGATTCCCATCAGGTCTACATCGAAGAGATGACAAGGGCGGGCACACTAGCTGTTTCGATTCCCTCTTCTTCGGTCGCCATCGACGTTCCGCCTCCGACTCCGCTCAGCCTGCACGCGCAATCCGGGAAACCCGTTTTGCGCTCAGGGGGCGTTTCCTTCTTCATAAATAATAAAAGCCTCCCTTATGGGAGGCTTTTATTACGTCAGCGAGCGAAGGGAATCGAACCCTCGTCACAAGCTTGGGAAGCTTGGGTAATACCATTATACGACGCTCGCGTTTATGTCTGAAGTATACTTATCCATCCTGCGCTTGGTCAAGACAGTAATTGATTGAGAAGTTTCACCTTGAACAATAGTTCCAGTTTCTGCTACACAGGTATGCGAAGTCTATTCGCCGATGAGGTCAGTATGTCAGAAAAAAAGACTATTATAGAAAACAAGGGTAAAAAGATTGTCTCTTCCGGCCTGGTGCGACGGGGATTCCTGGTCGGCGTGTCAGCCAATATTCTCGGTCAGGGTTACGTCCTCGAATCGGGCGATACCCTGATCGGAAGGGATTCTACCTGCAGAATTCGTATCAATGACAAACAGATCAGCGGAACCCACTGCCGGATCAACTCGTCAGCCCGGGGCATAATCATAGAGGACCTGGACTCATCCAACGGTACCTATCTTAACCGTAAAAAGATCAATAAGCCCATGCCCGTGAATTACGGTGACAGGATCGTAATAGGGGAATCGATCCTTCGCTTTCTGTTTGAAGAGGAACTATGAAATCGTTTATTCCCGGCAATCCCTGTCTCAGCTGAATACAGCACAAAGCCATTCATACAGGGCTTCCGCAGGGCACGGTACAGGCTGCCAGCTTAAACTTCATCGGGAGCGTTAACAGGTAATGAGATATTCACCCTGGTACCCTGTCCGGGCTCACTCGTTACCCGGATCGATCCCCCCAGAATTCCGGTCACCAGAGAATAGACTATATGAAGCCCGAGACCGGAACCTCCCTTTCCGAGCTTGGTAGTGAAAAAGGGATCAAAAATATGCGGAAGAACCTCAGGCTCAATCCCGCAGCCGTTGTCGACGACTACAAGCTTCACATACCCGTCCGTACCCATATGGGCGGTAAAACGGATTTCACCCTCCGGGAAGTCTTCAAAGGCGTGGACCAGCGCATTGTTTACCAGATTAATCAAGACCTGGGACAGCGGACCGGGGTAGCTGTTCATCCGGATCTCAGGATCCACGTCAAGAACCAGCGAGACTGTCCTCCGTTTAAACAGAGGACTGAGGGTGAGCCGTAACTCTTCTGCTATTTCAGTGAGCATGAAGGGACGCCGCTGATGACTCGACTGATCCACCGCCACCTGCTTGAAGCCCCTGATCATCTCCGCCGCCCGGAGCAGGTTCCGTTCCATAATCTCCGAGGACTCCTGCAGGTCCTGAAGAAATCTGTCCAGATCGGAGCGCTTAAGCCCTTCGGCCAGAAGTCCGTAAAAACGCGTTCCCATATCCCGCAAGGTGCTTGCCACCATAAGCGCATTGCCGATCGGTGTGTTCAGCTCATGGGCAACCCCAGCGACAAGAGCCCCAAGGCCGGCAAGCTTTTCCGACCGGATCAGTTCTTCCTGGGTTCGCTCAAGAGTAGACAGGGCATCCGCAAGTTCCCTGGTCCGGGCCAGTACACGGTCCTCAAGTTCTGCGTTCAGTTTTTCAAGTTCCGCCTGTACCCGCCGTTCCTCTGTTACATCGTAGAAACTGACCACAATCTCCGTGCCGATCATCGCTCCGCCGAAAATCAGGTTTCGCTGTTCGCCGCTTTTCGTTGCGACCCGCAACTCCGTGGGACGCAGCTCTCCTCCGCTTTTTGTTATCCGTTCGATCCCGGCCTTCCACAGGTTTTTTACCCTCTCCCGCTCTTCCGGATCAGGATAGGCCAGAGGCCACCAGTGATCCAGATCAGGGATTTCTTCCAGAGCATAGCCGAAAAGATTCTGGTGCCATCGGTTATGCGCTACAATGCGCCCGTCTTGAGATAAGAGAGCAAGGGCAACGGGGGCCATTTCAAAAAGCCGTCGGAAACGCTGTTCGCTCTCCTCCAGGGCCCGCTCCGCTTCCAGACTGCGGGTTACATCCCGGAATACCGAGACGTAGCGTTTTACCTCTTTACCCTCGGACAGACGTACCGTCTTTGCGGGATTAAGGGAGATCTCGGCGATAAAAACGCTGCCATCCCCCCGCAGGTGCTGCCACAGAAAATGCCTGGCCCTGCCCGCCATAGCGTCCGCCATCAGTTCCCGGGAATACTCGATGGATTTCCGACCATTTTCCTGGTATTCCGGGGAGAGGGTTCCCGGATGCAGTCCAACAAGCTCATCACGGGACAAACCGTAAAGACGGCAGGCAGCAGGATTGCATTCGATAATTATTTCATCTTCTACCAGAAGCATTCCATCATTGGCATGCTCCACCATCTCTCGAAAAGCAAGCAGCTCTTCTTCATGTTTCTGCAGGGGCATATCTAAAGCCTAGGCAAGCCCCTGGCAGAAGTCAAGAAACGCCATCAGTAATCGTACTCCCGGGATTCTCCGCGGAGCTCAAAGACAGCACTGAGGGGCTCGGCTCCAGTGAGCATCACGCTCCTCCTGTCCGGCTGGCTTCCTCCTATATACAGCTGGAACTTTCCAGGCTCCAGGATCCGCCGCCCTTCGTCATCGATTATGCTCATGAGGCGGGGAGCAAGGGTAAAGCTGACCTCCGATTCTTCGCCGGGTTTCAGCTTCAGCTTGCGAATCCCTTTCAGCTCCCACCTGGGCACACGGATACCAGCCTCAATATCCCGGAGGTAGAGCTGTACCGTCTCGGCGGACTCAAACCCGCCGGTGTTTTTTACCCGAATCCGGCACTCCAGCCGGTCGCCGACTTCGATGGTGTCCTTCTCCAGAGTCAAAATACTGTATTCGAAGCTGGTGTAACTCAAACCAAAACCAAAGGGATACAGGGCCTCCCCCGTCATGTACCGGTAGGTACGGTTTTTCATGGAATAATCCCGGAAGTCGGGCAGATCTTCAGTGGAACGATAGAAGGTAACCGGGAGTCTTCCCGAGGGACTGTATTCACCGAATAGCACAGAAGCAATAGCCTTCCCCCCCGCAGCTCCGGGGTACCATCCAAGGAGTATTGCCGGTACGTGCTCATGCGCCCAGGAAACAGCCAGTGCGCTTCCGGTCAGCAGTACCAGGATAAGCGGTTTTCCCGTAGCGCAGACGGCTTCCAAAAGCTCCTGCTGCTGTCCGGGAAGATTCAGATCCTTCTTGTCCCCCCTGGGAATCTCCTCTGCTCCGCCGGGACCTGCCGCTTCTCCTTCGATAATGTGGATCTCTTCCCCTTCTATGGTGGGATCCAGCCCCAGGCAGACCACTGCGACATCCGCCCTTTGAGCCGCCGCCACAGCCTCGGCCAGGCGGTCCTTCGGTTCCGCCCGTTTTTCCACCCTGTTGGCGTAGAGATGGCAGCCCTCGGCATAATAGACCCGGGTCTCCGGCTCAACAGCCTGCTGGATACCCCGCAGCACAGTGACCATATGCGACGGGGTACCGCAGTAATTGGCCTTCATGGCCTCTTCATTGTCGGCGTTGGGACCGATGACGGCGATGGATTTAATACTCTTCCTGTCCAGGGGCAGCAGCTTTTTCTCGTTTTTCAGAAGGACCAGGGACTGTCTGGAGACCTCCAGGGCAAAGTCCCTGTGTTCCCGGCAGTCATTCACCTCATAGGGAATTGAGGCATAGGGCACATGATCGGGATCATCGAACATTCCCAGCTTCATACGGGTTATCATCAGGCGGGTTACCGCCCGGTCGATGGCCTCTTCCGGAACCAGGCCTTCCGTACAGGCGTCCATGAGATGCATATACATGTGTCCGCAGTTAAGGTCGCAACCGTTGTTCATGGCAAGGGCTATGGACTCGGAGGGAGTCTTTGTAATCTTGTGGTCCTCATGAAAGTCCTTTATGGCCCAGCAGTCGGATACTACATGGCCCTTGAAGCCCCACTCCTCCCGCAGGATTTTCTGCAGCAGGGTCGGGCTTCCGCAGCAGGGCTCGCCGTTCGTCCTGTTGTAGGCGCCCATAACAGATTCCACCCCGGCCTCCTTTACAGCATCCCGGAAGGCCGGAAGGTAGGTCTCCCGCATGTCCTTGGGAGATGCAACCGCATTGAAACTGTGACGCTCGGCCTCGGGTCCGCTGTGAACGGCAAAGTGTTTTGCACAGGCTGCACTCTTGAGGTACCTTTTATCCGAACCCTGAAGTCCACGGATAAAGGCGACACCGAGCCTGCCGGTCAGATAGGGGTCCTCCCCGTAGGTCTCATGCCCCCGTCCCCAGCGGGGATCCCGGAAGATATTGATATTTGGAGACCAGAAGGTCAGCCCCTTGTAGATACCGTGATCGTTCTGGCGCTGAAACTCATGATACTTGGCCCTCCCTTCGGTGGAGATTACATCGGCGACCCGGAAGAGCAGCTCTTCGTCAAATGTAGACGCCATGGCTATGGCCTGGGGAAACATGGTAGCCACCCCGGCCCGGGCGACCCCATGAAGGGCCTCGTTCCACCAGTTGTAGGCGGGGATTTCCAGCCGGGGGATTGCGGGAGAATTGTAGCGGGTCTGGGAGGCCTTCTCCTCCAGGGTCATTCTGGAGACAAGGTCTTGGGCGCGCTCCTCGAAACTCAGGGATTCATTCTTGTAAGCCGGTTTTTCTTTCATAATTTCATCCTTTATCTTATTATATGTACTACATGTACGCTGACTATAAATTTAAAAGATTTTAACATGAAATTCCGGTAATGGAAGATTCTTTTCCGGGATCCCGCCAGGCTTTATAAGAAGTGAAATGAAGAAATGCGGATTCTGCATGAATAACAGATATTCGGAGACCTTGCCGGGTCCAGGTATTCTTTTTTTTTTCGAGAAGAAATACACTTCATGACACACTTCATGATTTTCTTGACAAAGCGCAATCCAGGGATTACCGTTTAACCCATCGGGCGATTAACTCAGTGGGAGAGTGCTACCTTCACACGGTAGAAGTCGGCAGTTCGACCCTGCCATCGCCCATCAACTAATTCTATACAAGATAATGAATTAGAGCCATTCCCAAAGGAAGAGGATATGGCTCTTTTTCTATTTATAGACCCTTTGTACCTTTTTTGTACCTTTTATTTTCATTGTCCGAAAAATCTATCCATTTCTCTCCTACTAACTAATCAGAGGAGAAACTTATGGGAAGATTAGTAAAGGACGTAAAGTATAAAAAACGTGGGAAGACTTGGTATTACCAGCTAAAAGGCATGTCAAATCTAAAAACCACACGTCAAACGAACAAGACCGCTGCAGAACGCTATGTGCATGAAATCCTGCAGAAACAAGGCTTCGTTCAGACAACCGAACAATTATTTCAGGAATATGCTAAGGATTTTTTTATCTGGGACAGATGTCCCCACGCACGGCGACTCCGGGAAGAAGGAAAAACCATTACGAAACGATACACAGAGATTCAACGGATGAACCTTGAGAAATATATCCTTCCATCTAATCTTCGGCTTCTAAAGATTAATGAAATTCGTCGTGCTCATATCATAGACTTTCGTTCGTCATTAACGAGGAAGAATTTAGCAGCGAGTACGGTTAATAAGATTATGAGCTGTCTAAAAGTGATCTTGAATGAAGCTTTGTTCAGGGAAGATATACTCACTAATCCAGCTCAAAGTGTAGGTAACGTACAAGATCAAGCGAAGGAAATCGATACATTTACTCTTAAAGAATTGAAAGACCTTTTCCCAACTGACCATCTAAAGGTCTGGCAGAATCACCTTGATTACACATGCTTTTTTCTTACGACCCATACCGGCATGAGACGTGGAGAGGTTTTAGCCTTGAGATGGAAACATATTTCTTTTGAGCAAGGATATATTAGCATTGAAGAATCCTGGAAGAACAAAACAGAAATTGGAAAACCAAAATGGGAGCACCAGAGACATGTATTCCTTACTAATGCATTAAAGTCATTACTATTAAGATACTGGGAAGATACTCATAACCGAAATCCAGAGGATTTGGTTTTTTCTCACGCCGATGGTTCTCGCCTCGGGGAAACTTGGTGGAAAAAACATTTCGATAATGCTCTTATAAGAGCCGGAATAAATCGTGAAAATAGAAGGTTACGTCCTCACAGCCTTCGACATACCTTGAATACTCTTTTATTGGACAATGGAGTTGACCCTGAAAAGGTTAGAGCTTCTTTGGGATGGAGAGACGATGCGATACAAGCACGGTACACGCACTGGAAACCGGAACATCTCAAGGGTCAAGGAAAAATTCTAGACAATATTCTATCAGGGTAACATCATCACCATTTAGCCAGACCTCATACCGGGGTCTGGTGTGACTTTTCTGTTTCAGTTTTACTGCGTGTAATATAATAAACCTTTTATTAAGTCTAAAACCCTTTACTTTCTACCCTTATTTACAAGATTTATACATTTTTATAAGAAAAATAACAGTATTTCTGTATATTTATTAAATATATAACCTTATTTTTGCATTTTATGCATTTCTGTAAATCCTTAAAATACCCCCAACTTTTTCTATCTAAGAATATAAGAACTATCTACTGAGAAATCATCAACTGTATGTACTGCAGGGAAAGGTTCTTCAATAATTGTAAGCTTTCCCTTATCAACTACATGATTATATATCATCTTATTCACATTATACGCCATATCAACCAAATAAAGACACTTCACATCATACTGAGAAAACCTAAAATTATCTACATAATTCCTAAGAAGACTTTCTACCTTCTTGACAATCTCTGCAACCAAAAGGTATTCATATGTAATCTTTCTAAGCCCCCCTACTGGTACTTTCAAATCAGAATAAAGATATAATGTCCCATGCAGTAACTTTAACTTTCTATCCATATGAAAGGCTTTTATCCCTTCTCTCTCCCTATCAGATAAAAGAACGAAATTTTTAATACGATTCTTTTCTATATATAAAATGCTACTTGTATCCTCAGTATGAATAAACTTAATCTGCTTTGAAACATTATCAGACTTTGATGCAAGACAGATACCCTTAGCTCTGCCTTCTTCTATTATTAACTTATAATGCCTTGATGCTTCTATGATGAAGTACAAATTCTCTATGCTCTCATCATCCCTTTTAATCCATTCTATCTCTGCATCTTCATCGAATTGGTTATATCTTTGGTCGATAAGGAAATTACCTAAGATTCTTATTTTATCTCTGTACTGATCAAGCTCTGACCTTTCTACAATGTATTTACTTATAATAGCGTCATAGGCTGTCCTATTATTCTCCAAGAAATAATTTATTCCATTCTTTTTAATCGTCTCTCCACGGACATATATGTATTCATCTCCATGCTTTTCTATTAGCTTACCCAAATATTCTTCTGATATATACTTTGTATTTTTAGATTCAGGATCGTAATATCCCTTTCTTCTAACTACTACAGTTCCCTTCTTACTCTTCTTTTGAGTGATGAACTTGTTTTCCATTACATAATTGTAGTCACACGACACCTTGAAGTCAAATGGTATATATTGTGTTGTTTTATCTCCAAGTTCATAACTTCTCCTTTTTTATATCCACGATAACTCCCGTAATACCCTTTAATTCAAGTGAAAACTCACATCTCTTTGACAAATAGTAGTCACACGACAAGAAAGTCTCAACCCTTATCAACACTATATCTTGTTTATATATAGAGACTTACCACTAATCATCACTATAAGTCCCTTCCGTTCCTTTCTTACTAATTAAATATCAGACCATGAGAGAAGGACGGAAATTATGAAAATTGAATCAGTAAAACCAACAATTACTATCCCTCAAAAAGCTTTCTTTAGCCTTAAAGAAGCATGTGCCATTAAAGGTATCAACTACAAAACGGCTTGTAACAGAACCATTCTACAACCAAATAAAGGTAAACCTGACGGCCATATTGGCGGAAAGAAAGCCTTTTCCTACTCAACTATCGTCAATTGGCTTTCTCTTACAGATGAAGCGATTCTCAGCACTACTGAGGTATCTAATGATTAAGGAAATCATCATAACCGAAGGTAATGCTGGCACAGGGAAAACCACAGCAATGTATCAAACAATAAAAGAATATATAGCTCATGGATTCGTATGCTTATACACCTGCTTTAACAAATACCTTAAGAAGAAAGCATCTAATCATCTCCCCCAATCACATATCCTTCTTGTAAGTAATATTCATTCTTTATGCTTTAGAGTTCTCAAGGTAATAGATAAATTACCGGAGAATTTCCAAAGTATCAAAGATTATAGTGAGACTGATAATTCGAATCTTACCGGAAAAGACTTTGATAATCTTCTTAAAACGTTCTTATCAATCAATACTGACTCTATCAAACAGACATTACATACGTTAGACCATATCTTTATTGATGAAGCTCAGGATTTTAGTCCTCTCTACTTCGATATCATCAAACACCTTGGAGATGCTTTTGATATTACTCTTCATATCTACGGAGATAGGAACCAAAGAATCACAAAAGACTTCAACAGCAACAAGCCATTAGACCCATGCATCTTTTATACACCGGAACTATACTTTCCAAACATCAAAATCACTAAAAAATATCTCAATGAAAATCATAGAACCGCTAATGAGGCAATCTTACAGTTTATCAATGGATTTCATAGCAAGTCATATGATAACTATCCAGAAGAACTTCTGTATTCTAATCCGATTGGGAGTTTGAAGAACAAATATGAACTCCCGAACATTCAATTTTTCGCAAACAAGACTAAAGAGTATGAGCGGGTAAAATCTTTAGTTTCTAAAATTGATTCCTCTACGAAAATCGCAATCCTCTCCAGATGGAAACGTGATCTCAAGCTTTATCAGGACCACTCATCTTCTTTTGGAAATAATGTAACTATCAATACTATCCACAGCTTCAAAGGACTGGAAGCCGATATTGTATTCTTAGTAGGGTTTCAAGAATTCGTTATAGATGATTTGATAGAGAAAAATCTATTTTATACTGCTTCCTCAAGAGCTCACAAGAAGCTTTACATAACTTCTGCATATCCAGCCTTCGATCTATCAAAGTATTTTAACGAAGACTCATTCACTCACCACGGCAAACAATCACACATAACAAAACACTTCAGGAAGCTAAAAGAGATCAAACTTAACCGAAATTTTACTATTCAGAAATATCAAGATAACATTATCGATAGCATTACTGTTAAAGTGGATTTCAAAGACGCTCCTTTTCTGCCATACATTCAGAATAATTTTATCCCTGGAATAAATAGAAAGAACTATGGCTGGCAAAACATACAACATAGATGTTGCGAGGGAATACACTATGTAGTGAAGAACCATCATGTCTATAAATCATACTCTTTTGAATTCTTTGACTTAAACGTCCTGAAAAAAAACAATTTCTCTGATAAGCAAGTAGTGCAATTTATTTCTAACACTGTCTTAGATTTCTTTGACCACAGAATCAGCCTCAGCCAACTACAGATATCACGCTTAGATTTATCTAAAATATTTAAATTCAATGATGCACAATCCCGGCTAACCTTTCTCGACGAATTAGCTTCTTGTATCTCTATCGCAAAATACAATTCCATCAAGGATCATAGCAATTATACCTTAGAGCATAGTAAGAGTATTCTGGATTCACTACAGGACAGCACTGTTTATATCAATCATTCCAAAATCAGAAATATTACAACCGCATGTTATGATCCCCGAAATAAAGACAATCAGAATAAGCTTCTTTCAGACAACCTCTACAAAATTGAAATAAGACTAAGAGGTAATTCGCTACAGATGAAGTATTCCGAGGATATAAATACTATTGATAATTTGATGAATGCTGTAGCAGATGACAGCAAATTCGATTATTTAATATCCCTACTAAACAGACAGAATTTATCATTACCATATATTACTGACAAAGTATCTACAAACCGTGAACAGAAAACAGCTATACATAAAGGAGTAAATATTATGAATAAATGCAAAAAGAACAATACTAATGAGAAGACAGGCTACCTTCTGTATGATTTAGTAGATTCATTTTCTGATTCAGAAATAGAAGAAATACTACTTGCAGAAGAAACTTTCTTAAGAGAAGAAATACCACACCATTTAGTTCAACATGGGGTATTTCTTTGAAGTATCTATATTATAGGTATTATTCAAACATAAAGAGGTAATAATTTTATTCTACCATCCTCCATTCATCGTACCTGAAGGAAAAATATAATCAATGGAACAAGTAAGGTAATATCTGAAGGATCAAGATTCTACTATAGGAAGAACCTTTCATATCTGTCAGTATTTTTAATCAAATATCAGACTGTTTTATCATATAGATTTTACTCAAGAGACAGTTATTACTAATTTAGTAAAACAATGTTTCTACATATAGATACATGTCTTATAATTGGCTATTTTTCACTAAACCTTTTCATGATCATCAAAAATCTCATCAATCAAATAGTAAATCTCAGTATATGTAACAATCCTCTGGCTTTCTTCCTTTCTTATTTTCTCAATATTGATATTATCATCACTTAAATTATCTTCTTTTTCTGGAACATAGATATTTGCATATAGAAAGTTCAGAAGTTCTTTAATAGTATCAAATCTTCCCATCTGTATCATTTCTACGACTTCATCAAATATTTCCAGGTTCCAGTGCTCTTTTAACATTTCTAATTCAATGTATTCATCGTTTGTTATAATACCATCATGACAGGAGCCTGATGACAAGGTCCCTGCTCCCTTCTTATTTTCAAGATCGGCGACTCTATCAATGACTTTCATTTTACCAGTAAGAACTGCTTCACGAGCTTCAACCATTTCTTCATTCATTACTAACCCATAATTAGTAAATACTGTAGAATCCTGATATCTTTGCAAAGCCTTTTCCTCTCTATAGAGACTTCTTAATCTCCTTTCTCCAAGGAACCAATCACCACATGACCCCACTGTTCTTTCATACACCCTTGTCGTTCTTTACCTTCTTTATCTTTATATACAATTCTCCAACCACATCCTTCTCGCTTCTCATCACTTTTTACTATTCTTCTACAAATAACACACTTCTCATACCCTTGCTCATCTACCATTTTTTTAATATCTGTATAGTCGGTGATTTCAGTCTTTTCCGCCGGTAAGACTTCAAAGATATCCTCGATTTCATCAGTTCCAATATTCATACGTATTGAGATAATACCAATCTGATTCTTCTTACAGAGGTCATGAAAATTACTGAATCGTTCAGGGTCATAGAATGAATCATAGTCAAAGTTAGGTATGACGATAAACGTATGATTGGCTTTTTCTTTATAGTTTATCGCCTGAGAAATTGCAGTCGATATCTGAGAAATATCATTCGAAGGTTTTAGTTCAAAATTATACATAATGAAGAAGTCTTCATCGATTGTTCGTTTTATTTGAAACCCCTGGAAATCAACATTCTGATACTTTCCAGATTTTCTGCTTTCCTGTACATGCTCAATATGTGTCAAGCCAAGACTACTGAAAAAGCTTTTTCCAACTGGAGATTTGATAATAAGCTCTCCAAAGTTAAATTCCTTTTTCCGGTCATTTGCCCCTGATGAGTATCTATACTCACTTGTTGAAAGCTTGAAGCTTACCCCTGCATAACCGGAACATTTATATACTTTGCCATCTATATTCGTTGACTTGAACTCATCCTTTGCATCACTATAGGAAACATTAGATATGAAAAACTCTTCTCCAAGATAATGAAATATCTCTGGTATATATCGTCTCAAGATATCATTGATAAAATGACCTTCAGTTATCCCGTCGTTATATGAAAGCTTTGCAAGTGAAGTTCCTATTTCTGAGTTCAGTTCGACACTCTTCAGTTCTATAGGACCGGCATACCCTTGCACTGCTTTCCAGATAAAACCTGTTTTTCGCTGTTCGGTTATAAACTTTTTCTTGAATTCAGACCACTCTTCTTCAGAACTTGAACCAGCGTAATTCTTCCATTCCGTGTAAGTAATCATCCGGTCATGCTTGTTTGTATCATACTTTTCCATTAAATCGATACAATTCTTCTTTAACATTTCTAGTGATTTCATTACTTGCTCCTTTTGTGCTTCTCAATCCAACTTAAATCCTTCAAAGATATCTTATATATTTATAATCCTATCACCATAGGTGAAACCAGTTCCAAATTCTTCGTTTAGCCATGATTTTATTTCCGCCTCTGCAATGCCAACTTCTATAAAACTCTCAATCTCAGACCTATGTATCTGTATAGCCTGCCTCTTTTTCATCCATTCGCGTATGCCAGACAAAATGCTTTCAGTGAATTTCTGATTTATAAAGCCTTTGTAGGTATAACCCAAGAGTGTAGGATAAGCGAAAGCTGGAACATGTGGTGTAATTATTTTGCAGTCTTGAAATTCACCTGGAGAAAGGATTTTTATTACAGCTGATTGACAGGATAGATACTCGATTTCAGTTTCTATAATAGTATCACTATTCATTTTCATTACAAATCTAAAACCACAATAACGGTTTGCATAATCTGTTGGTCGCATGATATCTCCTTTTAGCTCATTGTTTATAGACGCGGCAAGCCGAAGCACAAATCACGTCCCTATTATCTTATGTCAGAATATCATAGATTCTCTAGAATCCAAGTACTTTATAGAAAATAATTAGAAGATTGCTCTCTGGTCCAATCTCATGTAATTATAACCAGAGAGCATAATTTTGTATTACCTAACTGATTCCGTAGCCAGAAAAGATTTAGCCTTTTCGATTCCCTCTACAGACATACCGTTAAAGACTATATCCAGACTTCCAATAGACTCAATTCGCAAGCCCCGCGCACGGATAAACCAGAAGGCGAAATTGTCGGATACATTAACTGAGGCAATGTTTTTTCTTTCAATTGTGTAATCAATATTTGAACGGGAGAACGGCACGCCCCAAAAAGGCCAGTTACTTCCGTCATTTGTAAGGATGATGAATCGCTTATCAGTTACTACAAGCCAGGCTGTTTTCCTTACCAACAGAGTTACTACAAGACCAAGAATATTCCTAAGAAAATATGATATCCAGAAAAACAAGGCTCCTATTCCCGTTGAAGGATGCTGTTCTACCCGGCCTTTCAGTTCCAGGAGAATCTTTTCATCAGTTTCCAACAGTTTTTGAAGCCTTTTTTCTGCCCAGATAGGGGTTTCTTTTGCCATAACAACACTCCTTATTTTAATTCTTTTGCAATAAATTTCTTAGCACCGTTACAAATAGCGGTGCTGTTTTCAACAACGATACTTATACCACCACCAAACATAACAAGAATGTATAACCGGGTGCATACTCTTTATTCTTCAATCTCATCTCGATAATTTCTTTCCCATTGATACCGGTGTTTATTCGGTTTAATTCTTTCAAATAATAACCTCATAATATAAGCTTTGGAAAAATCATCTCTATGATAGAAATTTCAAAGTGTTATAATAATGCACTACTCAGTGTATATAATATCTCCATTTGTATTTATATATTGAACTTTCCCTGTTTCTCGATCTTTTACTTTTGCTATACCATTGTTAAAAACACTTACAGGATACCATTCATATTGTAACGGAACCACGTATTCTCCATCTGTATCAATAAGTCCCCAGTTTTTCCTTGTATGTTTTATATATAATGATTGGTTCTCTCGATCATAATCATATGTTTTTACTTGCTGACTAACAAACGCACATCCAGAATTGAATATCGAGAATCCTGTCAAATCAAGTTTAAATTCAACTTCCCCTTGCGTATTAAGAAAGAGGTGTGTTCCATTTTCGTCTCTTCCTGGAGAATGGCCAATTACAGCGATTCCATCATAAAATTGATTTATATCTTCGCCGATACTGTATATTTTTTCATTTGGATTCTTATTATTCTCGGAAACCTCAACACAGTCTATAACTAAATCGCCTACCTGATTTATAAAACCATAATGATAATCTATTTTAGTATCAGGAATTTTCACCAAAGCTAGACCGTCTGAAAAATCATACGCTTTTGTGTATTCTGGACGTATTACAGCTTTCCCATCTTCGTTAATATACCCATATTTATTTGTATTCGGGAATTTAACTCGTGCCAAACCATCTGAGAAGTTATAGGCTTCTTTATACTTTGCTTCAATTACTTCTTTACCTTCAGTATTGATGTATCCATACAAGTCATTTTTATAAATCAGTGCAAACCCATTACGAAAATCAGAAATATCCCCAATTGATGAATCATAATCAGCCGTCGAAGAGATGACATGCTCTCCTCTGGTATTGATAAAGCCTTCTCCATCTAATCTTTTATTGTATGATTGTATATGAACTAAAGCAAATCCATCGCTAAAATCGCATTGAATATTATATGCTACGGCGTCATCATCCTTTGCTTTAGTTGGCAGGTCTATGACAACATTTCCTTCTTTATTTATAAATACATATTTTCCATCTATTTTAACTCTAGCAAGCTCATTGTTAAATTTATATGCCTCTTCGTAAGGCCCTTGTAACTGTATATTTCCCTGGGTGTCAATGTAACAATAAGTACCATCCCAATAGAGAATTGGATTCCAATCACTTTCATCTGCGTTTAGAGATACAGTAAGTACCAATACTGTCAATGTGATCAACACATTCTTTTTAATCATTATTTACCCCCTAAATGCGCTATTTTCGATATTTATATACATAACACCGATCTCAGCGAATTGCAAGTATTTTTCGATATTTTATACTATTTATTCACAAATAGAGGGTCAAAATGAATAGGTCAGATGAGGTCTATGACTTAGTAGCGTCAAATCTAAAATACTATCGAAAGAAGGCAGGTTTATCACAACTCGCATTAGCTACAACCTGCAACATGTCTACTAGTTATATTGGAGAAGTGGAAACAAGAAAGAAGGCTATTTCACTGCATAAACTGAAGGCTATATCCGAAGCCCTCAATCAACCGATTTATCTATTTTTCATGTCCTCGCAAGAGCAAACCTTCAATGACCGATCGAAACTACTTGAATATTTGGAAAGAGACTTAAAGGACAAGATTTCTCTCTTAATTGAGAAAGAAATCGCTTCTTTTAGATAGCAATCATTTCCTACCCATATTTGGAGTTATTCTCATCACATCTTTATATTATTTTCTTTCAGTTCAATATCCTGGCTTCGTCCTTCTACATCTATTATTCTTTCATAATATAAATGTTAAGCTAAATGTCTTCTCTTCATATATTAACAATGACTATAGGAAAACAGCCGATCTATCACTCAGTAAAAAACTCCTTCTTCATCAAATTCATCTTCATCATCATATTCTTCATTGTCTTCATCATAAAAGTCAGGATAATAAATATTCTCGTCTTTTCTCTGTATCTTTTTCCAACCACTCATTTTAGAAAGAGTGTAAAGTGTCTCTTTAGCATCTTTCAATCTAGCTTCAGACTTTTCTTTCTCTTTCTTTTCTATATAAACATCGATATCATCATTTATATACTCGATCTCCTCGATACTGACCTCTTTAGGAAATGACGGAGAATGAAAATAATATCCATCACTTTTATATAATATCAAATCTCCGTGCCTACCTACTATTTCTAATCGCTTTTCATTCCAGAGATTAAATATTCCTCTTTCTTTGAGTTTATACATTTTTTCTTTTTCTTCCTTTTTATATGTAGATAAGTCGTAACTACCTTTTCCATAAAATGAAGAAGCATTATCCCTACACCGCTTTGCATAACGATTAACTGTAAAAGTAGCAAGGGCAATATCAATTATTTTTGTTTCTTTTTTTCGGTGCTTCCGCTTTTCTTGTAGGCTATCATTACTATAGGCTTCACACTCTCTCCATCTACCACCCGCATACACTTTTATTTTGGTTATTGGTTCTGCATCATCTGGAACCTTAAACCCCCTTCGAGACCAGTTTGTTTTTGTATCAACTTCAATTAGGTCTTCTGGTGAATAGAATTCTTCACCTTTACAATTTACTGTAGTTGCATTATCTTTTGGAAATACCTTCTTTTTGTTAAAGTCACCTTTTGTTAAATACCCTTTTTCTCTAAGCTCTTTTTTAGTCATTTTGTTCTCCCTTTTATTCTTTTAATAAGCTATGCGTACGAATTACATGTTACTATTAATTGCTTTAATATCCAGAGTATTCTAAATACCCTCCATCACTTGATCTATATTATCAAAATATTTCCAGAATCCAAGTACTTTTTGAAAATATTTTTATTTTTTATTCCTATTCAGAAAGTATTTATTACATTTTCAAATTCTTAGATATACAGAAATCACAGTTTGAAAACAAGAGCTTGAAGACAGTAATAAAGGAATTAAAGAGTCAATCAGATATAGTCAAGAAAGAATTAGATAAGCAACAAGGATTATTACAAGAGCAGAAAGAACCCATGAATCACCAGGGAGCAGAATGGATAGAGTCATCGAATACTTTAATGAAATTGCAGAAGCAGTTAAAAACCTTACAGACACAACGGACTATGCTGGTTGAGAGTAATGTTGCATCCTTTCTGCTCTTATTATATTCATTTTATAATAACTCTTCATGATATGAATTAATGTAATCAATAAATAATTTTTCCTCATATTTAGTTCCAACTATGTAGTTATTCCAAATGTGGAGATCAATTTCATATTCCCATTTACTGTCAGTAAGTCGTTCATAGTGTCCCAAATTCATCAGAAAATATGCTACTACTACTTCTAAATCTGGAGTGCTTAGAAAATTATCAAGGAATAAATTTTTAGTTGCATCATTCATATATTTAGAATAACTTTCCAATAGCATGGATGTTCTAAACATAAAGCTAAGTATTCTCATCTGTTTCTTTGATCTCTTGTGCAGAGGGTAAATAATACTAGCCATGTTTTGATACAGCTTCTTAACTAAGTTCTCGATACTATCAAATTTATAATATTCCTGAGCACAATCAATAACTACCTTCAGGCGCTTATTCTCTTCGTATTCGTTACATATCTCTTCAACCGAGGAATTACTAGCTACAAAGAAAAATAGTGTAATCGATTCTATCGTATTTTCAAATATTGAATACTGTTGTTTTATTCCATAACTTTGTAATGCCTCGGGAACTTCTCTACTCATCGAATCTAATTCATCTTTATAATATTTCAATTGCTTATAGAAAACACCTTGAAAATTCTGCAATGAAAAAATAGCTGACTGTTGTTCCATCTCTTCTTTCTGTGATTTGAATGATTTTTGTTGTACTCTCAGTGACTCAAAAGCCACATAAGCAGTAGCTATTAATAGTAGTGTGGAAATCACATTAAACACAGATAGAATACCTTCAAGTATCTGGAAATCAAAATCGCTATTAACATCTATGTATCCCATGCCAAACTGAAATCCAAACCAGAATACTATAATACTCCCTGATATTATCAACAATAACTTTAGAATTTTCACTTTGTATTCTCTTCAATATTTTTGATAGTCTCAATGTATGATTCTACACCCTGTATAGTTTTAACATTCACATCCTCGACTTTATCTCTATCCATCCACCATGGAAGGAATGAAAAAAGAGCTGATCCTATCAATGAAGCTAAGGCGATAATTATTGTGAGTCGGTTTGCGTTCTTTCTTGCTCTAACTTCTTCAAGATATTTGACTTCGTCCTTAGTCATATATCCTCTTTCAATAAAGCTGGTTAATTCGGGCATCGGATATATTCTTATGGAATAAGCGGTCGCCTCATATCGGAAAGAGCGAATCATGGCAAGATAATCGTTTGATGCATACATATTGTTATTAGGTATTAACCTTTCTAAGAATTTATTCTTGAATGGCAAATTATCAAATACTGGTGATAGCATTAATAGATTACTTTCTTCCAGCCTTTTTACTGTCTGAAGAAAAGTGATCATGTATCGATTAAACTCAGTATTGTTCTCCTGTATAGCCCGATCAGACTCATTTCTGAGCATCCATTCCCTATATGTTAATGGATCATTGACATTTCCTTTGTTTATTTCATTGACAATGATTTTCTCAAAATCAGTTAGGATCATACCACCCCACTACACTTAAATAATAACCATTAGCCACCACATAAATAGCTATATTGAATTACTCCTGCGAATCGATTACCAATGTCAAAATCTCTATTTGAACTCCATGACCTCTTGATTTCAGCAATTCCTATTTATGCTTTTATTATGTTACCAACTCCGCTACTATCATTCTATCATGTTTCAGCATAGTCTCTGTAGATAGCTTCTACATATATAGGGATACCCATATTTCTCCCGGCTTTTTAATTACTACCTTCATTTATGTTACCACCTCTTCCCGAATCGTTTCATACACCTTCTTCATCAAGTATTGGCTGACAAGTTCCTTGAAGTCAGTATCATTCAAGAATCGGGCAGTGAGCTTCTCATTCTGCTCCATTCGATCTACAAATATATCCTCAATTTTATTATTGAAAACAAACTTGAAGCCATCCAACGTATTAGCAATTGCAGCATTTCTAACATTTTCATCTCGAACTGCATCTTCACGGACTGAATCAAAGAATAGTTCATCTGCTGCGGTGAAATCAGTTTTGAAACGCTCATTGATGATCTCAATTATCGTTGATAGATGTTCCTGCTCTGAACCTCCTTTTCCTGTCCCAACTTCTGTAGGTCCATCGAGCGGAGATGCTTCATTCTTTTCGAGTTTGATTGATCCTTCGCTAATCTTCTGGAGTCGATAGTATTTAAGGGCAACATCACCTTCGATATCGAAGACTGGACTCCGATCCCTTCTTGGCAGCTTAGTTTGTAGAAATCTGAGATAGGTATAGAGCTTCTCAAGATCACTATCTTGAAATGGAATGATCTGAGCCAAGAAACTGTAGAGATTTCTGAATGCCTGGAGATTTGATCTGAACTCTTCCTTGTCTTGGTCGTCCAGTTCATTGAACCGAGAAATGGCCGCATCAAGGATAGCGTTCATGGACGCATGATCTTTTTTCGATTGTTTTTGCTTGGACGAGAAAAAGAAACGTGCAAACTCTTCAACCTCATTCGGATAATAGACCTTGAACGCAGCTAACTTAGCTTGAAGTTCGTAGAGCTGTTTGTATTCCGCTCTGTCACCTACAAGGGTTTTTTCATAGTAAGGGTGGAAAGCAACTTGAATGTCTTCTTCTTTATTTACGAAATCAAGAACAAATGTGTCTTCTTTACCTGCACAGGTCCTGTTCAATCGTGAAAGTGTCTGTATCGCTTGGATTCCCCCAAGACGACGATCCACATACATAGTATGAAGCAATGGTTGGTCAAAACCAGTCTGATATTTCTCAGCAACAATCAGAATGCTGTATTCTGGATTGTTGAAGGTCTTGGGCAGTTCTTTTTCCTTCACTCCATTATTCATCTCTACTTCTGTAAATGAGACACCTTCATCATCAACTGATCCAGAGAAAGCAACCAGCGTTCTAAGGTCTGTGTAACCCTTTTCCTTGATATATTCGTCTATGGCCTTCTTGAACCTAACTGCATGAAGACGGCTTCTGGTAACAATCATTGCTTTTGCTCTGTTACCGATTTTGTGCCGGGTATGCTTCCGGAAGTGCTCGACGATTACTTCCACTTTCTGAGCGATATTGTGAGGATGAAGGGAAACGAAACGAGCCAATGCTGCTGAAGCCTTTTTCTTATCTACTTCGGGATCGTCCTCCACACTTTTTATCAGCTTCCAATAGGTCTTGTAAGTTGTGTAATTGTCCAAGACATCAAGGATAAAGCCTTCTTCAATCGCCTGCCTCATGGAATAGTCATCGAAGGGTTCTGGCTTACCATCGATTCCTTCTCTTCCAAAAACTTCCAAGGTCTTGTATTTAGGCGTGGCCGTGAAAGCATAGAAGGAGATATTGTTCTGAGGTCCCCTTTTGTTCATCGCCTTGATGATTTCTTCTTCATGATCGGGAATGCTGAACTCTTCTTCTACATCCTCATCATTTCCTTGAGAGCCTAATACACCTTTCATCTCGGATGCAGTCTGACCACCCATCGAAGAGTGTGCCTCATCAACAATAACGGCGTAGTTTCTATCCTTGAGGTCTCCTACCTTTTCAATGACAAAAGGAAACTTTTGTAATGTGGTGATTATAATTGGAGTCCCTACGATTAAATTCTCTGCTAACTGTGTGGAGTTCTGATCAATCTTCTGAACAACTCCTGATTTGTGCTCGAACTGATAGATAGTATTCTGAAGCTGCTGATCCAGAACTCGCCGATCTGTGACTACAACTACTGAGTCAAATACTCTTGAATCTTTGTCATCATGTAAGGATGCTAATCTATGCGCCACCCAAGCAATGCTATTTGACTTACCGGAACCTGCTGAGTGCTGGATAAGGTAATTATGGCCTGCGCCTTCTTCTCGGGAAGATTTGATGAGTTTTCTGACAACATTCAGCTGATGATAACGGGGAAAGATCATAGTCTCTTTTTTGCTTTTTTTGCTGCCAACCTTCTTTTCTTCAACCTGGAGATGGAGAAACTTTGATACTATCTCAAGAAGAGAATCGCGTGTTAAGACTTCTTCCCAAAGGTATGCAGTCTTGTATCCATTTGGATTCTCTGGATTTCCCTTACCGTAGTTATTTCCTTTATTGAATGGAAGAAAATACGTATTATCCTTGTTAAGCCTGGTTGTCATGTAGGCTTCATCAGTATCAACGGCAAAATTGACTAAAGCCCGTTTCTTAAATTGAAAGATTTTATCAGCAGGATCACGGTCAGTCTTATATTGATGGATCGCATGGCTCCATGTTTGACCTGTCATGGGGTTCTTAAGTTCCATGGTTACTACGGGGATTCCATTGATTGTAAGGACAATATCGATAGAGTTATTATGCTTGTCTGAATAGTGGGCCTGCCGTGTGATAGTCAGGATGTTGGATTCATAGAGTTTCTGAGTCTCTGGATTCATCCCAGAGACAGGCTTATAGAAAGCAGCTTTTATTTGCTTTCCAGAACATTTGAAGCCATGCCGGAGAACTGTGAGGCACCCTTCATATTCGGAATCCAGTGCCCTAGTTAAGTCTTCAATCAGGACCTTCGGAGTATTTTCTTTGTGGATTTTGTAGAGATAATCCCATTCTTTTGGCTGTGAAATCTTAACAAACTCTGCAAAGATTCCGGTATCAAGGCAAAGGGTTCTATCAAAGTGTTCGTGGGAACGTTTAATGTAATGGTCATTCTCGGTTAAGAAGAGTTCAATGGCTTCTTCAAAGGTTGCCTCACTATAGTTTTTCATTTCCCTTTCTCCATGTTTTCTATATCAATCTGGCCTGTTACTGCGTGGGTTATCATAGAGGAGCGGTATTCTTTGAGGAGGTCGATTGATTTTTGGATTATATTAACAATCCTATCATTACGATCAATTTCGGCTAATATTGTCTCCACTATAGAAGACTGTTCTTCAACTGTCATAGGAAGCGGAATATCGAAATTCCTAATTTGTTCAAAAGTAATTCCCTCTCTGGAAGTTCCTTTTTCAAAAGAGAAAACGACTTTCTGGATTATTGAACTTGCCATACACAACCATAAATATTCAGTTATTACTTTGATACGATCAGGACGAATTATACATACATGCTGATTTACGTTCGAGGCTGGGAAATCTTTAGGAACGTAATATGATCTTCCGATACTTGCTCCCGTTATATTTAAGAGAACATCCATTGGTTGAACTCTTGAATTTCTCATTTCCTGATCAGTTTCTTCATCAATAAAGACAACGTCATCCAATCTTAACCCATCGAAATATACATTCTGACTTCGGATCAACATTATTCCTTTATCCTGATACGATTCAGAACCTCCTCTTGGAGTTTTACCACTATTGACCTTGGTTGATATATATTTTAGTTTTATTAAATCCCAACCCTCTGGAATCTCCCCGATCCATTCAACACCAGAATCCTTCATTTTTGCATTGGGATCGAGCCCTTTGGTTACAGCCTGGGTGATGATTGCTTGTCGCTTTTCTTGCAGGAGTTCTATCTGGCGTTCTTTCTTGGCGATTAGCGTATCAATGCGGAAGGTTTCTTGGTCGAGGAATGATGCGATTCGGCTTTGGATGAATGGAATAGGAATTATTGTCTTGTAATCTAACAATTGGACATCAGAAATATTCGCTTGAGCTCCTCCTCCAGCAGTTAAAAATACATGTTCCAGATAGGAGTTAGACTGTAAAATAAACCATAAAAAATCTCTATCAATAGTGTGTGGTAAGAACTTACAGACCCGCTGATTTAATAATCCAGGTTTATCATCAAGATATCTTCCTACCTTCCCAATTGTTGCACCTGTCATTGCCATCACTATATCATTCTTCATGAGGCTAACACTTGAGTATAGTTTTAGGAAAACTGAAGGCACTTTTTTTGCATTGGAGAGATCAACCCTTCCATCTTTCTTAATATTTCCGATTCTTACAATCTGGATGCCATCGTCACAATAATCATTGCTATTGAAAGCAAAACCATTGATGGCTTTAGCAAAAAACTTGAGCTTTACCGATTTCCAGTTTTCAACTTTATTCATGCCTTTAATAATTCCTCTATTACTCCCTCAATATCTTTCAACTCAGCCTGAATCTCATCAATCGATCTCGGCGGTTGATAAACATAGAAATGTCGATTGAAGGGAATTTCATAGCCTATCTTTGTCTTTGACTCATCAATCCAGGCATCTGGAACATAGGGAAGAACTTCTCTCTCCATGTATTCCTTGATATCTTCCTTCAACGGAACATTCTCATAATCCCTGAGCTCTGAATCCGGTTCTTGATTCTCCTTCTTGTCTATAACCACATCAGCCTCTTTATCCCGTTCTGATAAAGCTGAGACGATTGCTTTCTTGAGGGGTGTCGCAATTGAAAGACCTTTTACAGCTGAGTTGAACTGTTCCATAAACTGATCTTGATTCGTAAATCTGCCTTTTATGGTTGATACAGCTTCAAGGATAGATTGTTGAAGCTTTCGTCCAGCCTCCTCTTCCTTGGCAATTTTAGCTTGATTCTTTCGCTTCTTGGATTCAGCAAGAACTATAAACGCTTTAAGTTCCTTGACTCGTTCAAGTCTTTCTTTATTGACTTCAAAATTAAGCTTTAGGGGCCTTTCTACAGTGATTCGCTGATACCCAAAGTCTGCATTATCAAATATCTTTGACTTTTCAGTCTCTTTGAAGTTCGCATAGAGCCTAACAATCTCTTCCCGCTGATCATCAGAAATTTTATTTCTCTTATTTCCCAGGCTCTTTCGCATCTTTGAAAAGTTGGAGGTAGCATCTATAAGTTGAATTTTACCTTTTCGCCTGTTTGACTTACGGTTTGTAACAATCCATATATAGGTGGAGATACCCGTGTTATAAAAGAGCTGGTCAGGGAGTGCAATGATAGCCTCAAGCCAATCATTCTCGATTATCCATCGTCTGATTTCTGACTCCCCTGATCCAGCACCTCCTGTAAAGAGGGGGCTCCCATTGAATACAATTCCGATCCTACTTCCTCCATCTTCCGGGGCTTTCATCTTAGAGATCATGTGCTGTAGAAACAGAAACGAACCATCGTTGATTCGTGGAAGTCCTGCACCAAAGCGGCCAGCAAAGCCCATTTCATCATGTTCCTTCTTGATTTCATCTTGTTCCGGCTTCCATTCAACTCCGAAAGGTGGATTGGCGAGCATATAGTCAAATTTATCATCCTTGAATCCGTCATCAGTGAAGGAATCTCCAAAGACAATATGCTCAATATTCTGACCCTTAATCATCATATCGGAACCTGAAATTGCATACGACTGGGGGTTATAATCCTGCCCAAAGACTTCTAATCGAGCATCAGGATTGTGATCTTTCAAATATTCCTCAGAAACCGAGAGCATTCCCCCAGTTCCCATGGCCGGGTCAAACATGGTCTTTACAAGTCCCTTAGCAGTAAGAATATCCGAATCAGGTTCAAAGAGGATATCAACCATAAGACGGATAACTTCTCTAGGGGTAAAGTGGTCTCCAGCCTCCTCATTGCTTGCCTCATTAAAACGGCGAATAAGGTCTTCGAATATGTAGCCCATTTCAATGTTACTGACCGTCTCAGGATGAAGATCAATATCGGCAAACTTTGAAACGATAAGATAAAGTCGATTAGCTTTATCCAACTTAGCTATTTGGTCCTCAAACAAGAAGGAATCGATTATAGAACCAGCCTTATCACTGAATCCCTTGATGTAATTGACCAAATTCGATGCAATCCCATCAGGATCACCTTTCAGCTTGGTGAAATCATAAAGAGAAGTATTAAAAAAGGGCACACCAGTGATCTTAGTGAGTTTAGCGTTGATTACGCCCTTTCCCTTGTCTTTGATCTTTTTATACTCTTTCAGGACCATTGGTTTTGTTGCATCCAGAACACAATCTAAGCGTCTGAGAACAACAAGTGGAAGCATTACGTCTTTGTATTGATTGGGGCGGTATGGCCCTCTCAATAGGTCCGCAACAGACCAGATGAAGTTTGACTTGCTTTGAAAGTTGGCCATAAAGTGTATCCTTACATGAGTTTTATGGTGATTATAGCGTATTTTGAAGGGTTTTTGGCGAATTGTTTCAACAACGGTTTATACTTCCTGTAATCAGTGGAGAAGGAGCCCTTTTGTCAAACAGTTTTCCACGTTATTTTTTAAGTCGGACGACAGTTTGGGCTGGATAAACTGCATATGATGCGATCGAGTCATACCTCTGACCGGCCCTGAGTAATTATTCATAATTCAGTGGCATAATCACTTTAAAAAGCTTAGACTATCCGGTTATATGATAATAAGGAGAAACGAATGAATTATGAAAAGCTGCTTTCCAGGCGTACAGGAGATATGGGCCCCAGTGCAATAAGAGAGATTCTCAAGGTAGTGTCTCAGCCCGGAATGGTGTCTCTTGCGGGAGGAATTCCTTCTCCTGAAAGTTTTCCTATGGATAGGATAAAGGAACTGACTAATCTTGTAATTGACAAATACGGTTCGGCAGCTTTTCAGTATGATCTTACCGAGGGATTTACCCCGTTAAGAGAGAGTCTTTCCAGGTATCTTGAGAAAAGAGGAATAATTGCTTCTACCGAAGATATTATTGTTCAGACCGGTTCCCAGGGAGTTCTAGATGCCATTGGAATGTCATTGATATCCGAAGGAGACAAGATTGCAGTAGAAGCTCCTACTTATCTGGGAGCAATCCAGGCCTTTCGGCCGTATCAGCCTTCATTCGTCAGGGTTGAAATGGATGAAAAAGGAATGATCCCTGAGTCTCTCGATGAAACCCTAAAGAAGCATCAAATAAAATTTGTATACACAGTTCCTACCTTTCAGAATCCTACAGGAAGAAGTATAAGTCTGGAAAGACGAAAAAGGATTGCAGAAATAATTACAGAGCATGATGCTCTGATGATAGAAGATGATCCATATAGTAATTTGAGATACACCGGCGAAGCCCTTCCTGCGGTAAAGACATTTGCTCCTGACAATGTGATCTACATTACAACACTTTCAAAGGTTCTGGCTCCCGGGCTTCGGATAGGCGTATGTGTTGCTCCGGCCGAAATACGTAAGTGGCTGATTATTGTGAAACAGGGAATAGATTTGCATACATCAACCTTTTCACAGGCCCTGGCTGCAGAGTATATTGCAGGTGGCTATCTTGATGAGCAGCTCCCCAGGATTATAGAACTGTACCGCCCAAGACACGCGGCAATGATGAATGCTCTTGAAAAATATTTTCCTTCGTGGTTCAGGTTTTCAAGGCCGGAAGGAGGTATGTTTATCTGGGCCGAAAGCGATGCCCATGTTGATTCAGAAGAAATCTACCGGAAAGCGGTAAAAAACAATGTAGCGTTTGTTCCCGGCAAATATTTCTACACTCAACCAGGCCAAGGCCTTGCAACCATGAGGCTTAATTTCACCATGGCTGTGTATTCCGTTGAAAACGGACAGTGATTCCGGAGCAAAGCGGACAGCAGTCTG